>NZ_JBHFNU010000017.1:0-77104 GCF_041929145.1 Aerosakkonema sp. BLCC-F183 | reverse complement strand
GTCAAAAGTCAAAAGTCAAAATTCCTCCCTCTTCCCTCTCCCTCTTCCCTAGCCCCTAACCCCTAACCCCTAACCCCTAGCCCCTAACCCCTAACCCCTAACCCCTACCTATGAGTCTTTTTTGTCTAGTTCACGGTGCTTTCCAAGGCGCTTGGTCTTGGGATTTATTAATTCCTTACTTAGAAGCGCAAGGTCACAAAACAGTAGCAATGGATTTGCCAATTGAAGACGCATCGGCAAGTTTATCGCAATTTGCAGATGTAGTAATTCAAGCGCTGCCAAAAACTGATGATGATATTGTCCTCGTCGGTCACTCAATGGCTGGTACTGTTATTCCCCTTGTTGCAGAAGCGCGTCAAGTGCGTCAATTAGTATTTCTCAGTGCGCTTATTCCATGTCCGGGATTCAGTACAATTGACCAATTTTCCAATAATCTCGATCCGGATAGTCTCAAATCGTTAAATTACGAACCAAAAGAGCAAAGTCTACTCGCACAATTCAATGATGAACCCGCTCTATTTAATCCAGTTTCTGTTGGTAAAGATTTTTCAGATGAAGCAGTATTGATAGAACTTTTCTATCACGATTGCGAACCGGATGTCATGCGCTGGGCGCTCTCAAAAGGACGATCGCAACGATCGATGGCATACATTTATGATATCAATCCGCTGAATTCTTTACCAAAAGTAGAGTATAAATATATTGTTTGTACTGATGACCGGATAATTTCTCCTGCATGGTCGCGCTACGCTGCACGTAAGCGATTGGGAATTGATGCTATAGAACTGCCGGGAGGACATTGCCCGCACTTGTCTCGTCCTGCTCAGCTTGCCTCAGTATTAACTCATCCTGCCTAAAACTGGTAGCCGATCGTTTTATACTCAAATTTTGCATCCTATTCGTTTTGCACTCTCAGCACGGGGATAAAAATCTTGGGTATAGAACTCCGCAGTTACGTATTTCTAGACAGCTTGCAGCCTCAATACGCCGCTTACTTGGGCACGGTGTCCCAAGGGTTTTTGCCGTTACCGGGGGATGCGTCCCTGTGGATTGAGATCTCGCCTGGTATAGAAATTAACCGGATTACCGATGTCGCGTTGAAATCTGCCTCTGTACGTCCGGCGGTGCTAGCTGTGGAAAGGCTTTACGGTCTTCTGGAGATTCATTCTAGCGTGCAAGGGGAGACGCGGGCTGCTGGTAAAGCGATATTGGAGACGATCGGAGTCCGCAGAGAAGATTGTATCAAACCGCGAGTGATTTCCAGCCAAATTATCCGCAATATTGATTCTTACCAAACACAACTGATCAATCGCGGACGGCGGGGACAGATGATTCTTACAGGTCAAACGCTTTATGTGTTAGAAGTTGAGCCAGCCGCTTACGCACCACTGGCGGCGAACGAAGCAGAGAAAGCGGCTCTGATTAATATATTAGATGTTCACCCGATCGGCAGTTTCGGACGAGTGTACCTGGGTGGTGCAGAACGAGATATTTTGGCGGCTTCCCGTGCGGCGTTGGTGGCAATTGAAAGTGTACCGGGAAAAGAAAATTTTCCCCCAGGACGTAAGGAATAGCTTAGCGTTTTATACTCTAAAAAATGGTAAGAGGAGATCGATCTGATGACAACTTACACAAATCGCTTGGACTCCGATCGCATCAGGCAATGGGCCAACTTAATTGCTATTCTGGCTGCCTTCGGCATCAATATATATAGCAATCTCTTTCCACCCAACGGACGTACAATTGGTGAAATTTCCAATATCCTATTCAAGAACGTCCTCATTATTCCGGCTAATTATGCTTTTGCGATTTGGGGATTAATTTATCTAGGGTTAATTAGTTTTGCCATTTACCAATTCCTCCCCGCGCAAAGGCAAGACCCTTATCTGCGTCGGAGCGGTTATTTTTTAGTAATGGCAAGTTTGGCGCAGATTGTCTGGGTGTTCGTTTTTGAGTACGAATTATTTGCCCGTTCTTTATTGGCGATGTTGGCAATTTTATTGCCCCTGATTGGCATATACTTGGAATTAGGAATTGCGAAAAGAAGGGTATCGAGAAATCAGAAGTGGTTAGTGCAAGTTCCCTTAAGCATTTATTTAGGTTGGATTAGCGTCGCGACTATTGTCAATGTGGCGATCGCACTATATAGTTTAGGTTGGAAGGGTGGGCTAATTAGCCCGCAAATCTGGACAGTCATTGTCATGGTTGTGGCGGGTGCGATCGCAGCTACAATTAAGGTGACACGAGATGACTTTGCCTTCCCCCTTGTCATCGTTTGGGCGTTGGTAGCAATTGCCGTGCGTCAAGCTAATCAACTTGCGATCGCTCTGACAGCAGTGATATTGGCATTAGCTTTGGGATTATTGGTTTTGGTGGGTGTGCTGAAACGATCGTCTATTCGGACTAACAATGACTGATTACTCAATTATAACAAAAACGATTATCGAAGCAGCAAAAATTCGCGAAGATGCTCTACCTTTGAAAAATGAAGAGTGTCGATCGCGATTCTTTTTCCACCCGCATCCAACGGAAAAAGTTTTCCTATTTTTCCACGGATTTACGGCTGCACCCTATCAGTTTGAACCGTTAGGAAAAGCTTTTTTCCAATTAGGTTATAATGTATTAGTTCCTTTGCAACCCGGTCACGGAATCGCGGGAGATTGGAACGGCGATAATCCACCGCCTTTACCAGAGAATGTGGAAGTTTATCAAAAATTTGCGATCGAATGGTTGCAGGTAGTTAAACAATTAGGAAAAGAAGTAATAATTGGCGGCGATTCCAGTGGCGCTACTTTAGTGGCTTGGTTAACACTAGAACGTCCGCAAGAAATTAGCAAAGCTTTACTTTTCGCTGCTTATCTTGGTAGCAACTTGAGAATTGTAAATTGGTTTGTGTCGGTTTTACCTTTTTATTATGAATGGTTGAATAAAGATAATCCGGGAAGTCATGGTTATGATGGCTTTCTCATTCCGGCTTTGCGGTTATTTTTAGATCTGGGACAGAAAATACTCGATCGCGTGGAAAATACTCCAGCTAGTCCGATGTTAATCATTTCCAGCGAAGACGATAAAGCCGTTAATATTCACGAACATCAGGACTTATTTAAAGCAGTAGTAAAATATCAGCCGAAATCCTGGTATTACTGCTTTGATGAAAAGTTAAATATTCCCCATACAATGATGACAGAAGCAGAAGGAAACAACTACCTATATTTGTTGATTACCATTTCTAAAGCTTACGTAGAAAGCGAATTAACTTGGGGTGAATTGCAAAAAATAGCTCAATTCATGCTGAGAGGCGAAAGTTTTGATACGGCGGTGAAAAAATTAAATGTCGATCGTCAAATTTCCGCAGACTTGCGTGTTATGATGGAAACGATCGACAAACAAGCGATCGTCGATTTGCAGTGTTAATTGTGTTAGGTACGTAGTTGCGCTTTAGCGCTCTTATCCGAGTCGTTTAAAGAGCGCTAAAGCGCAACAACATACTAAGAAGTTCAAGTAAATAGCAACTTGAGTTAATATTACGCCAAAAGGCTATATCGGCGAATATCCGGTGCAACCGCAACTAATCCAGCCAATTTCTCTATCGCTTTTTGGATATGTTCGGAACCTAAATGTGCATCTAGTAAAGCATCGGATTCCCACTCTTCTACAAATGTAAAATCAGCAGGATCGGCATTGTTTTGCAGCAATTCATATTTAATACAACCCGCTTCTTTCCGCGTTGGTTCTATAATTCCCAACAGCACAGATTTCAGTTCCTCTACTTTTTCCGGTAAAGCAACGAGACGAGCGACAACGCGAATAGTTTGACTAGCCATGAGATTACCTCACTAATTAGTTTGCTAATATTGAATATTAACTTGACAAGCTACCACCATATAACGGAAAATATATTCTACTAGCTCTATATAGTTGCGAGCGACTTCCGTAGAATTTGCCCAAACGGTGACGCCGTGATCTCTGAGCAGTAATGCTGGTATTTGAGGAGGGTGGATGCGAAAGCGATCGCCAATTTCTTCTGCTATCTTAGATACTTGGAGATGATTGGCAAAAATAGGGATGAAGCAGCGAGGCTTTTCTTCTTTGATGCCAAATCCTTTGAGCATTTCTAAAGGTGGTAACAACAAGTTATCTTCTTCGCCAAACCGAGAAACTAAATTGGCTTCAATGGAATGAACGTGGTAACAAGCTTGCGCTTCTGGGAATAGCTGATAGATAATTTGATGGATTTCGGTTTCCGCAGATGGTTTGAGATCGGAGTGCGATCGCTCCAATATCATACCATCATTTCCCACCCGAATAAAATCGCTGATTGTCAATTCTCCTTTCGATTTTCCACTCGCAGTAATCCAAAAACTGCCATCAGGTAAACGCGCCGAAAGATTCCCCGCCGTCCCCACCATCCAACCTTGTTTATAAAATTGAGATGCAGCAGCAATTAGATCGGAACGGGGATCTAATTTTAAAGTATTATTAGTAGATAGCACTTGGCAATCGCTCATCATTCGATTTTAGATTAAGAGTTTAACTTCCACAATTTTGCTAAGTAACCCTGCACATCAAAAAAATCATCCCAAGGTATGTATGATTTTTGATGTTCGTCGAGGTATTTGGCTAGGCGATCGCGTGCAAAAACAACGGGCGCGTGCAGTGCCATGTTAAGATCGGTGAGGGAGTCACCAATTGCGATCGCATTTTCCACCCCATATTCTTCAATCACCTGCACCTTAGCCATTAATTCCGTTTCGCCCTCATATTTAGATATCACCCGTAGAAATTCACCACTGGTATCTAAATCGAGAGCATGGATATTATACACCCGATTTACTAAATCCCCAAGCACAACTTCTACCATTCCGCGCAACCCTCCCGAAACGACTACGAAAGGTATGCCTTGGAACTCCAGAAAATCGAGTAATTCTATCAATCCATCGCGAATTGGTTGACCCCTAGTAAACTCAATGATTTCCTCATAACGCGCCGATGGAATTGATTCCAGAATTTGCCGCACTCCTTCCCGCAAAGTTAACCTTCGAGCATACATTTCTGGCATCAATTGCGCTGAAACTTCCGGTGCAAACTGCTTTAAAATTGCCTCAAAAGTTTCTTTAACCGTGATAGTACCATCAAAATCACAAAAAACGATCGTTTTCAAAATTAACTCCTTCAACCCATCCAAAATTCATCTGTGTTCATCTGTGTTCATCTGTGCTTCATCTGTGGTAAAAAATCAATCCCTAACACTCTACCAAAAAACCTAAACACCAACCTCCTGCCCAAAACGCAATTCTCTACCAGTATATTGAGGAACCCAACCTTCAGTAGAAATAAAATAGCGCACCGCTTTAATCCGCCGCGATGAAGTTAAATGAAACCAATGTTCCGTTCCGGCTGGTACATTGATATATTCTTCTTTTTGCACCGTTAATTCTACTTGACTTCCATCCGGTAACACAAAACCAAAAACTCCTTCCCCATCAATTACATAGCGCACTTCATCATCGGCGTGAGTGTGGATAGTGGCAAATTTTCCCATCATTGTATTTAGATTTGGGATAGCTGAATGGATTACCAGCAAATCGCGAGATTGATAGCCGTAATTTTGTTGCAGTTGGGCAAAATAGCCATCCAAAGCGGTGAGTACCTGTTCTTTTTCCTCATCGCTGAGGCTATCTTGGGATAGGAGATGATGCAAATTAGGGTTATCTCCCACTTCCCAGCGATTAATCTGGATATTTAAAGGTGCGAGAATTGGCGCAATATCGTTTAATTGCGTGTAAGTAGTACCGTTTTCTAGTTGCAGTATTGCCATTGGTTATCTCCGGTAAATAGTAAAGGCGTTTGTGCAATGGTTGTCAGAGTTATTTTATCGAACAGGATGAGGGCGACGCTTAGTTAGTCGGGTGGAAAGATAACGCTGGATGCGACGGATACGTTGAGCGATGATTCTGAAGAGACGGTGGACTTTTACCCAGATTGGTGAGTATCTGACTTTCTCTGGATAAACAGGAATCAAATCCCGTCGTTCCTTGCTGAATCGAACTGCTAGCTTTCTGGCGACGGGAAATATGTCAGAGTCATAGATGTTTATTTGAGGGAATTTAATCAGCTTTGCCAGTATTTCTGAAGTGCCAATCTTCCCCAAAGCCTCTGCCGCACTGCTTCTGATGTTTATTTGAGGGAATTTAATCAGCTTTGCCAGTATTTCTGAAGTGCCAATCTTCCCCAAAGCCTCTGCCGCACTGCTTCTAACCAAGCTATCTTCATGGTGGAGAACTTCAATTAACGCCGCTACCGCTTGGGGATGGCCAATTTGCCCCAAAGCCCATGCCGCCTTCCATCTGACTGAGCTATCTTCATGGTGGAGAGCTTCCATTAACGCCGCTACCGCTTGGGGATGGCCAATGTCCCCCAAAGCCCATGCCGCACTGCTTCTGACTGAGCTATCTTCATGGTGGAGAGCTTCCATTAACGCCGCTACCGCTTGGGGATGGCCAATGTTCCCCAAAGCCTGTGCCGCTTTACTTCTGACATCGCTATCTTCATCATGGAGAGCTTCCATTAACGCCGCTACCGCTTGGGGATGGCCAATCTTCTCCAAAGCCCATACCGCGTACCTTCTGACATAGATATCTTCATCATGGAGAGCTTCCATTAACGCCGCTACCGCTTGGGGATGGCCAATCTTCCCCAAAGCCCATGCCGCATACCTTCTGACATAGATATTTTCATCGTGGAGAGCTTCCATTAACGCCGCTACCGCTTGGGGATGGCCCATTTTCCCCAAAGCCTCTGCCGCCTTCCATCTGACATCGCTATCTTCATCGTGGAGAGCTTCCATTAACGCCGCTACCGCTTGGGGATGGCCAATCTGCCCCAAAGCCACTGCCGCGTTGAATATGACATAACTAGATTCATCGTGGAGAGCTTCCATTAACGCCGCTACCGCTTGGGGATGGCCAATGTCCCCCAAAGCTACTGCCGCGTACCTTCTGACATCGCTATCTTCATCGTGGAGAGCTTCCATTAACGCCGCTACCGCTTGGGGATTGTCAATCTGCCCCAAAGCCTCTGCCGCGTAGCTTCTGAATGAGCTATCTTCATGGTGGAGAGTTTCCATTAACGCCGCTACCGCTTGGGGATTGCCAATCTCGCCCAAAGCCCATGCCGCTTTGTATCTGACATCGCTATCTTCATGGTGGAGAGCTTCCATTAACGCCGTTACCGCTTGAGGATGGCCAATCTTCCCCAAAGCCTCTGCCGCGTCCCTTCTGAAATAGCTATCTTCATGGTGGAGAGCTTCAATTAAGGCCGCTACCGCTTGGGGATGCCCAATGTTTCCCAAAGCCTCTACCGCGCACATTCTGACATCGCTGTTTCGATTGTAATTAAGAGCCTCTTGCAACTTTCGACATATTAATGAATTAGCTTTACCTAAAGCCACAACAGCCGACTTGATAAAATCAGCATTAGGATAAGATTCCCAAAACCTATAAATTCTGTCGTTTACTTGTTCAAACAAAGGATGCTCACTATCTTTACATTCAGCGATACATTTACCCGCCAATAACAACAAACTACGAAAGATATCATCCTTCTCACCCATAATCGCTGCCACCAAAAGCACGGGATTTTCCATCAATCCCGCCAGCAAACTCAAAGTTTCATGCCAGTCATATTCCCAAAACTGAGCTTTCGCTAAATCAATCCTCCCCAGCAAATAGGAAGCAGCAAAATACTCCTGAAAAGTCCGGTGCAGAAACAGATACTTATCTCCATCCCTGTCCAGTTTTTGCAAAATGCCATCTTCTTCCGCCAGTTCCTTAATTAACTCAGCCGTCTTCACATCCCGGAAATCGCTTTTGTGATTCTCACGCAGAAACTTATCAATTCTCTCCGAGAGTTCCAGCAATGAAAAAATCTCCTTCCCATCGCAGCTAAAATGATAAGCGATATCTTGCAACAATCCGATTTTGGCAATTACCCAACCATCTTCGCACAACAGTCTTTTATTCTCACCCCGCCATTTCCTCAGCATATAATCCACAGCTTGTTGATAAACTTGGCTGCGTCGTGCGGGAAGGTGTAATTCTTTTTCTTGATAAAGACTGCAAAGCAAAGATAACAGCAGGGGATTTTGCGCCAATCCCTGAATTTGCGGTTTATTCCCCAGTTCCCCAATCAATCCCTCAGCCGAAACCGCATCATCATTAATATATCCCGCCGCATTATTAAACCAAGTTTGAATATAATTTTTCGTTTGCTTTTGGCTAAAGGGAACAATTTCTACCTCTTTCGCACCCTCGACAAATGCGCCACCATAACCGACAATCCGAGAAGTGCAAATAATCCGACAAGGATAATTACGAGTAAATCGGTTCAGCTTTTCCGCTAACCGATTTCGCTGCGCTTTCGGTACTTCATCCAAAGCATCCAAAAGCAGCAGACATTTGCCATTAGCTAACTTTTTCTTTAATAGTTCGTCAATTAATACGGAAGTTTTGGGATAATCTCGTTGAATAATCCCAGGAATCGCATCAAAAATTTCGGCCTCTGTTTCCGCCAAATCAGATAACCGAATAACCAGCGGAAAAATCGCCTCATCGATATTGACCAGATTTCCGAAAAGCTTCTCCCTCTCCGCTTTGGCAGTAGTTAGCGCCTCCATTTTCAACAAAGTAGATTTTCCCATACCAGGGTCAGCGAGAACCATAATTTTTTGATGTTCATTTCTCGCCTTTTCCCAATCAACTTCAACTTGTCGCGATTCATCAAACCCTTTAAAAGCATAAGCGCGTTTAGCTTCTGCCTCCGATTCCAAATATCCCCAAAAACTTTCTACCTCATGGCGATATTTCCGTTCCAGCGTCACCTGAATCGGAATATATTGGTCTTGCAAAACAATCTCTTGCGCCGTGTGAAACAACCTGATAAACTTATATTGCTGCTCAATCTCCCCTAAAAAATTACAAACAGCATTTTTCTGCGGCTCTAATCCCAATCGCTCCAAGATCTCAGTAATATTATCCCAGCGAATCACATAACTTTCATCGCTTTTACTGCACTGAATCACCCCCACCACACCGCCCAATTCTTGTGCAAAAACAGCCCCACCGCTAGTTCCCGCCTCGACTTTTTCATTTATTCTGTGAGACTTAAAAGTAGACTTTTCCTGCGGTAACTTATTCCAAGCATTATTAGCACTAATTTCGCGAGAACGATAGGTACTAATCGTATTAACAGGCGCACTGCGACGGATATTTTCGGCAAAGACATCAATCCCTTCAGGAAAAAACTTCTTTTGTGACGGCGGAAAACCATAAACCGTTACCGATGTCAATAGATGCTGAGGATTAATAATCGCCACCGCTTTAGCATCCGCAACATCTATTTTTAGTATCGCAATATCAACTTCTGGATTAGAAAATTCTTCGCACCATTCCGCCTCGTAAACTTGTCCGCGATACTCTACCTTCAGCAACCCTAACTGATAGATAACATGATGACAAGTAACGAGATAACCATCGGAACGAATTATAAACCCAGAACCGGAAACTGTCTGCCCATCAGAACCAAGGATTTTCACCATCGCTTCTCTGAGCATATCAAGATTGTAGTCGCTCATGGTGCAGTCGGCTGGTTAGCTGCGGCTGTTTGCGCTTTGGTAAAATCCCACTCTACTGTTACTTTAACATTCGCCTGTGCCGTTCCTTTGGTCACAAAAGGTACGCCAGTTTCCCCACCCGCCTGGATGCCAAATTCCAAGGTTACTTTACTGGGTTTTTCCAAATCTGCCATATTATTTTGTATCGTATCTAACACCAACTTGGAGTAACCCCGCACGGTGCTAGCCATTGCAGTTTTAAATTTTTCCGTTCTTTGTTTGATATCATCAATATATCCAACTGCTTGCAGTTCGTCGCTTTCTTCTTCATCGTATTGAATATAAATTTTTTCTCCATCTGGGCCAAGTATTTCGGTTAGTTTCATGTTTGATGGAAGTGTTTAAATTTTAAGTATATTTTAATACTTTTAATTGGGTTAATGTCAAGTGCTTATAGCCCGATTGGGGTTCAAACCCCAGTTTAATAGCGAAAGGCCCGCCTGGGGTTCAAACCCCAGTTTAATAGCGAAAGGCCCGCCTGGGGTTCAAACCCCAGTTTAATAGCGAAAGGCCCGCCTGGGGTTCAAACCCCAGGCTCATAGCGAAAGTCCACTGAAGTGGACTGAAGAAAAGAAAATATGTATTCAGTCGGATAAATCCGACTTTCGCTATCAGCCTGCGAATTGATTCGCAGGCGGGTGATGAGGAGAAATGGAAGGTTTTTGTGGAGAAATGGAAAATGCGATCGCTTTTGCGTATGGATTCGGTGCGATCGTACTTGTTGAATTGGAGAGTGCGATCGCATTATTCATCAAAATTGATTAAACTCTTCTTCACTAATACCTAATTGTTTGAGAATTTCATAAAATAGCCAACTACCGATTTCCGAATTTCCATGAATGGGAATAGTTGTCGATCGTCCATCTGGATGTTGCCAACGAGCGTGACTACCTTTCTGTCGTACCTTTACAAAACCCAATTTTTTGGCAACTCGTTCCAATTCGCTTGCTGTCTTCTGGCATTGGCAATCACCAATTTAACATCATCAGGCAAGTCGCGACCTTGTTCGGAATATTCTTCTTGAATCATGTCGAAAACATTCACCAATTCCGCACGCGCTTCATCAGGTGTTTGTCCCCAGGCATGACAACCGGGAATTGCTGGGATGTAGGCAACAAAAGTGCCATTGTCATCAGGCTGAAGAACAATGGTGTACTCCGTCATTAATTTCATACGTACCAACCTACGTCTAAGCCATATATAAAGTTTACTAGCTTTTATCTCCTTTGGGTATGAATTCATGTGCAATCGTCTTTGGGGATGGATGTGAGTGCGATCGCTTCTTTCTTATATAATATTAAAAAGCGCTCGATCAGTTCAAAGAAAATGCTAGGAAATGATTGGAATAACCGATAAAATATCGTGTCTGTTTTCATGTCACCGGAGCGGATTTATTTCTGTTATGTTTTAATTCTAAGACCTTCCCTTCCATACCACATCTTCAACGCGAATTTGTTTGGGCAACAAACCTAACCGGAAAAAAGTATCTGCAATTCTTTGTTGTTCTTCGATCGCTCGATCTTGAATCGGTTGCGCTCCATAAAAATTTCGTTTTGTGATTTTTAGCGCTGTTGCCAATTTCATATTAGTATTAGCAGCTATAATTTTGGCAGCTAACTGGGGATGATTGCTAGCCCAAATCCCTACTTGTCGCATTTCTTCGATGACAATTTTGACAATATCGTAATATTTACTGGCAAAAAAGCGAGTGGCAAAATAAAAGTTTGTATTTTTCGTCAACCCCTCACCATTCGCCAGCAACCGAACTGGCATACTGTCTTCTAAAATTGCCAAAAACGGGTCCCAACCTACCCAAACATCTACTTCTCCCCGCCGGAAAGCTTCCTGTCCTTCTGGTGGAGGCAGATAAACTGCTTGTACGTCGTCAAGTGTCAAGCCTGTTCGCAAGAGAGCCTGTATGAGCAGATAGTGACCTGCTGATGCTTTTGTCGCAGTTATTTTTTTACCTTTAAGGTCAGCTAACGTTTTAATTGGCGAATTGTTTCGTACCAAAATACCCATCATTGTGGGAACGGGTTGCTCGTTGGCAACATACACCAGAGGTACACCGCTTGCTTGTGCGAACAAAGGCGGGACTTCCCCTGCCATTCCCATATCAACTTTTCCTTCTGCCATCGCTGCCATAATCGGTGGCCCAGCGGGAAATTCCACCCACTGTACGGAAAGACCCATCGATGCCAAGTGTTTTTCTAGAGTACCTCTGGCTTTGAGCAGAATCGGTGCGCCGTGCGGTTGATGACCGATTCGCACTACTGTTACTTTCCCAATCCCATCGCCTGAAGAAGCGACACTAGAATTGCTATTCGTACTGGAATTACAACTTCCCAAAGCTAAACTTAAGGCCAAACTACCAGCAAACAGCAATAGAAATATTGCTGTTAAACGAAGTTTAAACCAATCCGAAATAGACTTTAAAAGATCTGGTAGTAAGAGTTTATGTAGCTTAAATAACATATAGTTTCACAAATATCTAGGCCATTTAACTGTTAACGGCAGTTCAATGGGCCATCGCCGTTAACTGGATGTTATAACCTATACACTAAGATAAGGGAGCCGAGACTATTTATGGATAGTCCAAATAGGAAGGATTTTCGAGAGCGGATCTTTTCGATCGCCAACCAATTGCGCTACGGCCTTGTATCAATTGCGATCGCAAGTCTGGCAGTAACGGGAGGCGCATTAATCTATCTTAGCTTCCTCAGCGAGGTGGAACAGTCAAGACTGCTACAGCAAGAGCGATCGCACTCCGCCGCCAGCGAAATCGGTACTTATCTGAATGACTTACAGCGTCAATTAAATTACCTAGCGGGATTGCGTGGATTGACAGAGTTTTCCGACCAAACTTTAGCCAGTGTACTGGAAGGACTTGTTAATAGCAACAGTGCCTACGAAATCGTTGGTATTATCAACAATCAAGGCAAAGTTGTCCAAGCTATGTCCCCATACAAACCAATATCTCCATCCGATCCCGTTTTGGTCAAGCTTGCTAAATCTCCTCTATTCTCCCAAACGTTTAAGGAAGGAGAAAATTATCTAGGTCGAGTAGAAATAGACCCCAAAACCAACTTACCAATAACTTGGATAGCAGTTCCTATCCGAAATTGGAAAAATCATGTTGATGGAGTATTATTCGCTCGGATAAATCTTAATTTTTTATCTTTGGTTATGTCTCAAATCAATGTAGATAAAAGTGGTTACGTTTATGTTCTTGATGACCGCTTTAATCTCATTGCTAAAAAGGGAAGTACACCCAATACCTTTAAAATAGAAAACCTTTCCCAACGTCCTTTTATCCAGAATATATCAAAATTATCCTCATCCGAAGCCGATATCGAAAAATTCTTAATTTACCGGGGATTGAAGGGCGAAGAAGTTTTGGGAGCCGCTACCTTGGTACGTCGCGTGCAATGGACTGTGGTAGTAGAATTGCCAACTGCTGAAGTTTACGATCCGGTTCGTAGAATGACGTTTGTTATGGGCGGCTCTCTTTTTCTCGTAACTGTCGTAGTAGTTACTTTGGGGTTCGCTTTCTCAAGGTCGGTTGTTTTACCCCTAGAACACCTGACAGATGTCGCTTCTAAAATTAGTGCTGGGAATCTCGATATCAGAGTGGATATTACCGCACGCAATGAATTGGGAATATTGGCAAAAACATTTAATAAAATGGCAGAACAACTGGCTGAATTTTATCGCTATTTGGAACAAAAAGTAGCCGATCGTACATTAGAATTGAGCGAAGCAAATCAAGCCTTAGAACGAGAAATTATCGAACGCAAACAAGCAGAAAAAGAACTTCAACAAGCGCTCTATAACCTCAAACAAACGCAAGCTCAACTACTGCAAACGGAAAAAATGTCTAGTTTGGGGCAATTAGTGGCAGGTGTAGCTCACGAAATTAACAATCCCGTCAATTTCATTCACGGTAATCTTTTTCATATAAATGAATACAGCGAAACATTAATACAGCTTTTTCACCTTTATCGAAAGTTTTATCCGCATCCCAATCCACAAATTCAAGAATACACAGAAACAGCGGATATGCAATATATAATTGAGGATTTACCGAAATTACTATCTTCGATGCAAGTGGGAACCGATCGCATCCGCAATATCGTTTTAACGTTGCGAAATTTCTCTCGGCTGGACGAAGCGGAAATGAAGCAAGTAAGAATTGAAGAAGGCATTGAAAGTACCCTGTTAATTTTACAAAGTCGCTTCAAAAGTAAACCGGGATCTCCGGGGATTGAAGTTATGAAAGAGTACGGTTATTTGCCAGATATCGAGTGCTATTCCGGGCAATTGAATCAGGTATTTATGAATATTATCAGTAATGCGATCGACGCTCTGCAAGAAAAAGACAAAAAGCGATCGCCAGAAGAAATCAAAAACAGTCCCAGTCGGATTACCATCCGTACCGAAGTTATCGATCGCGATTGGGTAAGGATTTGTATAAAAGATAACGGATCTGGGATAACCGATGATGTAAAAGCCAAAATATTTGACCCATTTTTCACCACTAAACCAGTGGGTCAAGGCACAGGTTTGGGATTATCCATCTGCTATCAAATTGTTGTCGATCAACACGGCGGAAATTTGAAGTGTTTGTCCCAACCCGGTGAAGGGACAGAGTTTTGGATTGATATCCCCGTCAGACAGACCGCCAAAGAGGCTAGAGCGCCAGTTCAGTAAAATAAGTTGACAAAAAAAGCAAAATATGTATGATTTAGGGGCGCTCGCGTAGGCTGACGAAAACATTCGTATTTGGAGAATAATCGATCGCGTAGCGTGCGGTAGGCAATCGCGCTCGTCCACAATTTTTATAATTTAAAATTAGAAAGGAGAAATAATGAAAGTTCGTGAGGTACTGAAGCGATTAGAAGGCGATGGATGGTATGAAGCGAGAATGCGAGGAAGTCATAGAGTCCTAAAGCACCCTCAAAAATCCGGTATCGTAGTTGTACCGGGTAATTTTTCTGATGAAGTAGCCATAGGAACTCTCAAAAGCATCTGGAAACAAGCACAACTGGAGGACGAGTAATGAAAGAATATGTTGTTATTTTTGAATGGGCTGGGAGTAACTATTCAGCTTATGTTCCAGATTTGCCCGGTTGTATTTCTACAGGTAAGACACTAGAAGAAACAGAAAATAATATTAAAGAAGCAATTGAGCTTTATATTGACACGCTCCGAGAAGATGGTCAACCCATTCCAGAGCCTTCGCTTAAAGCTAAGGCAATTTCTGTTGCAGCTTAAAACGGATGAATTTAAATATATTGAGTGCATTTTTTCCAAAGCCTTACCGGAAAATCGGGGTTTTGTTTGAAAAACCGCGATTGCAATATTTTAAAGTTCTATAACTAGCAACTTGGATTAGTAAATTACCGCACCTACTCCCTCACCCCAGAATAGCTGTTTAGTCGCTTGTTTATCTCTTCGCCTAGTACTCCAGTAGCAGAAATAACTAAGCAGCTAAAATCTCCTGCCTCTCCCTTTCCCCTACACCCTACACCCTAGCCCCCAGCCCCCAGTTCGATCGACTACCTACTTGACACGGGTATGGGGATCTGATAATAATAAGAGTTTGTGAAACTTTACCACTTTTAATAAACCCTTGGCTAACGTAATAGTGATAGGTGCCCAGTGGGGCGATGAAGGAAAAGGAAAAATAACCGATTTACTGAGTAAATCAGCAGATGTAGTTGTACGTTACCAAGGGGGTGTCAATGCCGGACACACCGTTGTGGTGCAAGGGCAGACCTTCAAGCTGCACCTGATTCCCTCTGGTATTCTATATCCCGATACCGAGTGCATCATCGGTTGCGGCACCGTCATCGACCCCCAGGTACTGATTGAAGAACTAGACCAGCTAGAAAAGCTGGGCATCTCCACCCGCAACCTGCTGATTTCCCAAAGCGCCCACGTCACCATGCCATACCACCGCATGATTGACCGGGCATCCGAAGAGAGGCGCGGAAACCACAAAATCGGCACCACAGGTCGCGGCATCGGCCCGACCTATGCCGACAAATCCGAGCGTACCGGCATCCGCATTTTGGATTTAATGGAACCAAATGCCCTCCGCAAACAGCTGCACTGGACAATTAACTACAAAAACGTCATCCTAGAAAAGCTTTACGACTTGCCGGCCCTCGACCCAGAAGAGGTAATCGAGCAGTACTTGCAGTATGCAGAGCGTTTGCGACCTCACGTAGTCGATAGCTCCTTAAAAATCTACGATGCCATTAAGCGGCGACGCAATATTCTGTTTGAAGGCGCACAAGGAACCCTGCTGGATTTAGATCATGGCACGTATCCCTACGTGACTTCCTCCAACCCAGTGGCCGGTGGAGCTTGCGTGGGCACTGGTGTTGGCCCGACAATGATCGATCGCGTTATCGGCGTAGCCAAAGCATACACTACGCGAGTGGGAGAAGGGCCATTTCCCACCGAAGTAGACGGCGATGTGGGAGAATTTTTATGCGATCGCGGTGCGGAATTTGGCACCACCACCGGACGCAAACGCCGTTGCGGTTGGTTTGATGCCGTCATCGGTCGCTACGCCGTTCGCATCAACGGCATGGACTGTCTCGCCATCACTAAACTCGACGTACTCGACGAGTTAGATGAAATCAAAGTCTGCGTTGCCTACGAAATCGACGGTCAACGCTGCGAAGATTTTCCCACCAGTTCCCGCATCTTTGCTAATTGCAAACCCATCTACAAAACCTTACCGGGTTGGAAACAATCCACAGCTGATTGTCGCCAATTGGAAGACTTACCCAAAAAAGCGCTGGAGTATCTCAAATACCTCGCCGAATTGATGGAAGTGCCCATTGCGATCGTATCTCTGGGAGCCAGCCGCGACCAAACAATTATTGTGGAAGACCCCATCCACGGGCCCAAACGAGCCCTTTTGCACGCTGACGGCACTCCTGTGGCCGTCTGAAATTCGATCGCTAATTGCTACAATCGAAAGTCTTCGTATCCAAAATCTCAAATCGCAAATCCGAACATGGAACTCACAGTTGAATGTCAAAAGCGGCCAGAAAACAGCAAACCCAATTCTCTGCGTCGCAACGGTCAAATTCCTGCCGTTTTATACGGCCACAACGGTTCCGAATCAGTTTCTTTGGCAGTAAACGCGAAAACCGTTGAGCTGCTGCTCAAAAAAGCCTCCATCAACAACACCCTAATTAATCTCAACGTTACCGACCTACCTTGGAGCGGTCAAACTATCCTCCGAGAAGTGCAATCTCATCCCGCTAAAGGACATATCTATCACGTCAGCTTCTTTTCCGTCGCCGCTCATGGCAACATTGAAGTCAAAGTGCCCCTCTATTTTGTCGGCGAATCAAAAGGTGTCAAGCTAAGAGGCGGGATGTTAGACACCGTGATCTCATCACTGCAAGTCAAATGTTTGCCAGATAGCATCCCAGAAAAGATTGACGTTGATGTCACCAATTTGGATATTGGCGATGCCATTCACATCAACGAATTAACTTTGCCCCCAGGCGTCTCTGCCGTTGTAGAAACAAATGAAGTTGTTGTCTCTGTACTCGCGCAGCAGGGTGGTGGCGCGGAAGGTGCAGAAGCAGCAGCTGTATGAGACTCGCTCAACTGATGCTATCAGTTTATTTCTGACCTAACCAGGGTTTCGTCCCTGGTTTTTTATTAAAATTTGTCATTAGACATCTCCAAAAATTATTGTGGGATAGGCATCCTGCCTGCCTTTTAGATTTTTTTCTAGAGAAGTCTATTTGTCATTTGTTTTGGTTGACAATTTACCTTTTCACCAATTATCAATTATCATGACTGAAACTACTCTCCCTCCTTTCATTCAGCAAATGTTGCAGCCGGAGTTTTATCCTCATCCGGTCACAGAACCAATTAAGTTAATTCAAACGCACGTTTCTTATGTATTGCTTACCGGCGACTACGCCTACAAGCTCAAAAAACAAGTTAATTTTGGTTTTTTGAACTTTTCTACTTTAGAACTAAGACAACATTTTTGTAATGAAGAATTCCGCATGAATAAGCGGGGCGCACCCGAAATTTACCTGGAAGTTTTGCCGATCGCTCAAACAGGCGATCGCTTTCAACTGAGCGGTGCTGGCGAAGTGGTAGAATATACCCTGAAAATGCGCCAATTTCCGCAAGATACTTTATTGCTCAGTTTGTTTGAAGCAGGTAAATTAACTGAGGAAATTATGCAAGATTTGGGACGAATTGTGGCAGATTTCCACGCCCAAACCCCAACGAATGAGTACATTCGCACGTTTGGAGAAGTCGATCGCATTCGACAAGCGATCGACGAAAATTACGACCAAACTGCCAAATATATCGGCGGGCCGCAAACTCAATCTCAGTATGAGGAAACCAAACACTTTACAGATACTTTCTTTGCATCTCGATTAGAACTATTTGCCAGCAGGATTCAAAATAATTTTATTCGCGAATGTCACGGCGATTTACACCTGAGAAATATCTGTTTGTGGAATGACAAAATTCTGCTATTTGACTGTATTGAATTTAACGAACCTTTCCGCTTTGTCGATGTAATGTACGATGTCGCTTTTGCCGTTATGGATTTGGAAGCAAGGCAACGTCCCGACTTCGGTAATGCGTTTTTGAACACCTATGTGGAAGAAACTGGCGATTGGGAAGGTTTGCAAGTTTTGCCTTTATACCTAAGCCGTCAAGCTTACGTGCGAGCGAAAGTAACTTCATTTTTGTTGGACGATCTCGGCATTCCCACTGATGAGAAAGAAAAGGCTCTACAAACAGCATCTCACTACTATAAAATGGCGTGGGAATACACAAAACCGCGCCAAGGTAAATTAATTTTAATGTCAGGTGTATCCGGATCTGGGAAGAGTACGGTGGCGCGACAGTTGGCTCGCAAAATCAGCGCAATTCACCTTCGTTCTGATGCGGTACGGAAACATTTGGCTGGTGTAGCGTTGCGCGATCGCGGTAGCGATGAGTTGTATACTTCAGAAATGACTCAGAAAACTTACGGGCGTCTGTTGGAACTGGGAATTATCCTGGCTAGCCAAGGCTTTACCGTGATTTTAGATGCCAAGTACGATCGGATGGCGTTGCGGAAAGATGCGATCGATCGAGCCCAAGCCCACAATCTGCCTCTACAAATTTTATACTGTACAGCACCAGAGGAAGTATTGCGCGATCGCCTCTCATCCCGTATAGGCGATGTTTCCGACGCTACCGCTAACCTCCTCAGCAGTCAACTAGCCGCTAGCGAAGCATTCACAGACGCCGAACAAGCTTTTGTCAAAACATTAGACACCACCCAAGACTTAGAGTCACAATTGAATTCGGTAATCAGTCAATAGCTCATGGTTCATTGCTCAATTTTTCTTGATGCGATAAATTGCGATCGGAAACAGTGATGAGCATTGACCGATGATTATCTCTGAGGGGATTTCAACAGGACTGAAAGTAGCTTTTTTCTTTTTTTTGGGCTTTTTGTTGCTCGGACAGTCAGTGACTTTAAGTTTCCTTTTGGCAATCCTGGGTGGACTATCTGCTGGCTGGATAGCCGCTGGGTGGAATAGTACAGAAACGCCCAGCCTTCCCCAGCAAACGACTCTGGAATCTGCAATGGAAGGGAACTCTAAGCCAACTAAGGCTAATTTAAAACACCAAAGCATCAAAAAGCGCCACCAACCTCGTCCTAGCTGGTTTTTCTGGAAAAACGCCCGCAGACGTTCCAAATTGTAAATTTAAGATGGCAAATAGAATTTCAATCTGAAATCCGAAATCTGAAATCCGAAATCTGAAATCCCCTAATTGCAGATGTTTTTATTTTTATCAAAGCTACTGCCTATTTTCATCTACCCGTTGGGGCTAGCCTGCGTACTGATAATTGTCGCTTTGGTGATGCTGTGGAAACGGCCAAAATGGGCAGCCGTACCGATGTTTCTGGCACTTTTCGTGTTGCTGTTGGCAAGCAATACCTGGATATCTCGCAGTTTGGTACGATCGCTCGAAGGACAGTATATCCCAACGGTGGAACTGCCGTCAGCACCTGCGATCGTCGTCTTGGGAGGTGGTATTCTGCCGAAAAAGCCGCCCCGACCTTGGGTAGAAGTAGCTCAAGAAGGCGATCGCATCCTCTACGGTGCTAAGTTATATCGAGAAGGTAAAGCACCGATCCTGATTCTCAGCGGCGGTCGCATCGATTGGAAAAACGGCGGGCCACCAGAATCGCAAGATATGGCAGAAATTGCAGAGGCAATGGGCGTTCCCAAGTCAGCTATTTTACAAGATCCCACATCGCTCAACACCCACGAAAATGCCGTGAATGTCCGCAAAATCCTGGCAGCTAAAAATATCGAACGCCGTGTCCTCCTAGTTACCTCTGCTTTCCATATGCCACGCTCTCTCGCCATCTTCAAACGTCAGGGCATCGAAGCTATCCCAGCTCCGACTGACTTTCTCGTCTTAGAAGAAGAACTCAAGGAGGAACGCACTTGGCAAGCAACGCTGCTAAATCTCCTGCCGGACACCACCCGACTGGGAGACACAACTCGCGCTCTGAAAGAATACATTGGGATAGGGATCTATCGCCTCCGAGGTTGGCTCTAGGCGATGAGAGGATTTTGGATTTTAGATTTTAGATTTTGGATTCAACTTCGATCTAAAATCTGCAATCTCAAATTTGCAATCCTTATATCCCGACGCTTTTCCCCTCTTCCCTCTTCCCGACGCCCTTTTTTGACTTTTGACTTTTGACTTTCTAGCCCTCAATCTCTCACACTAATGTCAGAAGAATTAAGACGAATTATCCCACTGTCGCCGGTGGCAGGCGATGAAATCTTTGCTGCCTACCAAGCGACCAGTGAGTTTTACCAAGAAGTTCGGTATCGTGAAGAATTTGAGCGTTACTGTCAGTGGTACTACACGACAGCACAACGACACCGACAAGAGTTACAAAAGATGAAGAGCGAGGTCAACATCCTGGGTTGGTTTCGTTGGGGTCGTCGCTAGGATATGACCTCCACCTCGTTTTCGCGGAAGTGACCTTTAAATTTTTTGTCAAACTTAACTAGGACAGGAAGGTTAGCGCTCACAGGTCTACCTTGCCACTCATGAATAATCGCCATAACTTCTCCTTCCAAACCCTTGACATCAAAGGGTTTACTGCGATGTTCGGGATGATGGTAAACAACGACAGACTCTTTAACGCGCACGCGATCGCCAACTTTCATAAACTCTAGCGTTTCCTTTTGGGGCACCTTCAGGTTGCTTCCAGACAACCTTTTTATCTTTGCACAGAACTGTCCCCAAAACTTATACTAATTTTCCTCCTCATCAGGGAGAGGGAGCTTATGGAATGGGGGAGCGGGGGGGCAGGGGGGCAGGGGGCAGGGGGCAGGGGTGCAGGGGGGCAGGGGGGCAGGGGGGCAGGGGTGCAGGGGGGCAGGAAGAAATTCTTAATGAGTGACTTTTGACTTTTGACTTTTGACTTTTGACTTTTGCCTTTTGACTTTTGACTTTTGACTTTTGACTTTTGCCTTTTTTAGAGAGATTCCTCTTGAGTCGGTGCTTGGGGCTGGGAATTTTGTGAGTTTAGGGTTCGCCAAGCGCCATATGCTGCCAAACCAAAGATGAGCAGTGCAACAACCCCCAATACAGCCACCCAGGTTTGCGGCTGTCGAGTGCCAATAGTAACAGGTTCGTCGTCAGGAGCGGTTGCCGAATCAGCGTACAGAAGCGCTTTGGAAGCCTCTGTCAATTCCCATTCCATAGGGGCTGTATCATCCAGTCCGGAAGTATCTGGTTCTGCCTTTCTGGGGTCGAAGAGTACTGGTGCTTCTGGAGAAAGGAGACAGCAAGTAATTACTACTGATGTATTATCGTGACCGTTCTTTTCGTTAGCCAGATCGATCAAAAATTCCACACCGGCTTCCAGGGAAAGCCTACCTTTAAGAATTGGCTTTGCATAATCCTTCCAGGATTTTTCCACCCAGCTGCGATCGCTCAAACCGTCAGAACACAGCAGCAGCAGACCATCTTCTTCCACAATAAATCGCCGCACTGTGGGGCGGAGAACTTCGGCATCTCGCATACCCAGCGCCTGAGTCAAAGCACCGCCATCGACTCGCTTGAGCGCTTCGCGGTAGAGACTGCGACCCATACGAACTTCGCGGGTAGCCACATCATCATCCACAGTCAGTTGCTGGCAATAATCAGCCGATATCCAGTAGACGCGGCTATCACCAACGCTAGCAATGTAGAGTTCGTGGGCATTTCCCAACTCTTTTCCATCTGCTGTCACAATCTTTTGCGGCAACTGGAGGGCCATCACCAAAGTTGTCCCCATTCGTTGCCGCAACTCCCGTCCTTGAGCGTCATTCTGGCTGGAAATCATGTTATTCACCACCCGGACAATTGCCGTTAGTTGGTCTAGGACTAACTTTGGTGGCACGATTTCCGTTTGTTCGCTCACTTCCATTAGTAGGGCCCGCACTTGCAGTTTGAGGGTTTGCAGTGCCATATCGCTGGCTACCTCACCGCCTTCATGACCGCCAATGCCATCGCAAACTAGAGTTAAGTAAGGAATCAGCCGATCGTTGGGTGGATTGTGGCGATTTTCGATATCTACATTTGTGGGATAGCAGCTGTCTTCATTGCTTTTACGCATGGGCCCCACATCGGTTGCTCCAGCCACTTGCAACCGTAAGGGAAGCTGGGCGGCTTCCTCTAGAAGCAGGCGATTGATTTGAGCGGCAATTTCCTCCAACTCTACTTCGCCGCTACGCATTTGCTGGCCGATTTCTCGCAGTCGATCGGATACTGGATCTGTTGCTGTCCCAATCCAATCGATCCAGCACTCTCCCAGATCCTGTAAAGACGCTGCTTCTTGTAAATGCGATGTATCCGCATACAATTCCAGCAACCATACACGCCAACCTTGCACGCGCACATTTTCTGGCATTAGCAGGCTGGAAACTACTCCGAATTCCGATAATGGCGTCCACAATTCTAGAATTTGCGACAGCCAGTAAACTCGTCGCACTGGATTAACCCGCTCCCAAGCTTCCACAATATGCGGATAAAGATTTCCGTCCTCGTCTATGGGCGCGTTTTCTAGCAGTGTTACCTTAGTTGTGTCTGGGGGTTCTCCCATCACAACCAAACCGTAAACTTCCGGTATGTGCAGGCGCAAAGGGAATAGGCGCAGGTAAGGGAAAATCTCTTCAGGTAATTCCTGGGGAACTTCAGGCGGCAGTTCCGGTTGTGTATCTAACCAAATTTGGGGTGCAACAACCTGATATCTGCCTTGTACTAGCTCTCCGGTTCCTAAAAGCGCTGATGCTGGGTCAGATGCCCAAAGATAGCGATGAAACGGCGGCTCGGAACTGCTCATAATTGAGAAATTTTATAAAAAAAACCTTAAATCAGAGCGGGGAAAGAGAAATTGCAACCACATCAAGGGAAATCTAGCTGTTAAATGTTGTAGTAAACCAATGTAGAACACCCTCTCCATCGTACCTGGCTCTCGTCTAGTAGTTCACCCTACCTTTTGTAAATTTACAGGCCGGAATATGAATATCTTGTTAAGTCTGTCAATGATTCGGTTTCTGGCTCCTATAGCTGCAAATATGGTATTGTCACTGGGGTTCAGCCCCACTTTGTTGTGGTTGGTGGTGGGGGCGGCGCTTTGCTCGGTGGAATTATTTATCCCGACGGCTTTTACGTCTTTCGCGATGGGACTGAGCGCCCTGATGGTAGCTCTGCTTTCGATGGCTGTGCGATCGCCTCAATGGCAGGTACTCATTTGGTTGGGACTTTCTACGGCTTTGATTTTTGTCTCCCGTCGCTTCCTACCTAAGCGTAAAGTACGCTCTCTTCAGGATGCGAGCGAGGCGCAGACAATTACGGAAATTCCGGCGGGAGAGACGGGACGGGTGCTATATGAAGGCAATTCTTGGCGAGCGCGTTGTGGGGATGAACAACAGGCGATCGCTCCTAACCAAAAAGTTTATGTGGTCGGACGGCAAGGCACAACCTTGATTGTTCTGCCAGAAAACCTTTTGAATTCATAAGTTTCCACATATCTAAGATCGGGAGTTTCAAAATGGATGTATTTGGTTTGCTTGTATCGATATGTGTGTTTCTGGGCGTACCGGGACTCACGGGTATCAGAATTATTAAGCAAGGAGAGGAAGCTTTAGTCGAAACATTAGGTAGATATAACGGTAAAAAATTAACGCCCGGTCTCAATTACCTTATCCCCGTTTACGAAAGAATTGCTTACCAACAAACTATCCGGGAAAGAGTTCTCGATATTCCACCTCAACAATGTATTACTCGCGACAACGTGGCCATCACCGTCGATGCGGTCGTCTACTGGCGCATTCTCGACCTGGAGAAAGCTTACTACAAAGTGGAAAATCTCCAGTCGGCGATGGTGAATTTGGTGTTGACTCAAATTCGGTCTGAAATGGGTAAACTGGAACTCGACCAAACTTTTACAGCCCGATCGGAAATTAATGAAATTTTGCTGAGAGATTTGGATGAAGCTACCGATCCTTGGGGAGTGAAGGTAACGCGGGTGGAACTGCGAGATATTATTCCTTCTAGGGCGGTGCAGGAATCGATGGAATTGCAGATGTCTGCGGAACGTAAAAAACGGGCGGCAATTCTCACGTCTGAAGGCGAACGGGAATCTGCGATCAACTCTGCTAGAGGTAAGGCAGAAGCGCAAGTGTTGGATGCGGAAGCTCGTCAAAAAGCTGCTATTTTGGAGGCGGAAGCGCAACAAAAGGCGATCGTTCTGAAAGCGCAAGCAGAACGCCAGCAGCAAGTCCTCAAAGCGCAAGCTACCGCTGAGGCGCTACAAATTGTTGCCAAAACGCTTACCTCTGACCCCCACGCCCACGAAGCGCTTCAGTTTTTACTGGCTCAGAATTATCTGGAGATGGGTCAAAAAATTGGCACCAGCGACAGCAGCAAGGTGATGTTCCTCGACCCCCGCAGTATTCCAGCTACTATCGAAGGAATGCGATCGATTGTGGGAGATATTGGTAAAAACGATTACAAGTAGATTTCCAGGTAAAGTCAAAAGTCAAAAGTCAAAAAGAAGAGGGAAAGGAAGAGCGGGGGGCCAGGGGAGCAGGGGGCAGGGGGGCTTTCGGAGCGGGAAGAAATTCTTGATGAGTGACTTTTGACTTTTGACTTTTGACTTTTGACTTTACCTAGTCCCGACGCCATCATCTTGATGTGCTACTTGACATTGGTTACAAAGTCCAAAAAATTCCAGTGTGTGATAGAAAATTTTAAACTGGTGCGATCGGTGCAGTTGGGTTTCTAGTTCCTGGACGGGACATTTATCCAGGGAAACGGATCTGCCACACTCAAGACAGGTCAAGTGATGTTTGTCTTGGTGTGCCAAACTGTAAAGGGATTCGCCGTTGGGTAACATCCGCACCTGCACCGCACCTTCCCGTTTTAATGATTCTAAGGCACGGTAAACTGTCGCCAAACCCATTC
This sequence comes from Aerosakkonema sp. BLCC-F183, assembly GCF_041929145.1. NCBI lineage: Bacteria > Bacillati > Cyanobacteriota > Cyanophyceae > Aerosakkonematales > Aerosakkonemataceae > Aerosakkonema > Aerosakkonema sp. BLCC-F183. Next base: position 51,894 of record NZ_JBHFNU010000017.1, on the reverse strand, counting down.
CCTGGTTCTGGTTCCGCAGTTCCATATATATATCCTGAGCTGAAATGCCTTGGTTGAGGTTCTTCAGCAGATTCAAAATTCGTCTTTGACTGCGAGTGTGTTGTGGTTTCATCCTTGATTCTGGTTACGATCGCAACCCGTGCCTTTTTCTACGCTAGCTCAGTTAGGTTCACAACCATAACCCTATGCAACATTAAAATAGGGAGGCTGCACCCTCTAGATCTTTATTGGTGAGAAAACAGTTGTGTTGAAATATCAGGCTCGAATCTATGTTACTCTGCGGCCTTCGGTTTTAGACCCGGCTGGTGTGGCAGTACAGTCTGGACTGAAACACATGGGCTATGACAATGTGGAACAGGTGAGAATTGGTAAGTATGTCGAAGTGACGCTGGATGCTGAGTCGGAAGATGCGGCGCGGCAGCAATTAGATATTATCTGCGATCGCCTCCTGGCAAATCCAGTTATTGAAAATTATTGCTTTGAATTGACTCAGGTGTCCGAAGCTGCGGGGGTAAAGGGATGAAGTTTGGGGTGATAGTTTTTCCGGGTTCAAATTGCGATCGCGATGTTGCTTATGTCACCCGCGATTTGCTCAATCAACCGACGCGGATGGTTTGGCACGAGGAAACTGATATCTCGGATTTAGATGCGATCGTGATTCCGGGCGGTTTCAGCTATGGGGATTATTTGCGTTGCGGTGCGATCGCTCGTTTCTCTCCGGTGATGAAAGCTACAGTAGAACACGCAAGTAAAGGTAAGTTGGTGCTGGGAATTTGCAATGGTTTCCAGGTGCTGACGGAGGCGGGTTTATTGCCAGGGGCGTTGGTGCGAAATCGGGATTTGCATTTTATTTGCGATCGCGTTTCCCTGCGTGTCGAACGGACTAATCTGCCTTGGACGCAACTTTATCAAACTGGGCAGGTAATTACTTTGCCGATCGCTCACGGCGAGGGCAATTACTACGCCGATGCCGATACTTTGGCACAGTTGGAAGATAACCATCAAGTGCTGTTTCGCTACGAAGGCGAAAATCCCAACGGTTCGTTAAATAATATTGCAGGTATTTGCAATATTAAAGGAAATGTGCTGGGAATGATGCCTCACCCAGAGAGAGCGTCAGATCCGATGTTGGGCGGAACAGATGGGATGAAGTTGTTTGAAGGTTTGTTGAAAGTTGCTGTAGGAGCATTAGCTTAGCAGAAACCGGGTTTCTGAACTAAGAAACCCGGTTTCTCTAAGAAACCGGGTTTCTGAATGAGAAACCGGGTTTCTGAATGAGAAACCGAGTTTCTGAATGAGAAAAAGTCAATTGTGAAAAAGTCATAAAATAATAGTCCCTAAAATATAAATCAGTGACGCACAAAAGTGACAATTTAGTTTGTCTGCTGTCAGAAAAGGTAACTAACAAAGATAAGAAATAGCTTGTTAAAGATTGCTAATCGCTTATGATGGTAGAAACCTCCCCGTCACAGAGAATAAAAATATGTATAATCAAAAACTTATTCCAGAGAATGAAACCGAGCGCCTAAAAGCCTTGCAACGTTATGAAATTCTGGATACGCGCCCGGAGGGTACCTTTGACAGAGTGACAGCGATTGTGGCTCGACTTCTGCAAGTCCCTATCGCAGTCGTTAGCTTAGTGGATAACGATCGCATTTGGTTTAAGTCGCGTCATGGTTTAGATGTTCAGCAAATTGACCGTTCCCCAGGGCTGTGCGCGACAGCAATTCTTTCTCCCGACATCTACGTTGTTACAGACGCCAGTAAAGATGTACGATCGGCGACAAACCCCCTTGTAACTAGCGATTTCGGATTGCGCTTCTATGTGGGAGCGCCACTACAAACGCACGACGGCTATAGCTTGGGGACTTTGTGCGCGATCGACAAACAACCGCGCCTTATTTCCCCACAAGAGATGTCAGTCTTGAATGACTTAGCTGGGATAGTCATGGATGAGATCGAGCTGCGTCTGGCGGCGAGGAAAGTAGATGAATTAAACTCAGAACTGGCTAAAGCGAAAGAAAAAGCCGAAGTTGCCAATCAAGCCAAAAGTATCTTTCTGGCAAACATGAGTCACGAATTGCGATCGCCCCTCAACGCCATTCTCGGTTTTTCCCAACTGATGACTCGCTCTCAAAGCTTACCCTCAGAACACATAGAAAATGTCGGCATTATTAACCGCAGCGGGGAACACCTCCTCACCTTGATCAACAACGTCCTCGATTTATCTAAAATTGAAGCAGGGCGCACCAATATCAACGAAAAAAACTTCGACCTATATCGAATGTTGGATGACTTGGAAGATATGTTCCAACTGAAGGCTGATGACAAGCAGTTGGACTTGCTTTTCGAGCGCATTGGCGATGTGCCTCAATATGTGCGAACCGATGAAGTAAAATTGCGCCAAGTATTGATTAATCTGCTAAATAACGCCCTCAAATTTACCCAAGAAGGAGGCGTATCTTTAAAAGTTAAAAGTCAAAAATCAAAATTCAAAACAGAAGGAAAAGAAGCCGATCTGACTCTATTATTTGAAGTAGAAGACACGGGTGCAGGCATTGCCCCTGACGAAATAGATAGCATCTTTGAAGCCTTCGTGCAAAGCAAAACAGGCAAAGAAGCGCAAGAAGGAACTGGTTTGGGATTGCCAATCAGCCGCAAATTTGTACAACTGATGGGCGGTGAAATGAGCGTCAGTTCTCAGGTAGGTCAGGGCACTCTGTTCAAATTTAATATTGAAGTCAGAGTCGTTGACGAGAGCGAAATAGAAAGCAAACAACCGAAACGGCGAGTTATTGCCCTCGAACCCAATCAACCTCGCTATCGGATTTTAATAGTTGATGATAAACAGAGCAATCGTCAATTATTAATTAAGTTGCTTAACCCCTTCGGTTTTGAAATCAAGGAAGCCAGTAACGGCAAAGAAGCTATTGAAATGTGGGATATTTGGGAGCCTCATTTAATCTGGATGGATATGAGAATGCCAGTAATGGACGGTTATGAAGCTACGAAACATATTAAAGGAAGTACCAAAGGTCAAGCGACAGCTGTGATTGCTTTAACTGCTAGCGTTTTAGAAGAAGAACGTGCAGTTGTGCTATCAGCCGGTTGCGATGGCTTTATGCGAAAACCATTCCGCGAGGCAGAAATATTTGATGCTATGCACAAGCATATCGGCGTGCGTTATGTTTATGAAGACTCATCTAAAAGAGATTCATCTCTAACCAAAAATGAAGAGGCAAATATACTGACTGCTGCGGCGATAGCAGCGCTACCTGCGGAATGGGTAGCTAACCTGCAAGAGGCAATTCCTCAAGGCGATTTGGATTTAATTGCTACAATAATATCACAAATTCGTACCCAAAACGCTCCTCTTGCCAATGCCATTGAAAGTTGTATTGACAATTTTCAATATGACAAGGTTTTAACATTAATTATTGATGCTAATAGTTTTCGTAGGTTGGGTTGACGCCAGGAAACCCAACAAAGTGTTGGGTTTCGCTATCGCTCAACCGAACCTACAATTCCTTAATTAGGGAAAACTGACCCTGACCAATGACCAATGACCAATTTTAAAGCCAATATTTTAGCGATCGACGATACACCAGCGAACTTGCGCCTGTTAGTTGGTATCTTGAACGAACAGGGTTACAAAGTTCGAGCCGTACCCAGTGGAAAGTTGGCACTTGCGGGTATTCGCCAATCTATTCCCGATTTGATTTTGCTCGATATTATGATGCCAGAAATGGATGGCTATGAAGTTTGCCAACAGCTAAAATCAGATGAACTAACTCGCGATATTCCGGTAATATTTATCAGCGCTATTAATGACGTGCTAGATAAGGTGAAAGCTTTTATGATTGGCGGAGTAGATTATATCACTAAACCCTTTCAAGTGGAAGAAGTTTTGGCGCGTGTAGAAACGCATTTGGCTTTACGTTCTCTGCAAAAGAGTCTCGAACAGAAAAATGAGCAGTTAGCTAAAACTAATGAGGAATTGGCAATAACATTACAACAATTGAAAGCTACCCAAGAAGAACTGATTCAATCGGAAAAAATGGCAGCTTTGGGACAATTGATTGCAGGTATTGCCCATGAAGTCAATACTCCCTTGGGCGCAATTCGTTCCTCCGCCGGAAATATTTCCAAATTGTTGGATCGAACCCTAGAACAGTTACCGCCGCTGTTTCAATCCCTTTCGCCAGAAGAAGTCCAGGATTTTGTGGCGTTATTGCAGCGATCGCTCCAACAAGAGATCGCATTATCTACCAAAGAGGAACGCCAATACAGAAGAAGCTTACAACGGCAATTGGAAGAATTAGCGCTCGACAACGCCGATATAATAGCCGATCGCCTTGTCATCATGGGCGTTTATCAAGAAATTGAAACATTTATCCCTTTGTTAAAAAAACCAGACAGTTTGCCAATCCTAGAAATCGCTTATAAACTTTCCGAATTAAAAAGAGGTACAGATACCATCAACACCGCTACAGAACGCGCCTCAAAAGTAGTATTTGCTCTGAAAACCTATGCCCGTTACGACAATTCTGCAAAAATGGTTCCTGCTAACCTGAGTGAGGGAATCGAAACTATTTTAACCCTCTATCAGAATCAAATCAAACAGGGTATAGAAGTAATTAGAAATTATGCAGAATTACCGCCTGTACTCTGTTATTCAGACGAACTCAATCAAGTTTGGACAAATCTCATCCACAATGCCCTACAAGCAATGAATTATCGAGGCACTTTAACGATCGATATAAATCAGTTTCAACAGCAAGCTATGATTAGCATTACCGATAGCGGCAAAGGTATACCAGAAGATATAAAATCAAAAATATTCGAGCCATTTTTTACTACCAAACCACCAGGCGAAGGTAGCGGTTTGGGGCTAGATATTGTCAAAAAAATTGTCGAAAAGCATTCTGGTAAAATCGAGGTTGAAAGTCAACCTGGCCGGACTACATTTACTGTTTTTCTTCCTATACAATTAATTGAGGAGTGAGAGAATGTCTAAACCAGTTATTTTGTGCGTTGATGATGAGAGAGTCATATTGCAGAGTCTGAGAACGCAACTAAAAGCTGCTTTTGGGGATGACTGCATATATGAAATGGCTGAAGACCCCGATGAAGCTTTAGAGGTGATTAAAGAACTTACTGAAGAGGGAATCAACATTACTATGATTGTCTCAGACTGGTTAATGCCTGGAATGAGGGGAGATGAGTTTCTTATCCGCGTCCATAAACAATTTCCTAATATTGTTAAAGTGATGCTGACCGGTCAAGCTGATGAGTCAGCAATTGAACGAGCAAAAACAGAAGCAAACCTGCATAGCTGCTTATTGAAACCTTGGTCTGAAGCTGAATTAGTACAAATAGTTAAATCGACTTTAGCCGCTCTCTGACTAAAGAGGTAATTATTTGCCTTAATTAGGATAACTTAGCGAGAAAAGTATTTTTTGGGAGTGGTAATTATCAATTCTCCAACTAGCCTAAAGTTTTGGTTGAGTAACCACTCTTGAGAAAGATGAGAAATCTGCCTACAGAAAGTTATAAAGATTGGGGGTACATCTGTCAAGCTAGAAATTGTAGCCAAAATCCTAAGCTCGATAATGTGGAATGATATTTTTCTAAAAGTTGAGGCTGATGGCTCAGAAGCTACCTTTTATGAGCTTCAAGAGCAGACACCAGACCTTCACGTATTAATAGTGGATGACGATGAGGAATTGCGAGCAATACTATCTTTTGCTTTAGTGCAAGCAGGTTATAAGGTGACAATGGCCAAAGATGGCCCGACAGCACTAAATTTAGTCAAAGAAAAGCAACCGGATATCGTTCTTTTAGACTTGATATTGCCGGGAATGGAGGGGATTGAAATTTGCTGGCGCATCCGACAATTCTCGGATGTACCCATTTTGATCATGACAGTGATTAACCACGATTCGGAAAAAGTTTGGGGGTTAAAAGCCGGTGCAGATGACTATATCATCAAACCGTTCAGCATTCGCGAACTGTTGGCGCGGATAGAAGCGATTCGACGCCGTTATGAGGCTATTCCGCGTGCTTTAGGGGAGCGATCGAATATCAAGTAATCGATCGATATCCTACTTTCGGTAGATGTAATCTCAGATAAATTTCCAAAGAAACTAGGTGGCCATAATACTTGTAGGGGCGATGTTTGACGAGAAACCCGGTTTCTTAAAGAAACCGGGTTTCTGATATCCGAAATTACGACATAATTGCATTGAGATTCAAAACAAAACCAGGTAACACATCTTCACCAGAAAGAGTTGCGGCATTTTCGAGTATTTCTACATCTTGATTTGGGCGATAAATTTCAACTTGTCCTGTTTCCAAATCAATTAACCAACCCAACCTTGCACCGTTATCGATATATTCTTGCATTTTGGCGCGTAGCCTGTTTAAAGAATCATCGAGTGTAAGAAACTCCACCACAAAATCAGGACAAACAGGGGCGAAACTTTCCTTTTCTTCCGGTGTTAAAGCATCCCATTTTTCCCGTTTTAACCAAGAAGCATTAGGCGAACGAATTGCACCGTTTGGAAGCGTGAAACCTGCGGAAGAAGCAAAGGCAACTCCCAAAGCTTCGTCACGGTTCCACATTCCCAGTTGATAAGTTAAATTAGCATTGCGGTTGCTGTTTATACCGCCTAAAAGTGGCCTCAGTACGATGGTTTTGTCGGCATTGCGTTCAAATCTGATTAGTTCGTGGCGTTGACAGAGTTGAAAGAATTGTTCCTCTGTTAATTCGGCGATGCCGTTTAGGTTTAGGGTGAAAGTGTAGATATTTTCGAGAACTACTTGTTACTATATATATTAATTTTATCATCAACCTCTCAAGGTAGCATAGCGTAATTCTGGTTAACGGCTACTTCGCCCAACTTTTCAGTTACTTTGTTGAGGATTACTTTGACCGCAGCTAGCCAGATACTATGTCTATCTTTCGGAAGCAGAAATTTATCGATAATCTCCATATCTTCAAATAAAGTAAGCTCGATATTAGCATCTACCCATCTCGCTTTCCAAATGGAATTTTCAAATTGGTATTCTTCAGTAATTTCTGGTTGAGAAAGAACGGAAATCAAAAAATTGAGGATAGCGGGAGAGGATTCTAAAGGTAACTCGAATGTTGCCAGCAAGTTGAAATCTTTTAGTTGATAGCTATTCAAAGCGGCTACCCAAAATACGATTAATTCATCTGCTTCAAACTCGATTTTGAAAGAAGGATTTTGATTTTCTGCTTTTTTTGCTAAATCAAATGCTGCATGGGCATAAAATTTGGCATTTTCCCATGTATTCCAGCAGTCGCGATGGACAAAATTTCTGGCTAACTGTGAAAGCCAACTAGAAGCGGCGGGGTCTATATAAGGAAGTTCAGCGGCTTCAAAACGATTTTCGATAGGCTGATGACAAATTGCACATTTGGTTCTGTTGGGGATAAAAAATGGCATATTGATATTCTCCTAACTTTGAGGGTTTATCCATCCACTATAACTAAGTTCTCTGACAACTTCTCCTACCGTATTGGGAATTGTATTTTGGGTGAAACGGTAGATTGTTCCATCAACTGTTACCATATAGCTGTAGCGTTGATTTAGGAAAACTAAAGCATCTACATCTGGTTCGCTGATAAACTTTGCCATACCGCTACCATAATCATCAGGATGGGAGTGCATAATTAGAATTCTAGTGTTAGGCGGTAAGCTTCCTCCTTTGTAAGAACCGACATCAACTAAAACTCTTCTATTATCTTTGAGGATAACAATTGCATATTCGCGTCCGGTGATGAAAGTAAGTACCGCTAAATCTGTTGCTGTAACTTCCCGCTTACCAATTTCAGCTAAACCCTTGCCAAGATTATCTTTTGCCGCCAGTCGGTTTAAAAATTCTTGATGACGTTCGCTAATATCGCCGCTGCGTCGAATTAGTGTGAATTCAAGGGGATTTTCAGCAACACCAGAAGCAATGCAAGCGGTTTTAGCATTCGCCATGTTCGTACATGATTATTTTTAACCCAGTTGCCATCTTAATCTTTGACTTTTATTTGCTTTGGCTGAGTAATTTCTAAGACGAGTGTTCCGCTTACTTCCTTTGGTTTTACATCTATCACTTGGATAATTTTACCGTTCAATTCTAGAGGCGCTCCTACATAGCTATTCGGCAAGATAACTTTATAAGTATCTTTTTCTGTTTGTAATGTTAGCTCGTGTTTATCATTGGCGACAGGAAATACACCATCTACTTTTCCTTGGATTATGTTTTGTGGCCGATCGCAGTAGAGATTAACAGGGTTTTGATCGAATTTTGTACAGGATAAAATCTCAATTACTCGGTTATTAATACCGATAAAGTTACTATAATCTGGTTCTTCACCTTGTTCGTAGTTGGTTTGATTTCGCACATTTGGGGCAGCATTTAAAAGCGTTTCTTTAATTAAATTTTGTTCTTTTTCAGAAATATTAGGAGAAAGATATACTCCCGATAAAGGAATCGATCGGCTAAAACCAAATAATCGCAATTTCGGCTCTTCTTTGATTCGATTTAGATAGCCTGCCCCTATGTCTGCTTGTCCTGATTTTACCTTTTCGATAATATCATTAACAGAGTTTCTTTTGTCTATTGTTAAGGTCTTACCATATAAATTGTAAAGTGGCAGAGAGTAAGTAACGGCATCGCCAGGTTGTCCTAAAGCAATAATTTTGTCGGGGGTTAAATCAGCAATATTTTTAATAGAACTGTCACCACGAACAAACAGCACTGATTGGATTTGCTCAATTCCTGGCCACATTCTGGCGGCAAAGGTATAACCGTTTTTTTTGGCCTCAACAGAAAGCATAGGATTTACGGTAAAGGCAATATCCCATTTTTTGTCAGCAATACGATTTTTGGCATCCAATAAAGATGTTGTGCTTTGGGTATCAATTGCATCAACTATAATTGTGAGTTTATCAGTTTTTAACTTATTGCCTAACTCGGTTTTGAGGTAATCTGCTAAAAGTTCGTATTTTTGGTTAGGAAAATTGGGAATAGCGAGAAATCCTAATGTTAAATTACGCTGAGGCTGTGGTTTGAAAACGGGGAAAAAAGCGATCGCACCTACTGCCGCTAGTGCTGTTACTCCCACTCCTGCGAAGAAGAATACCAAATTTCTGCTCATATTTGACTGTACTATTGTTTTATTATCTAATAATCGTAGCACTTCTTCTGCTGACTGAAAACGCTGTTCCGGCGCTGCTGCGAGCATTTTATTTAGAGCTTCTTTTAGTGGAGAACGAAGAGTTAATTTTTTTTGTTTTATCCATTTTGCTGCTGGTACATCCCAAAGGTCTTTAGGCTCTTTGCCAGTCATTAAATATAGTGCCGAAGCTGCTAGAGCATACAAATCGCTATCGGGAGCAAATCTTCCTTTTTTTAGTTGATCGTCCGGAGCGTAGGTAGTTTTAGCGTTGTGATTACCTTGAGAAGCCAATGATTCTACACCTAGTATTTCAGTGGCAACTTGCTTGACACCAAAATCTATTAATACTGGTAAATTATCTTTATTACTGCGGATGATATTTTCTGGAGAAATATTTCCATGAATAACTCCTTTTTTGTGTAGATAACTGAGTACTGGTAAAATTTGTCGAAATAGTTCTAGAATTTCATTTTTGGTAAAATATCCAGTAACCGTATGTTTTGATTTTAATAATGTAGCATAACTTTTTCCTACGATATAGTCTCGGACTAAAAATAAATTTTGCTGATAGTAAACAAGTTCAAATTTGGCAATCCTGGGATGATTAAGGTTGGAAAGCTTTTGCAGTGTTGGCGACGCATCTGTACCTTGTACGGCAAGAGTAAATTCTTTCAGAATTACTTTTTTGTTACCTTCCTTGAGATCTTCTGCTAGATAAACTCTACCAAAGCTTCCCGGTTGCCGCTCGCTCAGGATGCGATAACGATCGTCTAATACTGTCCCTATATCCAACATAGCTTTTTTATTTATGGTATCATTTTAGAATAAAATTTTACTAGCATATTTTTGCCTAAATTGCTAGTTTGTTATGTTTTCTTAAAATTTTTGCCTAAGATCTATGCCGAATGGCATCGCATAGATGCAATATCAGCCAGAAACGATCGTCGCACGGGAAATTAAATAGGACTTAGGCAAAGAAATCGGGTTTCTCATTTTCAAATATCGAAATTCACCCACGAATCTTTCAAATTCATTGCTCAAAACCAATCCCTAACCCTGACGCCCGACGCCCGACCCCCTGGCCCCTCAAAAAAGACGGCTACTACCCCTAGCTCATACGGTTCTCACGACTGCCGACTACAGCCACAGAGAGATACTCTTGTAATAGCAAAGTACACAAAAGTTCATATAGGCGTCAAACTAAGAGAAAGCGCTTATCGAACAGCTCGGTGAGGAAACCCACTATGTTTGAATACTTTACAGACAAAGCAGTTAAAGCGGTGATGCTAGCCCAGGAAGAAGCACGTCGCCTGGGACACAACCTCGTGGGAACCGAGCAAATCCTGCTGGGGTTGATTGGAGAAGGAAGCAGTGTTGCTGCGAAAGTGCTGTCCGACCTCGGCGTTACGCTACCAAATGCACGGGTAGAGGTAGAAAAGATTATCGGTCGGGGTTCTCGCTTCGTTTCGGCGCAAATTCCTTTCACCCCCAAGGTTAAGCGGGTTTTTGAGCAATCTTTTGATGAAGCTCGTCAATTAGGACATAATTACATTGCTCCAGAACACTTGCTGCTGGGATTGATCCGCGAAGAGACGGGTGTGGCGGCAAAGGTGTTGGAAAATCTGGGCGTTGACTTGACGAATGTGCGTATGCAGCTGATGGAGAAGCTGGGAGACGTGGCAGCTGTGTCTGCTGGCGGCGGTCAGGAACGAGCATTTTCTCGCGGTGGCGGTAAGACGAAGACTTTGGATGAGTTCGCCATCAATCTCACCCAACAAGCAGCTGAAGGTAAACTCGATCCAGTTGTGGGACGCGAGAAGGAGATCGAACGCGCTGTTCAAATTCTCGGTCGTCGCACGAAGAATAACCCGGTATTGATTGGAGAACCGGGTGTTGGTAAAACTGCGATCGCAGAAGGTTTGGCCCAACGCATTGCCAACAAAAGCATCCCCGACATCTTGCAAGACAAGCAAGTGTACAGCCTAGATATGGGTTTGCTGATTGCAGGTACGCGCTTCCGAGGTGAGTTTGAAGAACGCCTCAAGGCAATCCTGGATGAAGTGCGTCAAGCTGGCAATATCATCTTAGTAATTGACGAAGTTCATAACCTGATTGGCACTGGCGCAATTCAAGGTAGCATGGATGCTGCTAATATGCTCAAACCGGCTTTGGCGAGAGGCGAATTGCAGTGCATGGGAATGACGACGTTGGATGAGTACCGCAAGCACATCGAACGGGATGCTGCTTTGGAACGTCGCTTTCAACCGATTATGGTAGGCGAACCGTCTGTAGAAGAGACGATCGAGATATTATATGGTTTGCGTTCTGCTTACGAGCAACACCACAAAGTTAAAATCTCCGATCATGCTCTGGTAACGGCAGCTAAGCTTTCAGACCGCTATATTAGCGATCGATTCTTGCCGGATAAAGCAATCGACTTGATCGATGAAGCTGGTTCTCGCGTTCGTTTGAGCAATACTAATTCTTCTGCAACTAAGGAACTCAAGCAAGAACTGCGTCAGGTAACTAAACAAAAAGAAGAAGCGGTCAAGGTTCAAAACTTTGAGAAAGCGGGAGAATGGCGCGATCGCGAATTGGAGATTGAAGGTAAACTGAAGGCGATCGCAAACAACAAACAAACCGATAACGCCATTTTACCAGTTGTCGATGAAGAAGACATCGCCCAAATCGTTTCATCTTGGACTGGCGTCCCCGTCAACAAAATCGCCGCATCGGAAACCGAGTTGCTGCTGCACTTGGAAGATACCCTGCACCAGCGCCTCATCGGTCAACATGAAGCGGTGACAGCAGTTGCGCGTGCGATTCGTCGCGCCAGAGTGGGATTGAAGAATCCGAATCGTCCGATCGCCAGCTTTATTTTCTCAGGCCCTACCGGAGTTGGCAAGACCGAATTAGCAAAAGCCTTAGCTGCTTATATGTTCGGTTCCGAAGAAGCGATGATTCGCGTCGATATGTCCGAATACATGGAAGCGCACAACGTCTCCAAACTCATCGGTTCCCCTCCCGGTTTCGTCGGTTACGATGAAGGCGGTCAACTAACAGAAGCAGTGCGTCGTCGTCCCTACTCCGTGGTGCTATTCGACGAAATCGAAAAAGCTCACCCCGATGTCTTCAATGCACTATTGCAACTGTTAGACGACGGTCGCTTAACTGATGCCAAAGGTCGCACTGTGGACTTCAAGAACACCCTGATAATTATGACCTCGAACATCGGTTCCAAGGCGATCGAAAAAGGCGGCGGCGGTATCGGTTTCGAGTTATCGGAAAATATCAGCGAGTCAAATTATAACCGCGTTCGTTCTCTAGTGAATGACGAACTTAAGCAATACTTCCGTCCCGAATTTCTGAATCGCCTCGATGAAATTATCGTCTTCCGTCAGTTGACGAAAGATGAAGTCAAGGATATTTCTGGCATTATGTTGCGCGAAGTTTCCAGTCGCTTAATCGAACAGGGAATTACCTTAAAAGCTACCGAAAAGTTCACACAACGTTTGGTGAAAGAAGGTTACAATCCTGCTTACGGTGCGCGGGAACTGCGCCGCGTAATTATGCGACTCTTAGAAGATAGCTTAGCCGAAGCAATGCTATCCGGTCGTATCCAAAATGGAGACACCGCCATTATCGATATTGGCGATGATGGTGAAGTGCAGGTACGACAAGCCGAGCAACGAGAATTGGTGCTTCAAACAGTTGGCTAAATCCCAGAAACCGGGTTTCTTTGGGTTGCTGTCAGGAAATATCGAAAACCAATGCAAGAAACCCGGTTTCTCATCCCCACTTTCTCCCCTGGTAGCGATACCGGGGGATTTTTTTATATTGAGTGATATCATGTCCGCTAGCTTCAGTTGTGTATATTTGTAGGGGCGAAGCATTCGGGCGACAATCTATCGCTCAAAACCCTAGATTTTACAGCGGTTTGCGCTCTTATGAGGTACAGTAGCAATTAGTAAACCAATTCATTCTAAACCGCTACAGAAAATTTAGTGTACCTCATGACAGCGCAAACCGCTGTATATCCGAATGCTTCGCCCGCCCCTTACGCAACCGATGCAACCGGACACGATATGAATTCCCCGTGAAAATTGTTCGAGAGGTATCGCTGATTAGTAACTGGAGTTTAGACTATCGCACCTGCGGTGCGATATTGCTTTGATTTAACTTTTTTCTTACCCCTTGCCGATTCCCACAGATAATATGAAAGCATCACTCATATACTAACGATGCCACCGGACAATTAATAGTTTTGCCTCCTACTCTCCCTTCCATCCTAGCTCATCGACCTTTCAAATACTTTCTAAGCTAACAATAAATAGCTCAATTTTGATTAGCCTCAACCCGCTCCAAAAACTCACCCAAAACTTGTAAAAAGCGCTCTGTTTCCTCCAGATGAGGCATATGTGAACTGTTTTCAAACAGTACCCATTCAGAGCCTGAAATACCTTTGTTAACTGTTTCGACACAAGCGGGTGTAACCTCATCGTAGCGACCTGAAAGTAGTAGTGTAGGTGCAACAATTTCACCCAAGCGATTTTCAATATTCCAGTCTATAATCTTGCCTGCACCGCGAAACACTGTGCCAACTTTACTATAGGCTTTAGTTAAGCAGCTAGGCCAAGGATCTAACCGACAAAGAAAGGAATGATTGAACAATTCCATTGCCTGTTTGTATTCAGGAGATTGGGTTGTACCATCAGCTTCGTGCTTGCGGATAATTTCTTGTACTTCCGCTGGTAAATCATTCATCAAATTATAGGCTTCAGTTACAAATTGTTGAATGTTCGCAGGTGTATTTGCCAAGATCAGGCTGACTAGCCCAGTAGGTTGAGAAAGAGCGTGTTCCAGTGCCAAACAGCCGCCCCATGATTGCCCGAAAAGGTGAATTTGCTCTAAATTTAGGGCTTGGCGGACGGTGACGAGTTCCTCCTTAAACAAATCGATAGAATAAAGATTGGGATCGTTGGGACGATCGCTATTACCACAACCTAATTGATCGTAAAATATGACACGCCGTCCAGTTACAGCGATCGCTTCTAGTGGTTCTAAGTAGTCGTGTGGGACTCCTGGCCCTCCATGAAGACATAGCAGCGGTAATTTGCCAAATTCTTCCTGTTCTGGTTTGATTATGCGATACCAAACTTGGTGGCCACGGAATGAGATAAAGCCTTCAATTGCAGATGTTACCGTCATAAAGTCAAGTTTTTCAATTAAAAGCAAGTATACCTCACTGGAGTTTTGGTAAATCAGCAAACGCTTCCCCAACACTTAGATAAGGCTGAAGTCCGAAAAGTTCTGTTTCAAAACTATGAGTAGGCATGGGGAAATTAATACTTCCAATCTCTTTTCGGCAACCGATAAAAAACAATCGACGCCGTAACTGAGGAGTGCCAAAATCAGCGGCAAGAAGGATACTCACAGAAACGTTATAACCCAAATTATTCATATTTTCCAAAATTTGATGATAGAGAGTGCCACCTTGAATACCCTTCAAGTTAGAAACGTTTTCCATCACAAAAAATGGAGGCTTTAAAGACTCAACAAAACGCAAAAACTCAAAAATCATTCCCCCTCGACTATCTTGGAAGCCTTTTTGCTTACCTGCTTGGCTAAAAGATTGGCAGGGAGGCCCACCAAAAACAAGGTCAGGTGGAGCGACTTCCCTTGAAGCATCTTGCCATAAACTTAAAGGATTTTTTACCGAGGAAATATCTTTTTCGATAACGCAAATACGCTCTCCAAAAAAGCCGCGCAATGTGGCACAAGCATCTGACCAAAAATCCAGAGCTATCCGAGTATTTATCCGACCTGTATATTCAGCTGCAATGTCCATTCCTCCTGCGCCGCTAAATAAACTAAAGGCTTTAAGAGGACTATTACTAAATCCAAGTAAATTTGCTTGTTTAATTACTTCATCAAAGACAGCTTTGGCAAGTGCTACGGGTACGGCATTACCTACCTGAAGCTGCGTACTTGTTAGCGTTCCTTCAAATTTTAAATTATCGGGTAAACCCTGCAAACGCGCCGCCTCTCGCACGGTAATAAATCGGTTTTCATAAGGGTGAACGAATTTATTAAAAATGTATCCCGTAACAGTTAACGAGGGTTTATTGGGATCGAGCCGAATCATTCTGAGGTTTGGCCCACCCTGTCGGTTGGGGTCGTGCTTGACGTAAAATTTAAAGCTATCGTGCCAAAGTTCTTCCGGCAAATCCTGCATCTTTTGCCCTATTTTTAGAGCATCTATGCGTCTTTGCACGTCAGCACCAACGCGCCTAGCAACATGATTTTTTACAAATTTAACCTGCCTGTCAGAACTGGAAATTGCGTTCAATCCATTCATCTCGCACATAACTACGGGTGAAGGTAATTATACCATCAAAAAGATTGTATAGCTCTTTTTCCGGCGGCAAATCACCCGCTCGCTTAGCTTTTTCTGTTTCATCTATCGTCCACACTATATCTTGAAGTTCAAGCAAGTATTCATCATAGTGACGAACAGCGTGGATGTTAGACAGGAGAGCCGTTTTTACAGCCATTCTACTTTCTTTTGGCTTTCCGGTGGCACCAATCTTTAATACTTGATAAATGCCCTTCTTAATATCATCAGTTCTGTCCATTCCAACGCTAGATTTAGCATCAGAAACAGATTCATAGCCCTTTTCAGTTTTCCTAATAGGCCAATTCAAAGGTCTAGGAATGGGTTGTCCGCAAGCGTTTGTCAGCCAGTAAATAGGTTCTGCTAAACTCCCTCTACCTCTTGCATTCTTATTATATGCCGAAAAAGCGACAACCCACGATTTAAAATAACGATTAAACAATTGATTATCGGCAAATATCCTGCAAATTTGCTCATAAGCCCAAGTGGAAGAACTACTACTTCCTTTTATTCCTAAAGAAATAAGCTCATTATGCCAATGTTCTTCTTGTAACTCAGGAAGAAGAATATGTAAGTTAGATGATGTAAGAAAGGTATTATCTGTGGCAGAGTGGGAACAAGGAATTGGTTCGCCATCTTCTCCTAACTGGGTTTGTACTTCGATGGGAACTGCTACCGTCAGTGTCATCAGGGGTGCAGCTTTTACTTCTGCAAGTAAAACTACGCTTTCCGTTTCATCATAAATTATTACGTCAACAGGCTCAACTCCACTATATATTTTGAGAGAGCGGCAATTAATTTTAAACAATTGCTTTAAAAATACACAAAGCAATCGGCTCGTTGTTTTCCCAATAGTGCCAGATGGCGGTTTATTGGCTTGATGGAAGTGAAAATTTCCTTGGATAACGCATCTAGGACAGGTATTGGTGTACGGGTATACTAAAAGAGGACGATCGTCTACTGGACAATAAAGCCATCCTTTATTAGTTAATTTAGTGTAGTATTCAGCAGCAACAATAAGGTCAAAAGCGGCTGCAAGCGAAAGACCGGGAGAAGTAGAAGTTTGTCTGGCATTTTCAAGAGCCTGTTCTACAAGAATTTCTGTTAATGCTTCTTCGTGAGGATATACTTCTAAAGCTTTGACTCTTCCTAGAAGGTTAACAACCCAATCGAGATTAACAGCATCTGAGGTGTTGTTGTCACTGGTATTCAATGGATCGCGCCCTCTGATAGTCTTTATATGCTAAATTATATACTTGCCGATCGCACCCCACCACCCCACACCTCCTCACCCCAAACTCGCCCTTTCCAAGTCAAAATCAAATTACAACTACCAAGCAAGGAAAGGTACACATGGCTGAAGTAGAAATTTACAGCGCCAGCGTTTGTCCATTCGCACATCGGACGCGGTTGACTTTGCTGGAAAAAGGAGTGGACTTCAAACTCACGGAAATTGATTTGAAAAATAAGCCGGATTGGTTTATTTCGATATCGCCTTATGGTAAAGTACCAGTGATCGAACACGGCGATAATACTGTCTGGGAATCTACTATCATCAACGAATATCTGGATGAAGTTTTTCCCGAACCGCCGTTGCTGCCAAAAGATGCGGGTAAAAAAGCTTTAGCACGCATCTGGATTGATTTTGCCAACACGAAATTTGTGACGGCTTTCTACAATTTACGGATAAACGAGGAACGAGAAAAGCAACAAGAATCCGCACAAACTTTACACAGTCATCTGCTATTTATGGAAAAAGAGGGGATTGCTAAATTATCTGGTAATGGCCCCTATTGGTTTGGGGAATCGCTGAGTTTGGTCGATTTATGCTTCTACCCTTGGTTTGAACGTTTCCCCATACTGGAACATTACCGTAGTTTTGCGCTGCCTTCGGAATGCGTGCGTCTTCGGCAATGGTGGGAAGCGATGAGTAACCGCGAGTCTGTGCGAGCCATCAAAAATACGCCAGACTTCTATATCCAGCAATATGTACAACAGACATCTCCAGAAAAGAACCTCAAAGGCAGGCAGGATGCCTAGCCCACAAGAATTTTTGGAGAGGTCTGGTAAGCGAACAATACAGCCACGGGGATTACCGCCCAGGAAATGCGGTTGGCTTGAGGCTTCTTTTGGCTTTTGAGGGGGAATGGGAGGATGTGGGGGAGGGGGAGCCCTAAAAAACTTTCTGTGCATTTGTGCCGCCAGCAGGGGGCAGTCTGGATGGATGACCTCTCAAAAAAATAGCCCCGATCTTGTCGGGGCTTTCATTATAAGTTCCAGGGTAATCCACCTTAAGTTCCCATTATTTCTATATGAATTCCTCTATCTAAAGATAGAAATAGGCGAAAACACGGCTGCAAGCACCAGTGACGATCGCCTGAGGCTAAGGCCCTAGTGCCGATCGGCCATGATTTCAAATTTGGGGCGGGCATTAAAAAATCAAGCGATCGCAGCAATTCCTATGAAGTTATTTTACGTATTGATAAAAATAAATAATCAGATTACTTAAACTTATTTCTATGTTGTATTTTTATTTATTCATCAATGCGAATTTTTATAGATATATAACAAAATGAGCATATGCAGAGGATCGATAGTTAAATCTCACTAGGATAGAATAATCTCATCAATGGTCGGACATTGTTTGTGGTTCATACTTTGGAGTTGACCGTCCCGAACAACAAACAAAGTTACTATCCTAGAGCCATTGAATTAAGAGTCTTCAAAAGCAAACTCTTCATTAAAAATTTCGATCGGTAAGCCGACAATGTTTTACCGCCATACGTTCAAAAAACTGCCAAATTTAACATCAACACCAGGATTTTGGCGTTGGATGAGAATGTCGATCGCTATTGGCTTGGGCATTCTCATGTTGGGCTGGACAGCGACAGCCCAGCAACCAGTCGTCCTCACCATGTTGATGCAGGGTCAAGACATTGCTAATTGGAGGCCATTTGTCAGAGAATTTGAATCGAAAAATCCCGACATTCGGATCGACATGGTAGAAGGGCCCTTCGATACAAACTTAATCGAAGGTCTCTATACTTCTGCCTTTTTATTGGGAGAATCGCCCTACGATATCATCAACATGGATATTGTTTGGGTGCCTAAATTTGCCGCTGCTGGATGGGTGATGGATCTCACAAATCGAGTTAGCAAAGCACAATTATCAAAATTTATTCAAGGTAATGTTGAAGGTGGACGCTATCAAGGCAGATTGTATCGCATACCTCATGCTTCCGATGCAGGTGTACTTTACTATCGCAGCGATTTGTTAAAAAAAATTAGAGCTAAACCACCCGAAACATTTCAAGAAATGATCGAAATTTCGCAACGTTTAAAGAAAGAAGAAAAAATACCTTGGGGTTATCTCTGGCAAGGCAAGCAGTACGAAGGTGTATCGGCAATGTTTGTCGAGGTGCTGGAAGGTTTTGGCGGTTTCTGGGTTAACCCGGAAACTTTAGAAGTGGGACTCGATCGACCGCAGGCAATCCAAGCAGTTGAGTTTCTCCGCAGCACAATTACTAACAGTATTTCTCCCCCTGGCGTCACTACTTACGGGGAAGAAGAAACGCGCCTGCTATTTCAAAATGGTGGTGCGGTTTTCTTACGCAACTGGCCTTATGTTTGGAAATTGGTGAATCAGGAAGGATCGAAAGTCAAGGGTAAGATTGCCATCAAACCGATGATTCACGCAGCTGGTTATCGGGGTGGTTCCTGCTTGGGTGGATGGGGTTGGGGAATATCTAAAACATCAAAACATCCAGAGGAAGCATGGCTATTGATTCAGTACCTTACCAGCGAAGCAATCCAAAAAAGATTGATTCTCAATACCGGGTTAGTTCCCAGTTATAAATCGTTGTTTACAGATCCGCAAGTTGTTGCCAAATATCCCCATTATCCGCAACTTTTATCTGTTGTGCAACAACCCGCCTTACGTCCGCCTTTGGCTCAGTATGCCCAAGCTTCGGATATTTTGCAACGTTATCTGAGTGCGGCTTTTACCGGACGTATGAGTGCAGAACAAGCAATGCAAGCGGCATCTGGCGAAACCCGCAATCTGCTAGGACAAATTAAAAAAATCCAAAATTCACAGATGCAAACAGAAACCAAAAGTTAAATATTCAGTCATGATTCATCAGTCATCCTCATATCATATCCGTTAGCATCAGTTGCAGAAAAAATCGCTTTCTTATCTGCGTTAATCTGCGTTAATCTGCTTACATCTGCGGTAAAAATTTAACCCCCGATTCCCACAGATAACATGAGAACATCACTCATATACTACCGATGCCAGCCGACATGATATCATTTGTAATTTAGGGATTACCAATTACGAATCAGCATGAAATTAGATTCTATACAACAACGAGAACAAAGAACTGGATGGATATTGGTACTACCAGCATTAATCCTGTTATCGCTAGTGTTTGCTTACCCGATTTTGAGGGCTTTTTGGTTGAGTTTATATACCCAAAATCTTGGCTCTCAGCTACAGCGAATTTTTTCCGGTTTGAGCAATTATGAGCGGATGTTAGGCGATGGGCGCTTCTGGCAGAGTATGTGGAACACGACGGTGTTTACTGCGGGTTCTGTGCTGCTGGAATTAATTTTGGGAATTGCGATCGCACTGGTACTAAATCAAGCTTTTAAAGGACGCGGTATCGTGCGGACAATAACCTTGATGCCTTGGGCTTTGCCAACTGCTTTGATGGGCGTTGCTTGGGCGTGGATTTTTAACGATCGCTACGGCATCATCAACGATATTTTGCGACGTTTGGGCATAATT
This sequence comes from Aerosakkonema sp. BLCC-F183, assembly GCF_041929145.1. NCBI lineage: Bacteria > Bacillati > Cyanobacteriota > Cyanophyceae > Aerosakkonematales > Aerosakkonemataceae > Aerosakkonema > Aerosakkonema sp. BLCC-F183. The sequence goes on along the minus strand of NZ_JBHFNU010000017.1, from coordinate 31,512 downwards.
GAAACTGGGATTACCTGGTTGGGAGATCCTGTGCTGGCAATGGTAGCAGTAATTGCAGCCGATGTGTGGAAAACAACACCGTTTATCGCGCTTTTGTTGCTAGCAGGATTGCAATCAATTCCCAACGATCTCTACGAAGCTCACGCCCTTGATGGCGCTACTGCTTGGCAAAGTTTTCGGAGAATTACGCTACCTTTGTTGATGCCTCAAATTGTGATTGCTTTGTTGTTTAGATTTGCCCAAGCTTTTGCCATATTTGATTTGATTCAGGTGATGACTGGCGGTGGCCCTGCGGGGGCAACAGAAACGGTTTCTGTTTATATCTACAGTACGGTGATGCGTTACCTGGATTTTGGCTATGGGGCAGCGCTGGTTGTGGTGACGTTTTTGTTGTTAGTAACTGCTGTGGCGATCGCCAGTTTTTTGTTGTCCAAAGCACGCTCTAACATTGCAGGAGTATCTTAAACTATGGCTATTGCACAAGAGCGATCGACATCTGCTTCAACTTTCAATTGGCGACAAATTATTTTGCCAGTTGCTGTCTTCGCAGTTGTGGCTTTTTTCCTGGGGCCGATCGTCTGGCAAGTATTAACTTCCATCAAATTAAATAGAGATATTTCTGCGGTTCCTGTTGTCTACATTCCCACACAAATCACGCTGGAACATTACCTATCTCTATTCCTGCGCCGTCCGTTTGCCCTTTACATTTTTAATAGCGCTTTTGTTTCCATTACTACAACGCTGCTGTGTTTGGCATTAGGCGCACCCGCAGCTTATGCCTTGGCGCGGATGCGATTTATGGGCAGAAAAATTATCCTCGCCAGCATTTTGATTGTGACTTTATTTCCGGCAGTGCTGCTATTTCTGGGATTGTTAGAAGTTGTGAAAGCTACGCACTTGGGCAATAACTATCTGGCACTCATAATTCCTTATACCGCGATCAATTTGCCTCTGACAATTTTGGTGATGCGGAGTTTCTTCCAACAACTGCCTAAAGATTTAGAAGATGCTGCTAGGGTAGACGGTTACAATACGTTGCAAATGCTTTGGCATATTCTGCTGCCGATGACTGTTCCAGCACTGGTGACAACGGGAATTCTCACCTTTATTTCTGCTTGGAATGAGTTCATTTTTGCGCTTACTTTTATGACTCGCGAATCGATGAAAACGATTCCGGTGGCAACTGCACAGTTAAGCGGTGCTTCGGTGTTTGAAATTCCTTACGGGCCGATCGCAGCTGCTACTGTGTTGGGAACGTTACCTCTGGTTTTATTGGTTTTGTTCTTCCAGCGCAAGATTGTGCAAGGTTTGACTGCTGGTGCGGTCAAAGGATAGGGGCAAAAGTCAAAAGTCAAAAGTCAAAAGTCAAAAGTCAAAAGTCAAAAGTCAAAAGAAATAAGGGAATATGAGCTTGGTTAAAAAGTTTATTAACGCGATGATTCAAATTATTGAATTACAGTTTATTTCGCGATAGAAGTTAGCATAAATTCATCCTTCATCTGTTCATAAAATCATGGCAAAACTCGAAATCAAAAATTTAAATAAGACTTATACTGCCAAAGTTATCCCGGTTAAAGATGTTAGTTTAACCGTGGAAGATGATGAGTTTCTCACGTTACTTGGGCCTTCCGGTTGCGGTAAATCTACTATACTGCGACTGATCGCGGGTTTGGAAGCACCTACTCGCGGTCGGATAACGATCGGCAATCGGGATGTGACAAATTTGCAACCGGGCGATCGCAACATCGCGATGGTGTTTCAAAGTTACGCGCTATATCCTCATATGACGGTGTACGACAATATCGCTTCGGGATTAAAACTGAAGAAAACACCAACGGAAGAAATTAAAGGGCGAGTGGCAGAAGCAGCGCGATCGCTAGGTTTAGAAGAGTTAATGAATCGCAAACCCGGTCAAATGTCTGGCGGACAAAGACAGCGGGTTGCCCTCGCACGCGCCTTAGTCCGGAATCCGGATGTATTCTTATTAGATGAACCGCTGAGTAACCTAGATGCGCTATTGCGAGAAAAAGTTAGGGCGGAAATTAAACAACTATTTGCAGAACAAAGAGTTCCAGTTGTTTATGTCACTCACGACCAAACAGAAGCGATGACTCTCTCTACAAAAGTTGCTGTACTCAACAAAGGTTTAGTTCAACAACTTGACGCGCCCAGTCGCATTTATAACAATCCTGCTAATTTATTTGTCGCAGGTTTTGTTGGCAGTCCGCAAATGAATTTATTGACGCTGAATTGCGAGGGACGTTACGCAATGCTCGGTGATTTTAGAGTGCATCTCCCGAATCTCCCAACTCCTCCATCTCAGATTGTATTTGGCATTCGTCCGGAAAATGTTCGCGTTGCAGCAGCGGAATATCCACACACAATTAAGGGGCGAGTTATCTTGACAGAAAATTTGGGAATGAATTATTTAATTAGCGTGCGCGTGCGCGGATCGCAGGCAGAACCGATTATTTTGCGTGCTTTGTTACCGACAGACCAAAGTTGGAATGAGGAAGATATTACGTTGGCACTACCTCCCCAATTTATTCATTGGTTTGATGTTCAGACGGGGGATGATATTGTCAGCAGACAAAAGCTTGCTGTTGGGGGTTAGTAAGGTTTATTGAATTTGCGATCGAGTCGCCCGGTTTGTGGTGGGTAATGCCCACCCTACAAATGACCGACTCTGAGGGAAAGCGGCCAGGAAATTAGCTTGGTTGCTTGTGAATCACCCCAGACGTTTGTGAGCCGATCGCACATTTTTGCAATCTGCTCGATACCGTGTTGAGCGATAAATCGCTGGGTGGCAGACCAAGTTTGCAAATACCCGATAACTTGTGCGACATTCCACTCGATCGACATTGCGAAAGAGGGTGGTGTTAGTTCGACAAAAGGAAAAGAAATAGTTTCATACTTTTGCTCTACTAACTGTCTTTCGGAAGGCCAAAAAGCTTCCACTGCTTGATAGTATTGTGCTAGGGCTTGATTTAGTTGTTCGTCGGCAGAATGAATAGTAAAAAAACCGTAACACCAAACCGCAATTACCCCGTTCGGTTTGAGAACGCGGCGCACTTCTTGATAGAATAGATCGAAGTTGAACCAGTGCAGAGCTTGAGCGACAGTAATTAAATCGATCGCACTATTAGGTATTTCGGTGCGTTCGGCAGTGGTGACCCAATAACGAATGCGATCGTGCCCAAAAGCTTCGGCAATTTGCTTTTCACTGGCATCAGTCCCATAAACCTGCTGAAAGTAGGCAGTCAGACTCAAAGCAACTTGACCGTTCCCCGTACCGCAATCCCAAGCAAGTTTGTGTTCTGGTGTGATGGCAGCTAAGTACTCAAACAGCGCCTCTGGGTAGCGGGGTCGATATTTGGCGTATTCGCTTGCGTGCGAAGAGAAATGATCTGAAAAGTTCATGCGCGATCGTTTAGGCTTTTATTATGAATATATTAAATCATTCCTAATAGGATAAAACAAATGAGCGAAACAAAAAAAGTAGCTGTTGTTACTGGTGCCAATCGCGGATTGGGTTGGGAAACTTGTCGCCAACTGGCAAAACAAGGAATCCAAGTTATTCTCACCAGTCGCGATGAAGAAAAAGGTAACGCTGCGGCTGAAAAATTGCAAACTGAAGGATTAGAAGTGAAATTTTACCCGCTTGATGTCACCAGTGCGGACAGTATTGAGCATCTTGCCCAGTTTGTGAGAAATGAATTTGGTAAATTAGATATCTTGGTGAACAATGCCGGAATATTACCAGATCCTGTCGAATATCCAGCAGCGAGTGTGTTCAACGCTAAAATTAGTACTTTGCAGCAAACAATGGAGACGAATGTATACGGGCCATTGTTACTTTGTCAGGCGTTGATTCCGCTGATGAAACAGCTTAATTATGGGCGGGTAGTAAATGTATCTTCTGGCATAGGACAAGTGTCTGGAATGGATAGAATGAGCGGCACATATCCAGCATATCGGATTTCCAAAACTGCTTTAAATGTATTAACGCGGATGCTTGCCTACGAGTTGAAAGAGACGAATATTTTAGTAAATTCAGTTTGTCCTGGCTGGGTAAAAACCGATATGGGCGGCCCAAATGCGACAAGGACGATCGAGCAAGGGGCCGATACAATTGTCTGGTTGGCTACTTTGCCCGACGATGGGCCAACAAACGGATTTTTCCGCGATCGCCAACCGCTGGACTGGTAAATGAGAGCGTGCAGCGATCGGTCTTTTTTTATTAACATCCAGATAGAACAGTAAAAACCGACGAAAGCCTAAAATTACTAAATCGGGTTTTCGTCGGCATAGTAAACCGATACCTAAGTTAAATTTATGAACTTTTGTAGCGATAACGCAACGGGAGTCGCACCGGAAATTATAGCAGCAATTATTGCTGCCAATGAAGGTGCAGCTATGCCCTACGGTAACGATGAATTAACCAAGCGATTGTCAGCTAAATTTGCGGAATTATTCGAGACTGAAGTTACGATTTTTCCAGTTGCAACCGGTTCGGCTGCCAATGCGATCGCTTTATCAGTTATGACACCACCTTTTGGTGCTATTTACTGCCATACCGAATCTCATATCAATCTTGATGAGTGCGGTGCGCCAGAATTTTATACAAGCGGTGCAAAACTGGTAACGCTGACCGGTTCTCACGGCAAAATTTCTGCCGATAACTTGGCAAAAACACTCAAAAAAGCAGGCGCAGGCGTTGTTCATCACGTACAGCCAGCCGCAGTCAGTATCACCCAGTCAACGGAAGCGGGAACAGTTTATCAACCCGATGAAATTCAGCAAATTGCTGAGGTTACTCGCGCACACAATCTCAGCTTACATATGGATGGTGCTAGGTTTGCCAATGCGGTAGTTAGTTTGGGTTGTACACCCGCAGAAATTACCTGGCGTGCTGGTGTGGATGTGCTGTCATTTGGCGCTACCAAAAATGGCGCTATGGCAGCTGAAGCCGTGGTGTTTTTCAAACGCGAATTAGCGGAAATGTTCGGCTATCGTCGCAAACGGGGCGGGCATTTATTCTCGAAAATGCGATTTTTGTCGGCACAGCTTGAAGCGTACATTACAGATAATTTGTGGCTGAAAAACGCTACTCGCGCTAATGAAATGGCGGCAAGACTGGCAGCAGGACTTACATCTTTACCGGGAGTAAAGCTTTGTCATCCAGTGTTAGCAAATGAAATCTTTATTCAACTGCCAGAACCAGTTATACAAGGACTTTTAGCGGCAGGTTTTCTGTTCTATCGTTGGGAGGGTGAAGATGCGACAACTTTGCGTTTGGTGACGGCATTTAATACTAAGGAAGAGGATGTCAATGCTTTTATTAAAACGGCGGCGTCCTACGCTGCTGTTGATTCTAATACGGCAATAGGCGAACTTACTGGAGTTTGAAGTTAACAAAGGAATTTGCAATGAAGCTGTTTCGTATACCGATCGCTTTAATTCTCGCTTTGCTTGCCTTCATTTGCTTTGCCCCCAAAGCAGCGGCGTTTTGCGGTTTTTATGTTGCCAAAGCAGATACTAAGCTTTACAACCAAGCTTCGCAAGTAATTATCGCCCGCGATGGTAGTCGTACTATATTAACGATGGCGAATGATTATCAAGGCGATGTGAAAGATTTTGCCTTGGTTGTTCCCGTTCCTGTGGTTTTGCAACAAGAACAGGTGCGGGTAGGCGACTCCAAAATTATGGAAAGGTTGGATGCTTTTAGTGCGCCGAGATTGGTGGAATATTTCGATCCCAATCCTTGTGCAATTCCTCCATTTGCGCCTAGTTCTGAAGCTGTACCAAGGGGAGATATTCGGCGATTAGAATCAAATCAAGGTAGACGCGATCGCGCTTTAGGGGTCACGGTAGAATCGCGGTTTAGTGTCGGAGAATACGACATTTTAATTCTCAGCGCCAGAGAATCAAACGGGTTGCAAATTTGGTTACAACGTAACGGTTATAAAATTCCTGTCGGTGCGAGTCAATTACTGCAACCATACATCCGCCAAAACATGAAATTCTTTGTGGCGAAAGTCAACTTAGCAGCATTTCAAAAATCCGGTTATCAATACTTAAGACCGTTACAAATTGCCTACGAATCGAGCAAATTTATGTTACCGATTCGTCTGGGTATGGTCAACGCCAACACTGCTCAAGATTTAATTGTTTATATCTTATCGCCAAAAGGTCAAGCTGAAATTACCAATTACCGCACAGTCAAAGTACCATCAGATGCAGAAATACCAGTCTTTGTCAAGAATCAATTTGGCGATTTTTATAAAGCAATGTTCCAAACAGCGTATACTCAAGAAGGCAAAAAAGTCGCCTTTCTCGAATATGCTTGGGATATGAGTAGTTGCGATCCTTGTTCCGCCGAACCTCTCAATCAAGAAGAACTGGGTAAAGCCGGAGTTTTTTGGTTAACTCCTAACCAAGCAAGCAATGTTTTTATCACTCGTCTGCACGTGCGATATACCCGCGATAAGTTTCCGGAAGATTTGATATTTCAAGAAACGTCAAATCGGCAAAATTTCCAAGGCAGATATATCTTGCGCCATGCTTTTGAAGGAGAGACAAACTGTGCAGCGGGACAACAATATAAAAGAGCTTTGGCGACAAGATTTGAACAGGAGGCGCAGACTTTAGCTAAACTGACCGGGTGGAATATTAATGAGATCCGCAAAAAACTGCCTGTAACTCAAACTCAGCAGACACCTTTTTGGCGAAATATTTGGCAGTGAAATATAGAGAGGGACAATTTGTAATGAAACTATTCCGGATTTCGATAACCTTACTTTTGGCTTTTGTTGGATTTATTTGTTTTACCCCTGACGCTGAGGCGTTTTGCGGTTTTTATGTCGCTAAAGCAGATACTAAACTGTACAATCAAGCTTCGCAAGTAATTATCGCCCGCGATGGAAGTCGCACGATTTTAACGATGGCGAATGATTATCAAGGCGATGTGAAAGATTTTGCCTTGGTTGTTCCCGTTCCTGTGGTTTTGCAAAAAGAACAGGTGCGGGTAGGCGACCCCAAAATTATGGAAAGGTTGGATGCTTTTAGTGCGCCGAGATTGGTGGAATATTTCGATCCAAATCCTTGTGCGGTTTACAATAACAGACAATTTGAGGATGCAGTCCCAGCAGCACCGCCGCGCCCATTAGCAAGCGCTAGAGAACGCGATCGCGCTTTAGGGGTCACGGTAGAATCGCGGTTTAGTGTCGGAGAATACGACATTTTAATTCTCAGCGCCAGAGAATCAAACGGATTGCAAATTTGGTTACAACGCAACGGTTATAAAATGCCTGCGGGTGCGAGTCAATTACTGCAACCATACATTCGCCAAAACATGAAATTCTTTGTGGCGAAAGTCAACTTAGCAGCATTTCAAAAATCCGGTTATCAATACTTAAGACCGTTACAAATTGCCTACGAATCGAGCAAATTTATGTTACCGATTCGTTTGGGTATGGTCAACGCCAACACTGCTCAAGATTTAATTGTTTATATCTTATCGCCAAAAGGTCAAGCTGAAGTTACCAATTACCGCACAGTCAAAGTGCCATCAGATGCAGAAATACCAGTCTTTGTCAAGAATCAATTTGGCGATTTTTATAAAGCAATGTTCCAAACAGCGTATACTCAAGAAGACAAAAAAGTCGCTTTTCTGGAATACGCTTGGGACATGAGTAACTGCGATCCTTGTTCCGCCGAACCACTTAATCCAGAAGAATTGCGTAAGGCGGGAGTTTTTTGGCTAACGCCATCTCAACCAAGCAATGTCTTCATCACCCGACTTCATGTGCGGTATACTCGCGATAAGTTTCCCGAAGACTTGATGTTCCAAGAAACGTCAAATCGCCAAAATTTCCAGGGCAGATATATTCTGCGTCATGCTTTTGAAGGAGAGACAAACTGCTCAGCGGGACAACAATATAAAAGAGCTTTGGCAACGCGATTTGAACAGGAGGCGCAGACTTTAGCTAAATTGACCGGGTGGAATATTAATGAGATTCGCAAAAAACTGCCTGTAACTCAAACTCAGCAGACACCTTTTTGGCGAAATATTTGGCCTTGAAAAACGATATTATGTAGGGTAGGCATTTTCCACCAATTACCGTTTGTGTGGGCGATGCCCTCCCGACAATTCGCTCCCCAGTCCCATTTAAATTACCATGAATGAATCATCTATAAATAAGTTGCTGGAAGATTTGAAAAAACCGGATGAAGAAGTGCGCGATCGGGCCACATCAGAACTCTGGCGCATCTGGTTCCACCAAAAGGGAGCGATCGGGTTTGAACTGCTGCGTCGCGCTCAGATTTTGATTGAAGCAGGAGAATTTAGCCAAGCTGAAAACGAACTCACACAAGTCATTTCTGACTTGCCTGATTTTGCAGAAGCATGGAATCGACGAGCAGTTCTCTATTACACAATGGGAGAATATAAAAAGGCGATCGAAGATTGTGAAATTGCCATCAAGCTTAACCCAGTTCATTTTGGCGCACTGCACGGTTTGGGGTTGTGCTATGCCGGACTGGGAGAGTACCGCACTGCTATCCAAGCTTTTCGAGAAGCACTTTCTATTCAACCTTATGCTTTAATAAATCAAAGGTTGATTCTGGAATGTACAGCCCGGTTAAGTTAGCAGAGCGAAAATGATCGGAATTGTTATCGTATCTCACAGTGCCAAACTGGCAGCCGGGGTGCAAGAATTGGCAAGTCAAATGGTGCAAGGCGAGGTGAAAATAGCCGTTGCCGCCGGAATTGACGATCCGGAAAATCCTTTCGGCACCGATCCTATACAAGTACATCAGGCGATCGAATCAGTTTACAGCGATGATGGCGTTATCGTATTGATGGACTTGGGTAGCGCGGTTTTGAGTGCAGAAATGGCTTTGGAATTTCTGTCAGAAGAACAGCAAAATAAAGTCAAACTCTGCGAAGCACCGTTGGTAGAAGGCGCTATTGCCGCCGTTGTTCAAGCAGCTAACGGTGCCGATATCGAGCAAGTTTTAACAGAAGCGCGAGGCGCATTGGCAGCAAAAGCATCTCAATTGGGGAACCCCCCCCTTTCATCCCCCCCCGTCCACGGAGGGGGAAACAGGAAGGAATTCTCCCCCGCAGACAGTGTGCAAAACCTTTTTCTTTCATCCCCCCCCGTGGACGGGGGGGGACAGAGGGGGGGGTCAAAAGAAATATATCTCACTATCAAAAATCGGATGGGTTTGCACGCTCGTCCCGCTGCTAAATTCGTTGCCACTGCTGGCAAATTTAAATGTGAAATAACGGTGCGGAATGTTTCTGCAAACAGCGATGCGGTCAATGCAAAAAGTATAAATCAGTTAGTGACGCTGGCAGTTTGTCGAGGGGATGAAATTGCGATCGCAGCTTCAGGAAGCGATGCAGATGAAGCTTTGGCAGCATTGCAGCAATTAGTAGAAAATAACTTTGGCGAATCTCTGAAAGATTCCGCCACTCCCCCCCTCTTCTCCTCTCCCACTCCCCCCCTCTCCCGCTCTTCTTTATCTGCCATTCCTGCATCTCCAGGCATTGCGATCGGACGGGTGTTTTTGTATCAACAAACATTTGCAGAAATAGAAGATATACAAGTAGATAATCCCCAGACAGAATGGCAGAAATTGCACGCAGCAATTGCCACCGCTCATGGCGAAATTGAAATGCTCCGCCAAAATGCAGCTACGGAAGCGGGAGAACAAGAAGCGGCTATTTTCGATGCACATTTGTTATGTTTGGAAGATCCAACTGTGCTAGAGGCGGCGCGTCAGCGGATTTTTGAATATGGATTACCTGGCACCACAGCTTGGAAGGTGGTAATAGATAAAACAGCGCGTACTTACGAAGCTTTGGCAGACCCTTTTTTGCAGGCGCGATCGGCTGATGTGCGGGACGTGGGACAGCGAGTGCTGCGATTGCTGACAGGCTTAGCAACAGCACCTCTGAATTTGCCAGAGCCAGCCATTCTGGTAGCTAACGATTTAAGTCCTTCGGAAACGGCGCAGTTAGACAAAACCAAGGTGTTGGGTATTTGTACGGTAAGCGGAAGTGCTAATTCTCACAGCGGTATTCTGGCGCGATCGCTCGGCATTCCCGCCGTGATGGGAGTGAGTGAGGAGTTGTTGCACTTGGAAAATGGCACTCTCATTGTTTTGGATGGGGAAACGGGTGAGGTGTGGGTGCAACCAGATGAAGCGCAGTTGAGAGAATTACAAGCCAAACGAGATAGTCGTTTGGCTGCACAAATAGCATTAAAAGAAGTAGCGCAAAAACCTGCTATCACTAGCGATAAACGCGAAATCAAAGTGATGGCAAATATTGGCTCGATCGCAGATGCCAAAGTAGCTGTGAATGCGGGTGCAGCAGGGGTAGGATTGCTGCGAAGCGAGTTCTTATATTTCCATCGCCACACGCCGCCAACTGAAGCAGAACAGTTGCAGATTTATGAGGCGATCGCTGCTACTATATCACCTCATCCTTTAATTATTCGCACTTTGGATATCGGCGGAGACAAACCAATTTCTTATCTGCATTCCGCACGAGAAACCAATCCTTTCCTGGGATGGCGAGGCATTCGCTTTTCGTTGGATTACCCCGATTTACTGAAAATACAATTAAGAGCAATTTTGCGAACGACGCATCAATATAAGATTAAAGTAATGTTTCCGATGGTGGCGTCAGTTACGGAAATTCGCGCCGCTAAAAAAATTCTCGCGACTGCACAAGCAGAGTTACGCCAAGCCGGAATTCTCTTCGATGAAACTATGGCAGTGGGAGTTATGGTAGAAGTGCCGGCAGCTGTAATTTGTGCCGATAAACTAGCAGCAGAAGTTGACTTTTTCAGCATCGGTACTAACGATTTAAGCCAATATATAATGGCAAGCGATCGCACCAATCCCAAAGTAGCAAATCTTGCCGATGCCTTTGCACCTGCGGTGTTGCGATCGATCGCCCAAACCGTGCAAATTGCCCATAATGCTGGGATTTGGGTAGGCGTGTGCGGTGAGTTGGCTTCCCACTCAAACGCTGTACCTATCTTAGTAGGTTTGGGTGTAGATGAATTGAGCGTAAATACAGCAGCAATTCCCGCCATCAAGACAGCAATTTCCCAATTAACGATGGCAGAAGCAGAAGCGATCGCCACCGCCGTGTTACAATTAGATTCAGCCGCAGCAGTCAGAGAATACCTTGAAATTCAAAAAATTAAACCTAAAGTTTAGTGAGGGTAACATGACTACCGATATATTATATCCACAAGTTTCAGCCTAGAAGTATACAACATTGCTGTCTGAGTATCACCGGATTTTGAAACCAACTAAAAACACTTATGAATAGCCCAGAACAAAATTGGACAAATTTATTTGGAGAAATCACCTCTGAGGGCATTGCTTGGCACGGAATATGGACTAGATATTCTCCTGAAAAAGAAGCTCTCGAATCTTTTCAAGGTGTGAGAAATTTTCGATCAAACGAAGATAAAACAGTTATTACTCACACCAATAACTATACCTATGCCGACGGAAGTACGGGAGAAAAAAGTTGGCAAATTGAGAAAGAAACTTGTAACCAACCTGATGGAATAATCCACCCCGCTCTGTTGTCTATGAGGGCGCTGTCTTTTGGCCAAGGTGTCAATGCTGCGGTATCTAAAATACTTGAAAAAGAAGAATATTTCGGCGTTGAGTTATTTTTACAACATGAAAATTTCCGAACTAGCTTAACTCCCATCTATGGAAAGACTGGCGATTTAGAGAGAATGACGTTAATTCGCGAAAAACTAGGTAGCTTCCCCGATGAAAAGCCTGAGTTAGAGGTAGATAATATCTCCGGTAATTGGATAGGAAAAAGAGAATATATGACACCCGATTTGAAGGTTTCTGCTGCGAGCGAAACTCAACAACTGGTGTTAGATGCAAACGCTGGTAAAAACAAAACCTTCTTCCTTCCAGATGGAGTCGTTGTCAATGCTCCTAAAAAGGTTGAATTTGGTGAAGAATTTGAGATAGCAGCAGGTAAATTTGTCTCGAAAAACGAGTACAAACGACTCACCGCCAAATATGACGAATCTGGTAAATTTTCCCTATTGATATCAGAAGTCTTCCAGCGAAAAGAGTAAATGGCAAAAGACTGATTAGATTCAGCTAAAGCAGTCACATAGTATGTTGCACAAAAATTTGGAAGCTAAACTTATCTTCTACTCAAACTGCTGGGTGACACTTTTTCCCAAAACTGTCTCGGCTGATTTCCACAAGTTAGACAAGCTTCCATCAGTGGAATCAAGGGTTTGCGGCAATAGACACACACGCCGCTTAAAGATAGGCTAAGAGCGTCTTTAGGTAAGTCCCGGCATTGCAGGCATCCCCAAAACTCATCAATACTTTTGACAGCTAAAGTGTTGCATTTATCGCATTGCTCGACTTTCCAAAACAGATTTTTCATTGCTTTAACACATAAAATAAGCAAAAACAGCAATCTTTACTGCAAAGCGGCTTTACAGCAAATGAGTGAATCGATCGCTGCATCAAAAGTTTATCATCAATTTATGTCATCTGTCTCTAGGTAGATGTTTGATATTTTTCACTAATTTTTGCGCTCAAATACGCAACAATACTTAGAAAAGACAGATAAGGTTAAAAAAAGCTTTCCTTGGTTTTTTTCCGCCTAATTAGACTATAAACATAAAGATATAGGCTTAAAACAATCAAGAGGTAGCTGTGGCTCGCAAACGCTTTATCATCGAAATGGGCATGGGAATTGACCAGCACGGACAGGAACCGACCGTCGCCGCCGCTCGAGCTGTACGCAATGCCATTGCCAACAATGCCTTACCCGGTATTTGGGAAGTCGCCGGTTTGAGCAATCCAAATGAAATGATAGTGGAAGTCCAGGTAGCAGTTCCTTACCCAGAACAAGTCCGTCAAGAAGAAGTATTAGCGGTGCTACCTTTTGGGCGCAAATCTCTCACTGTTGAAAAAGGCGGTATGGTAGTTCAAGGGCGGGCAATTTCCTCACTTAATGATAAAAATGATGAAATGCTAATTGCTGTTGCTGCTGTTACAGTTTTCGTTGATATTGAGTAGTTTAAGCTATATATCATTAAGGCTTTTGCAGTAGGTACGTTGTTGTGCTTCAGCACTCTTTGATTGCTAAAGTACAATAACGTACTCATTATCTATTCCGAACAAGAGCCAATGGAACTAACTAGCAACTTAAGTTATTTAAAATACATTCACATACTTTCATATTTCTTTAGAAGCTAGATTATTGTCTAGCTTAACCCTTCCATGTAAAATGATTAATACTGGCCTAAAAAATCAGAACTAACACTTGATGAAATCACGCATATTTACCAAAATGACAATGTATGGAGAAAACGATCGATGCTCGAAATTCATAAAATAACCGGACTCAGGGCGCAACACTTTGCCGACCTAATCAGGACTGCACAATTAGTTTTCGATCCAGCTAGGGGTGTTTCAGGCCGCTATGTAAAAGTTGACTGGGAAAAATTCGGAATTCCTTTGGAAGTTGTAGACAATTTGCACAGCCTGGGCAAGCAGTATCAATTTGCCTCTCCTCACATTCCTGTAGAAGATATTTGGGAAAAATTGACTCCAGAAACTCGTAGATGGTTTGTCGAAAAGAAAGATTCTTTATGGCAATTTGAGGAATCTTTCCCGGCTTTCGATGAAGACTAAAAAATATCCTTTTTCATCTATTGATTAATTAAATAAAAACTCTGCTGCCGGTTTTTATCTGTCTTTCCTCCTAAACGCCCCCACCACAACCCGCTGCGGGTGTGGTGGGTTTTTGAGATAAACCAATTAGCCTTCTGGCTGTATCGCAGAGCTAGTTGATGTGTCCGGGTACAATCCTAATTGCTTAGCTAATTCGCGGGCAATATGAAATAAAAATTTAGCACCATCTTGGTTATCTTCATGGGCCATTACCGTTCCTATTTGTACCATTGTTTGCACCAAACCAGCATCGAGCAAGTCTAAGTGGGCATCTAAAACCTCTGGTTCCTGACCGTTCGGACACTTAAACAATTGTTCGATCAAATTGATATAAAGCTCTTGCCGTTGTACTGTCATAACTTTATTTTTGGAAAATTTTAGAGTTTTCGCGCTTAAAGATAAGCATAAAATCATCAAACTATATTTACCCAAAATAAAAAGTATTATTTGATACCTGTCGCTAAATTACGAAATGTTACTTTCTTCCTGCCAGAAGATTATTTATCATTGTTTTTCTCCTCTGCCCCTCATCTCTTGCTCCCCTCCCCGTAGACGGGGAGGGGTTGGGGGTGGGGTTTTCGTCTGTGGTCTCATAGATATTCTTTAAAGGGGAAAGGAGTAAGTGTTTTCTCAGTTTCTGCTCTTATAATCGAATAGGTAAAATAGCGGATATTGAAACAGCAGCAAACGATATGCAATACTTAATCTACGGATTAGCCATCTATGGATTGTTAGTAGGAGCCGGCTACTTTCTGATTTTTCAAAGACTTTTAAACGTAACTCTTCAGTACTCTAAAATAACGATCGATCGCGACAACAAGACACCAGATTATGTAAAAGAATTGTTCAAAATGCCTGTGAATGAAATTAAAAAACTAGGCTTTCAATTCTGTTGTTACTGCCAAGAAGAAACCATCTTTGCGGAAAAACGCTGGCAAGTTCTACTATTCAACAAAAATTGCCAGACATTTGCACACGCAGTCATGTCGGCTTTGCCAGACCGTGGCAACCAAGCTAATATTTCCTTCTACACATACTTTGAAGATGGCGTTGTACTGCTAACCATGAACGGACTCGTTCACTCTATCATCGGAGAAATGCCTGCCACAATTATACAAGATCCTTATGCGGTCACAACTGAGGAGCAGTGGCAAGCTCATCAAGAAAAACTCGATGAATTAACAAGTGACAAAGAGCCCCGAAATCTATCATTGGAAGCTTTTGTTGAATTTATCGACTCCCACCAAGCTGCATATATCAACCATCTTTTAGTTTCCAAACAAATTACCCGTCAAAAAGGCCAAGACTTGTTCGATATCACCGTCCTAACAGCCCTGAAAACAGCTATCAAGATCAAACGGGGTACATCCAAGTACACGAAATTGCTCAAGCAACGCGCAGCTAGGGCAAAAATGTCCCCGCTTGAGAATGTAGAAATTCCTGTTGAAGTTGAAGTTGAAGCATTCTGTATTCTTGATAAATGGGAACAAAGACGCGCCAAGAAAAATTTCAAGTTCTGGTTTTTGATAGTAAGTTTAGTGTTATTTGTTCTTTCCTTTACAGCATTTTTTCAGGCTGAAACTCTCTTAATTCTGATTGCTGTTCTCTTTCTCCACGAGTTAGGGCATTGGCTCGCAATGAAACTGTACGGTTATGAAAACACATCGATTTTTTTCCTACCATTTTTTGGGGCGGCGGCGACCGGACGCAAAGACAATGCCACACTCAGCGAAAAAGTTATAGTTTTGCTTGCGGGGCCACTTCCAGGGTTACTTCTGGGCGCTGGTATTGGCATTACCATGCAGGCTAATGGTAATATCCATGACTCTAAAGTTTTGTTTATGGCAATCAGTTTGCTAGTAGTTATCAACTACTTAAATTTATTACCCATCATGCCTCTGGATGGAGGGCGTATCCTTAATATACTCCTGTTTTCTCGCCATCCTTATACAGATGTTCTCTTCAAAATTATTACGGTGAGCATTTTTATATTTGCAGGTTTTGGACTGGGAGAAGCACCTTTGCTACCGGTGGGATTTTTAGTTGCTATTACTATACCTTCCAGCTTTCGTAGCGCCAAAGTTTTGCAGAAACTACAGCAGATGCGTCTCCACCAAAATGAGGATGCCGAAAATTTGCTGGCTTCCATTTTCCACACTATCAAAAAATCTGGGTACGGTTCGCTGAATTTTGCCCAAAAATATAGACTTGCTAAAGATATTAGCCAACGTCACCAGGAATCTTATGCTAGCCTGACAACAAGGTTGTCCTTATTAGCTTTATATTTGCTAAGTTTAGTGGCAGGTTTGGTGCTTGTAGTTCTCACGTTTGTGCCGTTGCGCTATTTGTCAATAATTTTTATGAACTTGGTAAGGTAGTTTCGTTGAATATAGGTACACTTGGCACAGATACATCATAAAATTTTTTCAAAAATACGAAAAAATAATATGTCCATTCCTGAAGCACATCATTCGTTTTTAGAACATATTATTGCGAATTTGAAGCAAGATAAACGCTTGTTGGGAGTCGCTATCGGTGGTTCCTATTTGACTGGGGAAATGGATGAATATTCGGATATCGATTTGGTGCTTGTCGTAGATGATATTCACTACGAACAAGTTCTCCAAGAGAGACAGGAAATTGCTAGGAATATTGGTTCCCTACTGGCGGCATTTACTGGCGAACACGTTGGCGAACCGCGACTCCTAATTTGTCTTTATGAAAATCCGCTCATCCACGTCGATTTGAAGTTTGTTTTGTGGGAGAGCTTTAAAAGCGATCGCATCGAAAATCCCCTTATTTTGTGGGAGCGCGAAAATTTACTCACCCAAACTATTTTAGATAATCCACGCGACTATCCAAAACCGGATTTACAGTGGATTGAAGACCGATTTTGGGTGTGGATTCACTACTGTGCGGGCAAATTAGGCAGAGGCGAACTTTTTGATGTTATCGATGTTATTTCTTATATGCGTGCGATGGTTCTTGCCCCATTAGCGAAAGTACAAGCGGGATTAAAACCTCGCGGCGTGCGTAATTTGGAGAAGGAACTTCCCCATTTGTTACCCGATTTTTGTCAGACTATTCCGGCGAAACACGATGCTGATGAGATTGCGCGATCGCTCCAACACACGATAAACTTTTATCGGCAGTTGAGGGATGCACTAAAAACACCCGAATTTGTGGTGCGATCGCAAGCCGAAATCGCCTCCACAAACTATCTGCAAACAGTAATCAAAAAACCTAAAATTTAAAAATGTCAAAACCAAAAGTATTTGTCTCCCGCATTATACCAGATATCGGCATGGAAATGCTGCACCAAATTGCCGAAATCGAAGTTTGGCCCGATCGCTTACCGCCAACCTACGAAATCTTATTAGAAAAAGTCAAAGGTAAAGATGGATTACTCTGCCTATTAACAGACAAAATCGATCGAAATTTGGTTGAAACAGCAGCTTCTTCCCTCAAAGTAATCAGCCAAATGGCAGTCGGCTACGATAACATTGACATCGCCGCAGCCACCGCCAAACGCATCCCCGTCGGACACACTCCCGGCGTGCTAACTGATGCCACAGCCGACTTAACTTGGGCGTTATTAATGACAGCATCGCGGCGCATATTAGAAGCAGATAAATTTACTCGTTCCGGCGAATGGAAAACTTGGGAACCCACCTTATTATTAGGCGCAGATCTCAGCGGCGCAACCCTGGGAATCGTTGGTTGCGGACGCATCGGACAAGCAGTTGCGCGTCGGGCGGCTGGTTTCGGAATGCGGATTTTGTATTATAACAGACAGCGTTTAGAAGCTTCTTTGGAAGAATCATTAGGTTTGGAATACAGAGAATTTAATACTTTATTGGCAGAGTCAGACTTTGTAACTATCCACACCTCCCTTTCTCAAGATACCTATCACCTATTTAGCGATGCCCAGTTTCAAATAATGAAACAAAATGCAATTTTAATTAACACTGCACGCGGCTCGATCGTCGATGCCGATGCTTTATATCGAGCCTTGACAAGTGGTAAAATAGCTAGTGCTGCTTTAGATGTAACAGATCCAGAACCAATTCCTTTAGACAGCCCGTTACTAACTTTAGATAACATTATTATTACGCCGCATATTGGCAGCGCCAGTCGCCAAACGCGAGATAAAATGGCAATGATGGCAGCATCCAATTTAGCAGCGGGATTGCAAGGCGAAAAGTTGCCTTATTGCGTGAATCCTCAAGTCTACAGCTAACCATCATCCAATTTAGATAAAACAAAGGACTAACACCCATGAACATCGTATTTCCCAAAACTGGTAGAGAAATAAAAGCAGCTATCCAAAAGCGATGCGAACAACTCCAACAACGCTTGGAAAAACGCAACCAAGTTTTAGATGAATTCCTCAACGACAAAGATAGAGCAAGTTTTTGAGTTAGATTTCAATGATTTGATTGCCTACGGTTTTGAAGCGAATTTGGAAAGCGACGTGGAATAAAGGGGAGTGCGATCGCATACCCAAAAACTGAGTTAGAGTATACTCAATCAATTACAGGAGAATAAATTCTCATGCCAAAGCAACCTCTGGCAGAGGTATTTGGATTCCCGCCAGACAACCTTTCGCCAGAAGCAGAACGTTATCGCCGAAATCGCCTTTGTCCTTATAATAATAAAGTTCCTTCTTGCACCAAAGATAAAGCCAACGATCCGTTAGGAGTTTGCAGTGTATTTGAAGGGAATGAGATAGCAATTACCTGTCCGATTCGCTTCCGCCAAGATTGGCTGATTGCAGAGGATGCAGCTTTTTTCTTTTTCCCAGAAAACACAACTTGGACTTCCCTAACGGAAATTAGACTCAATGATAAAAATGGAATGTCGGCTGGCAATATTGATGTGGTTTTGGTTGCATATAATGACCGAGGTCGCATAATTGATTTTGGAGCATTGGAAATTCAAGCAGTCTACATTTCTGGGAACGTGCGTCAGCCATTTGAGTATTATATGGAAGACCCTAGTAATCGCTCGAATATGGATTGGGCAGGACAAAAAAACTATCCTCGTCCTGATTATCTATCTTCTTCGCGTAAACGGCTGGCACCGCAGTTAATTTATAAAGGTGGAATATTGAAAAATTGGAATAAAAAGCAGGCTGTAGCATTGCATAAAGGCTTTTTCAATAGGCTACCAACTTTGCCAGAAGTTGACAAGGCAGAAGCAGATATCGCGTGGCTGATTTACGACCTCAAGCATAATCCTGAGACAAACTCGTATCACTTATCTCGCTCTCGTACTGTGTATACTCAATTTTACCCAGCACTGGAAATGATTACAATTCCTGAAACTGGTGCGATCGAGGATTTTATCGGTCATTTACAATCAAAGTTAGATGAAAGATTGGATAATCCTCCAGACGCCCCCAGCTTATTAGATATCCTGTGATAATTTTTGAATGGAACAACTATACCTGTTTGATAATAGCCAACTCGATTCCATTACCAATGTTGCTTCAGTTCCCCAGCGCAGTCCTTTTCGATATCCAGGTGGAAAAACTTGGTTAGTACCCCGAATTAGACAATGGCTAGATAGTTTAGAAAAGCAACCATCTGAGTTTATTGAACCTTTTGCTGGTGGTGGTATCGTCAGTCTAACCGTTGCTTTTGAAAATTTGGCAAATCATGTGACAATGGTGGAAATAGATGACGAAGTGGCGGCTGTTTGGCATACCATTATCAACGGTGATGCCGAATGGTTAGCCGCTCAAATTGTTAACTTTAATCTATCGCAGACCTCGGTAAATACAGTGCTAAATGAAAAAAATATTTTAATTCAAGAAAAAGCATTTAAAACTATTTTGAAAAACCGTGTTAATCGGGGTGGTATTTTAGCAGCGGGTGCGGGGATGCTCAAAAGTGGTGAAAATGGCAAAGGGCTAAAATCGCGCTGGTATCCTGAGACCCTGAAAAAGAGAATTATAGAAATTATGAAAAGGCGCGATCGCATCACTTTTATTGAAGGCGATGGGATGGAAGTTTTAAAGGCAAATGCTTATCTTACTGACGCGGTATTTTTTATCGATCCGCCGTATACAGCAGCGGGTAAAAAGGCTGGCAGTCGCTTATATAATTATTCCGAGATTGGCCATGAAGAACTGTTTAGGTTGGCAAGTGCGATCGCAGGCGATTTCCTAATGACTTACGATAATACTGAAGAGGTGCGGCAACTGGCACAAAAACACGGATTTGATACGCAGGCTGTGGCGATGAAAAATACCCATCATGCGAAGATGACAGAGTTGCTAATTGGGCGCAATTTAGATTGGTGTAGATGGGAATAGTAAGGTTGTTTATTTTTGGAGTATGATGGGTGCGATCGCAGCCAGCTTATTTCCTAGATTTGGCCTTTCAAATATCTCTCTACTATTTCATTTACTAATAAATCTGGGCTAACTCCTTTTTTAACAGCAATATCCCTCAACCTTTGAATGTTAGATGCAGAAATTTTCAGGGGAGCAAACATTTCAGGAAATGCCCAGGCGCACTCATTGCACTGAAGGTCACATCCTCGGCAGGCAGTGCTTTTAAAGTTATTGCATTCTCTACACAAAGGTTGCCAGTTGTCTTCTTCGTTACCACCACCCCTAAGACGCGGAATCTTGTGGTCTTGTTCTAGACTTACCACTGGTGGTTGCCTGCCACAGACGGCACAACGATGTTGATATTTAGTTATAATTTTTTCCCAAAAAGCGTTACTTAGTTTGATTCTTTGTTCTCGTTGAGGGCCGATTTCTAAACTGGCTAGCTGATACCTTGTTTTCTTGCCACTACCTAACCTAACTATTCCTAAAAAGCCTTCTTCCCCTTGCAATTCTCGTATCCGTCTGGGTACATCTTGGTAAGGTTCGCCTGTGCCTCTAAAATCATCTATTACTTGACGTATACGCGATAAGGGAACTACTGGGCCTGGTATATCATGTCCTGGAGGCCAGAGGGTTTCTAGTATTAATCTGTAATAATTTCTATTAGCTGGTTTAGTGCTAACAAACCCCGCGCAGGCATTTGTGAGCCATTCCTCACGGTTGACCTCCATATCACTCATGGGAGGAAGCCTCCTCTCCGCGCAAAAGCCAGACAGGACTTACTCCCAGCAGCCGAGAAATGGCATCTAACTCGAAGTCTTTGACACCGCGTTTTTGCCGCTCTATCTCAGAGATGTCAGATTGATCCAGCTTGATGTTAAAGTCTACTTCCAGCGCAGCAGCTAGTTCACTCTGCTGCCACCCCAACCTTTCACGAGCCTGCCTGATTCTTGGGCCGCTAATGTTAGCCTCGCCCATTTGAGAACTATATTTTTCAACTACGATCGAGGATGATATCTTGAGGCGTGGTGACTTGGTAGACGATTTTCGTCTATAAAGTTACTAAAACCTACAAGCTGTTATGAAACTGTTTAAGCAAAGAAGTACAATAATGCGAGTTGCGTCATTTTTTTCTGGAATTGGAGGTTTCGATCTTGGCTTTGAAAGAGCAGGAATGCAAGTAGTATTTCAATGTGAAATTGATGAATTTTGTCAAAAAATTTTGAAACGGCACTGGCCTAAAATACCCATTCATGGAGACATCACAACCCTCGTTTATTCAACTATCCCTGCCGCTGACTTATGGTGTGCAGGATGGCCTTGTCAAGACCTCAGCAATGCCAACACAGAACGAAAAGGACTTGCAGGAGAAAGAAGCGGACTTTTCTACAAATTTATGGAACTTGTTGCAGAAGTTCAGCCAGCGTGGTTGGTCTTGGAAAATGTGCCGGGGGTACTCTCGGCAGAGCAAGGAACCGCTCTTGAGGTCGTTATCGACACGCTGGAAACGCACGGGTATTTGGGGGGATGGCTATCGTGTAACGCTCTCCATACGGGCATACCTCACGACCGAGATAGAGTGTTCTTTATTGCCAGTTTTAGATCGAAACGTGCCTATCGAATCTTTACTGACAGCAGCGAATTGTCTGGGGATTCTGCGACGCGAAAATCGAGCCGGACGCAAACTCGATCGAGTATTCGTGAAAGCGCTATCGGAGACACTCCGCTTGTGGTACAACGTCGCGGTGGCTTCGGGTATACCTTGGCAAAAAGCGTCTGCCCCACGCTACGCGCCCAAACTGGAGGACATCAAGGAGGTCATTCAGACCGACCAATACTCTGTGGCGAGAAACTTGACTTGGACAGAGTGGGAAAGATTGATGGGGTTTCCTCCCGGATGGACGGTCGCCGAGGGAGACTCCTTGGCAACGCAGTCGTCCCCGGAATTGCCGAATGGATTGGCAGAAAGATATTACAAATAGAGGGTGATAGTTAGAAATATTCTTGATAGGAGATTATCGAGTTAGAGTACACTTTTAGTTGATGTCTACATACATTTCAGAAAGTTTACGAAATCAAATTTCACAAACAGATCGCGCACGTTGCTGCTATTGTTTAACCAGTGAAGCCAATAGCTACTTGCCAGAAGTAGACGAGCTTTAAATACTTAGTTAAAAACTAATTTACTCGAATATGAAAAAACTCATCAACAACCCCAACGACGTAGTACGCGAAAGTCTGGAAGGCATGGCACTCGCCCATCCCGACCTCATCAAAGTCCACTTTGACCCCCACTTTATCTACCGCGCTGATGCACCAATTCACAACAAAGTTGCCATTATCTCCGGCGGGGGTAGCGGACACGAACCGATGCACGGCGGTTTTGTCGGTTTTGGAATGTTGGATGCTGCTTGTCCGGGAGAAGTTTTCACCTCACCTACGCCCGACCAAATGTTAGAAGCTGCCAAAATGATAAACGGTGGTGCTGGTGTTTTGAATATTGTCAAAAACTATAGCGGCGATATCATGAATTTCGAGATGGCGGCGGAACTCGCACATTCAGAAAATATCCAAGTTGCCAATATTTTAATTGATGATGATGTCGCTGTTAAAGATAGTTTGTACACGCAAGGTCGGCGGGGTGTTGGCACTACTGTGTTGGCTGAAAAAATTTGCGGCGCTGCTGCACAAGCGGGATATAATTTGAAGCAACTTGCCAATCTTTGTCGCCAAGTTAATATCAACGGACGCAGCATGGGAATGGCGCTGACTTCCTGCACTGTACCCGCGAAAGGTTCGCCCACTTTTGAACTCGGTGATGATGAAATGGAAGTGGGTATCGGTATTCATGGAGAACCGGGACGGCAAAGAATGTCGCTGAAATCGGCGGATGAAATTACGGAAATGTTGGCTATTTCGATTATCGAAGATGCAGCTTATACGCGCACGGTACGCGAATGGGATGCGGATACAGGAGAATGGGTAGAGGTGGAATTGACTGACCCACCGTTCCAAAGTGGCGATTCGGTTCTCGCTTTTGTCAATGGGATGGGCGGTACTCCTCTGTCTGAGTTGTATATTGTTTATCGGAAATTGGCACAAATCTGTGAGAAGAAGGGATTGAAGATTGTGCGAAATTCGATCAATTCTTACATCACTTCGTTGGAAATGCAAGGTTGTTCTATCACTTTGCTTAAAATGGATGATGAAATTATTAAACTTTGGGATGCGCCAGTCAAAACACCTGCTTTCCGTTGGGGGATGTAATATTATGACCGCAGCTATCAATTCTAAATTTGTCAATACTCAGGGTGCAAACATTCATTATCTCGAATCGGGAGAAACGAATACTAAATCGGTGCTGTTTCTCCACGGCGCTAGTTTTAGTTCCCAAACATGGAAAGATATCGGTACTCTGAATCTATTAGCTGAGAAAGGATACAGGGCAGTTGCTGTGGATGTTCCCGGATATGGAAGTTCGGAGAGAATATCTGGTTCGCCTGGAGAGTTTTTGCTGGAATTGATTGAGGTATTAAAGTTAAATAAACCAGTTTTAATATCTCCATCCATGAGTGGAAATTATAGCCTTCCTTTTGTTGTCAATCATTCAGAAAAGTTGAGCGGGTTTGTGCCTGTTGCACCTGTGGGAATTATGATGTTTACTCAGCAATTGCAAGGCATCCAATTGCCGACGCTGGCAATTTGGGGAAGTAATGATACGATCGTTCCCGTGGCAATTGCTGACGAGTTGCTGAAAGCGATGCCAAATGCCGATAAGATAGTATTGGAAAATGCCGGTCACGCCTGCTATATGCGGGCAACTGATGAGTTTCACCAACACTTAATTAAGTTTTGCGATCGCTGTTCATCACAAAGTTAAAAATATGCTTACAAAACAGCACATTTTAGACTGGTTGCAGTCTGTTGCGATAGTTTTAGAACAGAATAAAGATTACCTAACCGAACTCGATGCCGCGATTGGCGATGCGGATCACGGTATCAATATGAATCGCGGTTTCCAAAAAGTAATTACTCAATTACCCGGTGTCGCCGATAAAGATATCGGTACTATTCTCAAGACAGTTAGCATGACTCTAATTTCCTCTGTCGGTGGTGCTAGCGGCCCACTTTACGGTACTCTATTTTTGAGGGCGAGTACGGCAGTTGCGGGAAAGCAGGAATTAAACAAAGAAGATACGATCGCTTTTTTTGAAGCTGCTATAGATGGTGTTGTACAGAGGGGGAAAGCGAACTTGGGCGATCAAACAATGTTGGATGCACTTTCACCAGCTAAAGATGCTTTTAAGCAAGCAGTTGCTGATGGTGCCAATATCCCAGAAGCGTTACAAAAAGCGGTAGCTGCTGCTGAGGAAGGAGTGAAAAATACGATACCTTTGGTGGCAAAGAAAGGAAGAGCGAGTTATTTGGGCGATCGCAGCATCGGTCACCAAGACCCAGGTGCTACTTCATCTTATCTTATCCTCAGAACTCTGTTAGAAACTATCACCCCTGCATGACATTCGATCGCCCCCCATAAACCGGGTTTCTTTCGCTTAAAAAGCTAGAATTTTGTTGAATCCACCTTGAGAAACCCGGTTTCTTACCAATGACATACGATCGCCGTCAATTTCTCACTACTTTTGGCATGGCAGCATTAGCTACCCAATTGCCACAAATCGCGCAAGCTGAATCTTTTTCACCATCACAAATTATTAAACCGCCCCAATTGAAAGTAGGCGATACAGTTGGTTTAATTAACCCTGCTGGCGTTACTTCTGCGGAAGATATCGAAGATGCCAAGAAAACGCTAGAATCGCTGGGATTAAAAATTAAATTGGGCAATCATTTGCTCGATCGCTACGGTTATCTCGCAGGTAAAGATAGCGATCGCGCTGCCGATGTCAACGCTATGTTTGCCGATTCATCAGTGCAGGCAATCATCGCCGGACGAGGCGGTTGGGGTTGCAATCGCATTTTACCATTATTGGATTACAAACTCATCCGCAACAATCCAAAAATTATTATGGGCTACAGCGATATTACCTCGTTGCTGTTAGCAATTTATGTCAAAAGTGGTGTGGTAACTTTTCATGGGCCAGTGGGAACATCCACTTGGAATGAGTTTACAACAAATTACGCCAAGCGGATTTTGTTTAATGGTGAAAATGTGGTAATGCAAAATCCCGCTAGCAGCGGCGAAACTACCACTACTCCTATTTGTCCGCAAACAATTACCCCCGGAAAAGCTAAGGGTAAATTGGTGGGTGGCAATTTATCTGTGTTGGCAGCAATGGTAGGATCTGCTTATCTGCCTGACTGGAAACAAACTATTTTATTTGTGGAAGAAGTGGAAGAGGAAGTTTACCGAGTTGACCGAATGCTGACGCAACTGAAACTGGCAGGAATTCTCAACCAAATTGCTGGTTTTATTTTTGGACAATGTACTAATTGCGATCCAAAGGATCGGGAAAAATCGCTCACACTGATGCAAGTTTTAAGGGAACACATACAACCATTGGCAATTCCCGCTTGGTACGGTGCGGCGATCGGTCATATTAAAGATAAGTTTACTTTGCCAATTGGCGTGCAAGTACAAATCGATGCGCTCTCCGGCACTATTGAGATGCTAGAGAGCGCTACAATTAGTCGATCGCACTAATTACGATAGCTGCCCACAAGCTGAGATTCTTGTTGTTTGAGGCGATAACCTACACCGTGAACCGTTTCGATCAAGTCATTAGGGGCTCCTACCGATCTGAGTTTGTTGCGTAAACTTTTGATGTGAACTTTTACAGTACTTTCTTCTGGGGGAGATTCCAGCGACCAAATTCTTTCGATGATCACACTGCGGGGCAATACCCGCCGACCGTTACGGAGAAAAAGTTCCAGCAAACAGTATTCTTTGGGGGTTAAATGCAGACATCGATCTTGATAAGCGACTTCATAAGTACTTGGATCGAGGCGCAAATTTCCCCACCCCAAAACTGGCGGTAAAGAAAAAATTCCTCGTCGCAGTAAGGCGCGAATCCGCGCAAATAGTTCTTGTAGATCGATCGGTTTGACGATATAATCATCTGCTCCGGCATCCAATCCGTTGACTTTATCCGTGCTGGTGTCGAGGGCTGTAATTATGATTACAGGTAGGCTGTAACCGTGCGATCGCAATCGTTTGCAAAGCGTCAGCCCATCCAGTTCCGGAAGCATCACATCTAACAGAATCAAGTCGTAGCAAAGGGTTTTGATTTGTTGCCAAGCAGATTCCCCATCGTGGACGACATCAACTACATAACGCTGATCGGTCAGGGCTTCTGATAGGGCTTCAGCAACCAACAAATCATCTTCGACTAGGAGAATCCTCATAGTGGAGATATCTTTCAAATTTAAAGGTGAACGGATGCAAAAACTACAAAACTGTATACCTGCTTTAGGGAGAATGATTTAAAACAAATTGGTTTGAGATTAAACAATGTTTGGACAAAAAACAGCCGACTTCAGCCCTCTTTATTGAGGGTGATGCCAATAAAAAGTCTGTCATTTTAGGCCGATCCCCGTATGGTTAGCCCCGATCTTTCTCAGGGTAAGCAGGAGAATTCTGCCCTTTCATTAAATTATTACAGGATTTGACAAACATTAATAATATAGATGGCAACTAATTAGGCATTTCCACGGGACAACGAGGGATCTAGAAGTGATGGGGTGAGGGGGGAAAAGCAGGAAAGCTTCTTAATTCAAAGCTTTTAGCAGCTGACTCCTGAAAGTTAAGGAAAATGAAGCGATCGAAACTTAACAAGAGCTTGCACAACACGGCCTTACTTACGGGATCGCTCTGCATTCATACCACATAAAGATGAAAAATATACTTTACTTAAAAAAAATATAAACTAGCTTTTAGATTGGGGGATTTGAAGGGCGTTGCAAAAGTTACAAGATAGAAGTAGCACTCTATTTGGTAAAATGGAGAAGGAAGTAAAGATGTCCGCGATTCCTAAAAACATCGAGCCTTACGAAACAGCCTGCGAGCAATGTGAGAACACCTTGGCACTAGAGGTTGGCCAAGAAAAACTCTGCATTTTAAAAGAGGAACTAGCGGCTTGTCAAGCAGCACAAGCCAAAGGCCAGCACTACAAGGATTTGTTCGATTTGGCACCGGATGGTTACCTGGTTACGGACTCGCAAGGGGTAATTCAGGAAGCCAACCGCGCCGCTGCAACTCTACTCAACGTGTCCCAGGAATTTTTGGCGGGTAAACCCTTGGTAATTTTTGTCGCCGAACAACAGCGTCGGTTGTTTCACGCCAAACTGACGAGGCGGATGCGCCTGAGCAATTCCGTGCAAGAATGGGACGTGCTGCTTGTGCCGTGCGATCGCGAACCAATTAACGCCAGTGCTAGGGTGACTCTGATGCGCGATCGCGAAGGCAAACCAGTCGCCTTGGGTTGGTTGCTGCGGGACATCAGCGATCGCAAGCAAGCAGAGTTGGCGCTGCGGAAAAGAAAGCGTTTAATTCAGCAAATTGCGAACACAACTCCCAACTTAATTTATATCTTCGATCTCAAGCAAAAACGTAATATCTACATAAATCGCCAAGCTTATCCCTGTTTTGGTTACACGCCATCACAAATTCAAGCAATGGGATCGACATTTTTTACAGAAATTTTTCACCCAGACTGCTTGCCGAAACTTGCCGAAATCAAAAACCGATTTGCCACAGTTAAGGATGGTGAAGTACTCGAACACGAATTTTTCATCAAAAATATCTACGGAGAATGGCGCTGGTTTCACTCCTGGGATATCATCTTTACCAGAAATGCCGACGGTACGCCAGAACAAATACTCGGTACAGCGATAGATATAACCGATCGCAAGCAGGCAGAAGAGATCAGTCTGGATCTGGAAAGAGATAAAGAAATCAGCCAATTACAGAACCGCTTTTTTACTATGGCATCTCACGATTTTCGCAGTCCCCTCAGCGCTATTTTAGCTTCGGCTCAATTACTGGAAAATGCCAACGAAGAATTAACAAAAGAGAAAAGGCTCAGGAATATCCAGCGCATTCAAGCCTCTGCGAAAACCATGACGCAATTATTAGATGATATTTTGACAATCAATAGAGCCGACACCGGAAAGCTAGAGTTCGATCCCAAACTAATCGATCTCAAAAATATTTGCCGCGCTCTAGTCAAAAAAGCAGAGATTGCCGCCGCCAGCAACTACAGAATTAATTTTCGCAGTGAAGGTAAATGTAAAATTGCTTATATGGACGACAAACTGCTGCAAAAAATTCTCGAAAATTTGCTCGCCAATGCGATTAAGTATTCGCCGCAGGGAGGTAATATTGATTTTACCATAGTTTGCGAACCGGCAGAGGGAAGCGTAGCGGGAATGGCTACTTTCCGAATTAGCGATCGCGGCATTGGCATCCCACCCAAAGATCGAAAATATTTGTTTGAAGCATTCCATCGCGGCAAAAATGTTGGCACTATTCCAGGTTCGGGACTGGGACTTACCGTTGTCAAAAAATGCTTAGAATTACACGGCGGCAGCATCGCAGTAGAAAGTGAAGAAGGAATAGGTACAACCTTCACAGTTACTATTCCTTCTTCTCCTGCATCTTTCTAACTGTTTGCGTTATCAACTTTCTCGGTAAAAATATTACAGATTGAGCAAGAATCTGATTTTATTAAATTCTAGGGTATCTGAGCTTACAGATATCTTCAAAAGGCAACAAAATCTTGCCGATCGATCAGATTGGCAGAGATACCTTTGAGGGTAACTAAAATTTCTCCAGTTTTGGTAATGCTGATGAAAGTTTCTCCACTGCCTTCCTTAATTGTCAGTTCAGAATAACTGAGATTACCGCCTAATTCCAGCAAGTCGATATTATCTTCAAAATCGAGAATCGTGTCAGTGCCATAACCGGGTGAGAAGAAGAAGCGATCGCTTTCACTGCCACCCCTGAGCATATCATTACCTAAATCTCCACTCAACCAATCTTTCCCAGCACCACCTGTGAGAGAGTCGTTATGTTTACCCCCGTAGAGAGTGTCATCACCTTCATCGCCGTTGAGTTTATCCTCACCTCCATTACCAAACAGCAAATCGTTGCCTTCTCCGCCGCACAAACAATCTTTTTCAGCAACATCACCAACGGGAGTATCGCTACCATTACCTGCATAGATAGTATCGTCCCCATCCTCACCGCAGAGACTGTCACTACCGAAATCGCCAAAAATTAGATCGTTCCCAGCATCCCCAAAAACGATATCATCGTTTCTGCCACCGCGTACCGTATCGTTGCCATCATCACCGCAAACGGTGTCGTTTCCTTCATTCCCATTGAGGAAATCATCACCCTCGCCACCTAATAATAAGTCGCTTCCGTTGGCATCGCCTATTTCCAAATTGCTCACACCACCGCAGATAGTATCGTTACCTTTGTCACCCATCAGGGTATCATTGCCACTATCGCCCCACATATGGTCATTGTCTTGACCGCCGCGTACAATATCCTCGCCTTTACCACCTCTAACGATATCGTTGCCTTCATTGCCATTGATGATATCGCCGTCCTGATTGCCGTTGAGTACATCATCGCCTTCATGACCAGAAATCCAGTCGCGATCGCTTCCTCCAAAAATAGTATCCTTACCGTTGTGGCCGTAAAAATTGTCACTGCCTGCTTTCCCCACCAGAAAATCATCGCCACCCAAGCCATAAATCTCATCATTAATATCAGTACCGATCGGATTATCGTCGCTTTCTGTACCCGAAATGGTATTGCTAGTTTGATTGGGTTGTGCTAATAAATAACCTTCTCCTCCCTCATCGAAGAAAGTATCCAAATTAGGATGGACAAGTTGTTCGCAAAAGCAATCTTCCTCGGTATCATCGTTGATGATAGTTCCCACGCCTTGCCGATCTGCAATATTCGCGTTGGCAACACCAATTAAGTTAACAAAGAAGTTTTCGTTCCCTTCTACTTTAATGTCGCCTTTGACAGCAACGCTGATGATTTTGTTAGTTTCACCTGGATTGAATGTAATGCTTTCAGAAGCAACAGCATTGTAATCATTATCCGCCGTTGTCGCCGTACCGTCAGCAGTAGCGTATTGAACGACAACGCTTTGATTAGATGGCGCACTCAAAGTTAGAGTAAAATTAGCTGGGGTAGTGCCGCTGTTACCTTCTGCGATCGTGATGTCGCCGATCGAAATAGTAGGTAAATTACCATTATCGGGTGGTTGACTGTCGTTCTCGATAATTTCTAGAGTCGCTGTTTTCTGAGTACCAATGTTTGTACCTGCACTGGGATTAACTAATTCTATATTGAGGGTTTCTTTCCCTTCAAATAAACTATCATCAGTGATAGGAACGGTGACTGTTTTAGTGGTTTCGTTGGCAGCAAAACTAATAGTTTGAGTGGCATTATTAAAATCTGCACCACCTGTAGCTGTACCATTTGTTAGTTGTACTTGAACGCTCGATGTACTGCTGGTGTCGCCAGTACGGTTAATTGCGATCGCCACTCCTACAACTGTACCATTTTCATTAACTTGATAATTTGCTTGCGAGAAAGCAACCGTAGGTGGAATGTCGTTATCAACAATTGTGATATTTGCCGTACTTTGACTGCCAATCGTTGTATTAACACTCGGATTAACTAACGTGAGTGTAAGATTTTCGTTTCCTTCAAATAAACTATCGTCAGTGATAGGAACGGTGACAATTTTGCTCGTTTCGTTGGCAGCAAAGGTAATAGTTTGAGTGGCATTGTTAAAATCTGCACCACCTGTAGCTGTACCATTTGTTAGTTGTACTTGAACGCTCGATGTACTGCTGGTGTCGCCAGTACGGTTAATTGCGATCGCCACTCCTACAACTGTACCATTTTCATTGACTTGATAATTTGCTTGCGAGAAAGCAACCGTAGGTGGACTATCATTATCAAGTATTTCTAGAATGGCAGTATTTTGAGTGCCGATGCTGGTGTTAGCCGTGGGATTCGCTAAGGTTAATGTAAGGTTTTCATTTCCTTCAAATAAACTATCTTCTGTGATGGAAACGACGACATTTTTAGTTGTTTCATTAGCAGCAAACGTGATAGTTTTAGTGGCGCTATCGAAGTCTGTACCACCACCTGTTGCTGTCCCGTTACTTAGTTGTACGTCTACGCTGGATGTACCTGTGGTAACTCCGGTTCGGTTTAAAGTTATGGCGACACCAACTACTGTGCCATCTTCGTTAACTTGATAGTTTGCTCGATCGAATTCAACGCTGCTGTCGTTATCGATAATTTCTAATGTGGCAGTATTTTGTGTGCCTATTGCTGTATTTGCACTGGGATTAGCTAAGGTAAGGGTAAGGTTTTCGTTGCCTTCTACTAAATTGTCTTCTGTGATGGGAACGACAACAGT
>NZ_JBHFNU010000016.1:0-302209 GCF_041929145.1 Aerosakkonema sp. BLCC-F183 | reverse complement strand
TACCAAGCGAGCGATCTCAAATTGCCGCAGCATGAAGCCGATCAATCCGAAGGCTCCGTGCAGGGCTACAAACGGCCACAGTCCGCCGATTTGGCACCAGCGCGTGAAGTTCCACTGCGCTTCTGGGCCCCACAGGAACAGCAGGGAGTGTCCCATGCTGTCTGCTGGGCTAGATACGGCGGCAGTCAGGAAGTTGCATCCTTCCAGGTATGATGATGCCAGTCCGTGGGTGTACCAGGATGTGACGAAGGTGGTGCCTGTCAGCCAGCCGCCCAAGGCCAGGTAGGCGCAGGGGAACAGCAGGATACCAGACCAGCCAACGAATACGAAGCGATCGCGCTTTAACCAGTCGTCGAGGACGTCAAACCATCCTCTTTGTGCTGAGGCGCGTCCGACTGCAACAGTCATTTCTAACCCTCTTGCTTTGTTATCTGGGAGGTTTCTAAGTAAGTTAACATAACTATATATTAATTTGTAGTCAAAATTAGTAAAGTCCCTAGATTAAAGTAGTTGGGATAGAGCGAAAGGCATAGGATATCGTAGAGAGGAGTAGAAATACTTAAGCGCACAGAAGCGATTTTTGTCTTTCTTGCTGCTTGCCGATCGCCAATTTACAATTACCGATCCCCCATTACCAATCTTTAAGTTAATGGCAAGTAACTGAGAATTTTACTACTATGACAGCACAAACAATCAACACAAGCGATCGCATACTCCGCCAAGACGTTTTGGGGTCTCGCCGTTTTAGCAATTACTGGTGGGCCAGCGTCACCACAATTGGCGGCGTCGGCTTTTTGTTAGCCGGTCTTTCCAGTTATCTGCACACAAACCTATTGCCGTTGGGAGATCCCACCGATCTGATCTTTTTCCCGCAAGGGTTGGCAATGACCTTTTATGGGACAGCGGGTTCGCTTTTGGCACTTTACCTTTGGTTGACGATCGCTTTGGATGTCGGCGGCGGTTACAACGAATTTAATCAAGAAACCGGCTTCGTGAAAATTTTCCGGTGGGGCTTTCCTGGCAAAAATCGCCGCATCGAATTTAGCTGTCGCACCGATGACGTACAATCTATCCGCGTTGACATCAAGGACGGTTTGAATCCTCGCCGCGCTTTGTACCTGCGGGTCAAGAGTCGCCGCGATGTCCCCCTAACGCGAGTCGGTCAACCGATGTCTTTATCCGAACTGGAAAATCAAGGCGCTCAGCTAGCTCGTTTCCTGGGTGTACCCCTAGAAGGTTTATGATCGGCTGGGTGGAATTTGTCAGTACAGGCCGTATTCATCAAATGCAAATCAAACTCGGACACTGGTTCGCTTCAATTATACTGATGGGTGCATTGCTTTTGGGAGGATGCACGCAAGCACAAGATGCTACTCAAGCATCCCAAAGTCCATCAGCAACAGAAACTTCTGCACCTGTTATTCAAGCGAACAATCCCGAAATGACTGATTTACCTAAACTGGAAGGAAAGGCCACTGTCGTTATGGTGGTGAACGGATCGCCCATTACGATCGAAGTGGATGGAAGCAACGCCCCCATCACTGCCGGTAATTTCGTGGATCTCGTCCAGCGAGGTGTCTACGATGGTTTGCCGTTTCACCGCGTAGTACGGGAACCGCAACCTTTTGTAGTTCAAGGTGGCGACCCCCAAGGTAAAGACCCGAATTTCCGAGGTCAGTTGGGAACAGGCGGTTTTGAAGATCCGCCAGGAAGACCGCGCAACATTCCGTTGGAAATTAAGCCCAAAGGCGCAGATACTCCGGTTTATAGCAAAACGATAAATCAGCCGCCTGTTTTGAACCACAAACGCGGTGCTGTGGCAATGGCTCGATCGCAGTTTCCAGATAGCGCTTCTTCTCAGTTTTACTTCGCTTTGACAGATTTGCCTTTCTTGGATGGCAGCTATGCTGTGTTTGGGTACGTGACTCAAGGCATGGATGTAGTTGACAAAATTCAACAGGGCGATCGCATTGAATCCGCTAAAGTAACTGAAGGAGCGGAAAATCTGAAGAAATAGTCAAAAGTCAAAAGTCAAAAGTCAAAAAAAGAACAGGATAGGGGAACGTGACCGATGACCGATGACCGATGACCGATGACCAAGATAAAAGTGGAAGTTGTTGTTACCGGCATTGGTTCGATCGGTTGTTTGGGTACGCTGGAAACTAGCTGGCAAAATTTGATTTCCGGTCAGTCTGGTATTCGGCTACATCAACCTTTTCCTGAATTAGAGGCGCGTCCTTTGGCGCTGATTGGAAATAAGCCAGCCGAGTTATTAACATTAACTCGGCTGGTTGTTGCTTTGGCGTTAAAAGATGCAAGTCTTCTACCTCCTTTATCTAATTGTGGAGTGGCGATCGGATCTAGTCGCAGTCAGCAAGCTGTTTGGGAAAAGTTGGCGTTGACCCCACCCCCCTACCCCCTCCCCGTTGACGGAGAGGGGGGGAAGCTTTTAGAAGATTGGTTGGAAACTCTGCCGCATATGGGCGCGATCGCAGCTGCTCATCAAATCGGTACAATTGGGCCAGTGCTTGCGCCGATGGCGGCTTGTGCAACGGGGATTTGGTCGATCGCGCAAGGTTTTGAGTTAATCCAAACAAGGCAATGCGATATGGTAATTGCCGGTGCGGTGGAAGCACCGATTACGCGGCTAACTCTGGCTGGATTTAAGCAGATGGGTGCTTTGGCGAAAACTGGTGCTTATCCGTTCGATCGAGATCGGGAAGGTTTGGTGTTGGGAGAGGGTGCGGCAGTTTTGGTGCTGGAATCGCTTGAGTCAGCTAAGCATCGAGGGGCGAAGATTTACGGTCAAGTTTTGGGTTTTGGCTTGACAAACGACGCACATTATGCTAATGCTCCGGAAGAGGGAGGGTGGAGTGCGATCGCAGCCATCAAACAATGTTTGGAACGCAGCAATCTTTCCCCAAACGACATCGATTATATACACGCGCACGGTACGGCGACACAACTAAATGACCGAAATGAAGCGCAGGTAATTCGGTATTTATTTCCCCAAAATGTACCGATTAGTTCTACCAAAGGAGCAACGGGTCATACACTAGGAGCATCGGGGGCGTTGGGAACGGCTTTCTGTTTAATGGCGTTGCATCATCAAATTTTACCGCCTTGTATTGGTTTAAAAGAATCGGAATTTGATTTAAATTTTGTCAGAGAAGCGCGTCGGTGTGAGATTCGGAATGTGCTTTGTTTGAGTTTTGGTTTTGGCGGTCAAAATGCCGTGTTAGCTTTGGGGAAGATATGACAGGCGAGACGCCTGTCCCACAAGAGAATCAAAATCTTGTGGGGTGGGCATCTTGCCTGTTCCACAAGAAAATCAAAATCTTGTGGGGTGGGCATCTTGCCTGTCCCACAAGAGAATCAAAATCTTGTGGGGTGGGCATCTTGCCTGTTCCACAAGAAAATCAAAATCTTGTGGGGTGGGCATCTTGCCTGTTCCACAAGAGAATCAAAATCTTGTGGGGTGGGCATCTTGCCTGTCCCACAAGAGAATCAAAATCTTGTGGGGTGGGCATCTTGCCCGCCCTATTCTTTGATGCAAAATAAAAGAAACACCTCAGCAGAGGTAAACCAATGGTAAAAACTCCTACCAAGCAAGAAATCATCTACCCCGAAAACGACGGAAACCCAATGTCAGACAATACAAGACAGTTCCGCTGGATAGTGACGATTCAAGGCGGACTCGATGCTTTGTTTCGGAATGACCCGAATGTTTTTGTCGCGGGAGATTTGCTCTGGTATCCCGTCGAGGGAGATAATAAAATTCGCTCTGCCCCTGATGCAATGGTAGTATTTGGTAGAGCTAAAGGCGATCGAGGTTCATATCTACAGTGGCGAGAAGATAATATTCCTCCGCAAGTAGTATTTGAAGTGCTTTCCCCTGGTAATACTCTTACGGAAATGGCAAAGAAGCTAGCATTTTACGATCGCTATGGTGTAGAGGAATATTATCTTTACGATCCAGACAAAGTAGATTTGAGCGGTTGGTTACGTCCTGCTACCAGCGGGATTTTAGAAGTTATAGATCCGATAAATAATTGGGTGAGTCCGAGATTGGGAATTCGCTTCGATATGAGTGGTGAAGAACTCCAAATTTATCATCCAGATGGACAGACATTTGCCACTTATGTTGAACTGGCGAGAGCAAGAGAAGAAGCAGAAGCACGGGTGCAAGCTTTAGAAGCGCGATTGCGAAAAATGGGTATCGATCCCGAACAAATTTGATTTGTTTATTATTGAGGATGTGATGATTTGTAGGGGCACCGCATAATAAATATTTCTCCTCCCATGCAGATTATTGAATCATACCGGGCCCATATCACCGATTATTTCATTTAAGAAAATTCAAATTTTACACAATTAACAAGGAAATATGAAAAGCATTAAGTGGTAACATTAAAAAAGATGATTTTTATTTTAAATGACTACTTAACAGGTAAAATGGGTGTGTTGGTTCAACCACGCACTAAAGGTGCTGGTTATGGTAGTACAAGCAGAGCTTTTTATGCTCGAAAACAATTTGTATCTCTAATTATAAATTCGTTAGATGACTTTGATTAATAAATAATATTATATACTTTGCCCTCCAAAACTTAAAGAGCCGAAGCACCCTCATCACCCCTCTAATTATTAACATCTGGAATAAGCTCGATCGCCCAAAAATCTAAATGCTTTCAGGTGGATAAGCAGTACAACCATTCACATTAAATTGTTGGATAATCTTAGCAGCTTCAGGTTTGTTTTGTAACGATGGTCTTGTAGGTTGTTTAAGCGGTTTTGGATAAGAAAACTTCCAGATATCTGCTCCCTGGCTTTTATAAATACCCAGTAATGCTAGATCGTTGCCTTGCTTAATCACCAACGAACGACCTAAATCGCCTCTGTCAATGCGAATTTGTCCGTTAGATACAGAACCCATCGCAAATAAAAATGAACTCGGATCGTCTCCATCTGGAAAGTAACCGTGTATAATACATACGCGACCTCTAGAACTTGATGGATATATAATTAAAGTTTGTGCGTATGATGTTTCTAAGACGCTGAACCACTCGCCTAAAAATGGTGCTATAGATGAATCGCTTTGCGACCAAGCTCTCACAAAAGTATCTCTCATTCTAATTTGCGATGGAGTGCGCTCGTCTGCAACAACTTGTTTCTGTTGGCGGAAACGTGCGATGAGTCTTTGCACTTCTGCATCTGTTGGGTATCGCTGAGATTGTGCGATAACTGGTAGACAAATAGCAGCCAAGATTGCCAAACTTACTGTGAAAGTAATTTGCGATCGCTTCTTCATACCCTGCTTTCCTTTATTGCCAGATTATGATATTTTTCTATCAAAGCCAACGATCCGAGATTATCATCAATTATAACCGCAAAAATAGTCTAAAATAGCTTTTTTCGACGAAATCACCTCAAAAAATAGGAACGCAACCATGACAGAAGCCATCAATCTCTTTTCACCCGTAAAGCTTGGCCGTTACACTTTACCAAATCGGATAATGATGGCTCCCATGACTCGTATGCGAGCAATTGGTAGTATCCCGAATTCACTAATGGCAACTTATTATGCACAAAGAGCATCGGCGGGATTGATTATTACTGAGTCGGCAATGATTTCTCCCCTCAGCAATACCTATATGAATTGTCCGGGAATTTATTCGCAACCACAGGTGGAAGGATGGAAGTTAGTAACAGATGCGGTTCATGCTAGAGGAGGAAAAATTTTCTTGCAAATTTGGCATAGCGGTCGCGTCGGTCATCCATCTTTATTGAATGGAAAATTACCTGTTGCACCAAGCGCGATCGCACCTAATTGGAAGTTGGATACTCCTCTAGGCAAGCTACCAATAGAAACGCCTCGCGCCCTAGAAATCGATGAAATTGCGGAAATTATCGAAGAGTTCCGCAGCGCGGCGAAAAATGCGATGATAGCTGGATTTGATGGTGTAGAAATACACGGAGGTTTCGGCTTTTTAATCGATCAATTCCTCCAAGATGGTGCGAATCACCGCACAGATAAGTATGGTGGATCGTTGCCAAATCGCACCCGATTTTTGTTAGAAGTTGTGGAAGCAGTGACAGGCGTTTGGGGAAGCGATCGCGTTGGCATCAAACTCGCACCCAGCAACACAGTTTACGGTATTTTTGATGCCGATCGCAGAGCTACTTTTAGCTATGCAATAGACGCCCTAAATTCTTTTAACTTAGCTTATCTTCATTTGCCAGAACCCAAAGAAGTTGATATAGCGAATGGTAATGTTATTAATCCAGTCGCGCCAACTTTTAGACCGATTTATAAAAGTGCGATCGTTACTAACTGTCTTTACGACAAAGCAAAAGCAAACGCTGTTTTAGCTGCTGGCGACGCAGATTTAGTTTCTTTTGCCCGATTGTTTATCGCCAATCCCGATTTACCTGAACGTTTCGCAATAAACGCACCCTTAAACACACCCAATCCAAAAACATTTTGTCCTGAAGGTGAAAACGAAATCGAAAAAGGATACACGGATTATTCTTACCTCGAATCTAGTCTGATTTCGTCATCACCTTAAGCAACAAAAGAAACCTATTTTATTCAAAAAACAGGCTTTCTGCATCTGGGAGAAAAACAGAAGTTTAATACTTGTTCAACTCTTAACGAATCGTCAATTTAAATGTATATCGCGGACTGCTCATTAGATAAGGCTGTCTAATTACAACCTGATAATCTCCCGTTACCGTGGCAATGAAAGTATCATTTTGTGGGTCTTCGTATGATTCTCCATTAGGTAGTATGAAAGTAAAGCCAGAAAGCCCTTGATCTTCAACATTATCAACTCGTGTTCCCCGCCAAGTCACATCGGCAATAATTGTTTGACCTTGACGCGCACGAAAAATGTAG
Organism: Aerosakkonema sp. BLCC-F183; assembly: GCF_041929145.1. Classification (NCBI taxonomy): domain Bacteria; kingdom Bacillati; phylum Cyanobacteriota; class Cyanophyceae; order Aerosakkonematales; family Aerosakkonemataceae; genus Aerosakkonema; species Aerosakkonema sp. BLCC-F183. The sequence continues at coordinate 295,314 of NZ_JBHFNU010000016.1, read as the reverse complement.
GTATCTTTATTACCCAAGATGACAGAACCGTTAATCGTAGTAGATGAAGTTCCACGTGGGAACTGTACGCGCCGAGTTACACCCCTGACTGACTGAGCTGCAACTGATATTAACGAACTAGCGCTAAAGATTGCCAAACCTATGCCAAAATAAAGTAACGATCGCCTTTTCATAGTATTCACAAAATCTATCCCATCTCAGTTTAACTCGTAACAACTCGATCGTTGTAAAAAAATGTTTGGTTAACTGATAACTGATTTCAAATTTTTGGCAGTTTCGTTCAGTTGCAATACGCTAACTTTCGTTTGATTAATGCCTGCGGCAGTTTCTTGCGCCGACTCATTAAAATCGTTCATAGCATTAACTACTCGATCGATCGCGAGCGCTTGTTGCCTAACATTTAGCGAAATTTGCTGAATATTTACAGAGATATTATTGACGGCAGATACAATTCCTTCAATACCTGCCATATTAGCATCTGTTATTAAAACAGACGCCCTGGTGGTATTCTGTAGATCGGCTATTAAAGTAGCGATCTTTTCAGCCGATCTTTTACTTCGATCTGCAAGTCTGCGAATTTCGGTAGCCACAACAGCAAAACCTTTACCCTGTTCTCCTGCTCTCACCGCTTCTAGAAATAATAAGGATAGCACTGCTGGCGATGAGACTCTAAATTACCGTTTATTTATGGCTCCCAGCAAAGCACAATCCTACACTTTGTAAGTATAAATACTTAATTGCTTGCACAGTCCCAGACTGTCGGAACTACTGTTGCGATCGCCTGTTTGCGCGTTAATAATAACGAAATATAGAACTCACCCCATACTGCATCTGCCGTAAGGTAGAATCAAGCAACGACCTATCTTAATAAAGTAGGTAATATATCATGGATCTAGAAGCACATCAGTTCATTTCTTATTTTGAACCCGCGCAAGCAGCCCAAGTATGCAGGCTAGCTGTTGTAGAGAATTTTGCCGATCAAGAAATAATTTTTCAAGAGGGTGAAATTCCTGATTTCGTATATTTAGTTTTAGCAGGCGAAGTTGAATTTAGAAAACATAATGGTAACAATAAATATCAAACTGTTGCCTTAGCTAAACAAAATGACTTTTTTGGCGAATTCGGCGTTTTGGATGGTCAACCCCGTAGTGCCCAAGCTATTGTTTGTGGTGGGGCAACTTTGGCAAGGATTCCCCGTGATGGGCTAATGGAAATTTTGAATAATACAAAAGGCAGTGTAGTCCTTAAATTACTAGGTTATATAGTACGACATTTACGCTCCACCACAGCCCAATATGTCAATCAAATGGTTCACAAAGAAAAAATGGCTTTAGTGGGAGAAATGGTCAATACCATAATTCACGACTTCAGAAGTCCTGTCACCAGCATTTATTTGGCTAGTGTGATGTTAAAAGAATTTCATCCGGACGAAGAAACGACTGAATGGTGCGATATTATTCAAGCCCAAGTCAGGCGAATGTTGGGTATGGCAGAAGAAGCGTTAGAATTTGCCAGCGGTCATGCTGTGTTGAATACTCAACCTGTCAATCTGGCTTTTTTACTGCAAAATTTTGAAAAGTTAAATCGCATTTATTTTAAAGATGCCAAAGTAGAATTTAAGCTTAACACAGCCGATGTAATGATAAACGCTGATGAAAATAAGCTGATGCGGGTTTTGCAAAATTTAGTAGGTAATGCAGTCGAGGCTTTCAAAGGTTGCGGTGGGCAAATTCAGGTATCGGCTTTGACAAAAGAGAAAGTAGCAGAAATTATCATTTCCGATAATGGTCCAGGTATTCCGGAAGAAATTCGGGAACATTTGTTCGATCCTTTTGTTACTTATGGAAAACGTGGAGGTACGGGATTAGGAACAGCGATCGCTAAATCAATTATCGAAGCACACAGCGGCGAAATTTCCTTTCACTCAAATTGCGGTGAAGGTACAACTTTTTATATTCGCTTACCTCTAATTAGTCAATAAAAAAGGACAGACACACACCAGCCTGTCCTGAGAACCATCCGATCGCACTCTTATACCTATTTCACCAGTCTGATGATTTTTCCGGTTTTTTTTGGCTGAGTTTTTGTTCCGCTTGCATCTGTTTGCTTGTTCTTTTCTTCCTCCTTCTGTTTTGGATCGGCAGATGACGGTGGTACTTCTGCTTTGGGTTCGGAAAGATCTGCTACAAAAGTACCGTTTTCTATAATCAGTATTTCCCCCTCTCGGCTCACATCAAAATCCCAAAACTGACCCTCCACATTTCCAGGCAAAAAACCATCAATCATTAAATTAAATGGTTGATTTTGGATATCTTTCTCTTTTCCTTTCGGTATTTTGTTGCGGCAAATGCGAACGATTAACTTACCTTCCTTTTCGTCTTGCTTAATGATTTGACCGCGAATGGAAAAATAATTATTACCTTGCCTAATTTCTTCGATCGACTGGTCTTTTTTCGGCTGTCTAATATCCCGCAGTTCTAGCCAAAGTGCAGGTAGAGGTTGATTTTTTACAGCTTCTAACGCTTCATCATTCGGTAAAAAAGCTTTACTTTTATCGAACCAAAGAGCAACTTCAGTGTGGGGATAAGCTGACCAAACTAAGTCGCCTCGGATCGTATCTGGAGATATTTTTCCGAATAATCCAGCCCTACCTACCAATCTAGCTGGAATCGACAGTCCATCGTCCGTCAACAAAACACCTTTGGTCACTTTTTTTAAAGTGGGAATAAAACGTCCGTGTACCTGACCGACTGCCCGATACATCAACGGAAATAGAGGTGCTATGAATACAGGATTTGTCATTTTAAATACTCTCCAGCTTTTACTTTTGTGCGATTGTGTTTGGCAATCCTACTTCAATACTTATCCAGAAACAGAGTTTTTTTTACGTGCAGGGCTTACGCACGACAGGCGTCGCAACCAAGTTTCTTTACGTAAGTCGTAACGTAATTGCGTTGATACAAGAATTTGGGTGAAACATCCGGTTTCGTGGCCATTTTGTAGAAGTATTGCTACTACTATTCCTTAATTTAGCCTTCCCGATCGACTACTATGTCATTATCTGCACGCATCTGCACAGATTCACATCCATGACTCTGACTCTAACCGATCGAATTCTTTCCCAGCTACCAGGCGATGTCCTGGGAGGACTGCGTAAAGCCGACAGCCTATGGCAATCACTCAAACAAAACTCCATACCCATACCCAGGGTGGTAAAAGAAAGTCAGCAACTTTTGCCAGAAGTAGACTGGGATGTTATCATCTGCGGCGGTACTTTAGGCATTTTAATCGGTACTGCGATCGCCCGCATGGGTTGGCGAGTAGCTTTAATAGAGCGTGGCATTTTGCGGGGCAGAGATCAAGAGTGGAATATCTCCCGCCAAGAGTTAGCAGCGTTTTTAGAATTGAATCTGCTTTCTGAGTCGGAACTGCAACAAGCGATCGCTACCGAGTATAACCCAGCCCGCATCAGCTTTCTCGGCGGTAAGGAACATTGGGTAAAAGACTTACTCAATATTGGCGTTGACCCAGTTTTCTTACTGGATACCCTCAAATCAAAATTCCTCCAATTCGGCGGTCAATTGTTGGAAAACACACCTTTCCAAGGCGCAGTCGTTCATCCAGATGGCGTCACTGTCAATATAGGGTCGCCCATTTTGGATTTGGGATTTGAGTCAAAGAATCCCACATCTCTGAGGACACGGTTATTAATTGACGCGATGGGGCATTTTTCACCCATTGTCCAACAAGCACGACAAGGCAAAAAACCCGATGGCGTCTGTTTGGTAGTGGGAACTTGCGCTCAAGGATTTCCGGAAAACGACACGGGCGATTTGTTGGTTTCATTTACACCCATACAAAATCAATGCCAGTATTTTTGGGAAGCATTCCCAGCCAGAGACGGGAGGACAACTTATTTATTTTCCTATATGGATGCTGACCAGAAACGATCGAGTTTGGCAGATCTTTTTGAAGACTACCTGCGCCTGTTACCTCAATACCAAAATGTCCGACTGGAACAGCTGGAATTTCAAAGGGCTCTATTTGGTTTTTTTCCCAGCTATCGCCAAAGTCCTCTGAAAATGCCTTGGCACCGCATTTTACCAGTGGGTGACTCCAGTGGCGCTCAATCTCCTCTAAGTTTCGGCGGATTTGGCGCGATGGTGCGTCACCTCAAGCGTCTGTCGAGTGGAATTGATGAAGCGTTACGAAGTGACCAATTGAATAAGAATGCTCTGGCGCTTTTGCAACCTTATCAGCCAAACTTAGCAGTAACTTGGTTATTTCAACGAGCCATGAGTGTCGCGATCGATCGCCAAGTAGACCCCGATCGAATTAATCAACTTCTTGCCGCTGTATTTCTGGAAATGGAACAGCTAGGAGATGCCGTCCTCAAACCTTTTCTCCAGGATGTCGTGCAGTTTCCTGCTTTGTCGAAAACTCTTTGGCGAACGCAAATTTCACATCCGGCATTAGTTGTCAAGATAATTCCGCAAGTGGGATTAATCGCCCTTTTAGATTGGTTAGTTCATTACTTGAATTTGGGAGCTTATTCTGCTTTATATCAATTAGGAAAAGCCATCGAACCTGGGGTAAAAAATTTACCCCCAATCCCACAATACTATTACCATAGATGGATTGATGCCTGGAAATACGGATCTGGTGGCGATTACTCCGACTAGCAGTATCTCAAAAGACCTATAAAACGCTTGTGAGGATAAGATGATTGAAGGGCAATCTCCAAAAATTAAATACTTTGCCGTGTTGACGAATTTATTGCGCGATCGCCAAGAATTTCTAGAAGAAATCCGTCAAGGTGTGAGGCTGCCAAGTAAAATATTATCTCTGCTGGTTTGCAGTTCGATATTTCTTGCTATCTATGGCGGAATTATCGGTATTTACCATAGCTGGATGCAAGCAATTTCTTCTGCTGTAAAACTCCCAGCACTTTACTTAATAACTCTGCTAATTTGCCTGCCAGCATTGTACTTCTCCAATATTATTTTCGGTTCCAAGCGCACTTTTGCTCAGTATTTTGCCTTAGTTCTGACAGCGGTAGCAGTAACTAGCGCTCTTTTATTCAGTTTCGCTCCTATCGCGCTGTTTTTCTTAATCAGCACCAATAACTACCAATTTTTAATCTTGTTGAATGTCGTGATATTTTCTATAACTGGATTCATCGGAGTTTCTTCTCTGCATCGAGCAGCGAGCTTTGTGTTGGAACAAGAAAATGAAGGTAGCAAGACACGGCAAAAAATCTTAAAATTTTGGTTGTTTCTTTATGCTTTTGTAGGTTGCCAGTTGGGATGGACGCTCAGACCTTTCTTCGGAATGCCTAATTCGCCTTTTTCTCTGTTCCGAGAAAGGGAAGGCAATTTTTACGTTAGCGTGATTCAATCTCTGGCATACATTTTGGGGTTTCGTTAATTAATGGGTGAGAACCATCATACACACGCTAGAGATTTTGTAGATTAACAATAAATTATGGCAAGGATAAGAAGATGCTAGAAAAGAAAATTGACGGAAAAAACTACTTTAATGTATTGATTGGTTTGCTGCGCGATCGGCAAAATTTTATGGAAGAAATCCGCCAAGGCGTCAGACTTCAACATAAAATCATTGCCTTGCTCGTTTGCAGCTCATTATTTTTCGGGATTTACGGGGCAATTATCGGCTTATACCACAGCGTACCTCAATCCTTATCCGCTGCAATTAAATTACCATGTCTTTACTTACTCACGCTTTTGATTTGTTTGCCAACATTATTCATTTTTAATATTTTCTTTGGTTCCCGTCGCAGCCTCACACAACATTTTCTGCTCGTTCTCACCGCCGCATCTGTAATCAGTGCGCTGTTACTCGGTTTTGCACCAGTTACTCTGTTTTTTCTAATCACTACCGATAATTACCAATTTTTTAAATTGCTAAATGTGGCGATTTTTATCCTGACAGGAGTGATTGGCGTTAACTCCCTGTACCAAGGAATGCAATTAATATCTGAAGAAGATGCGGAAGGACAAGGAGCCCGCAAAAAGATTTTACAATTCTGGTTAATACTGTATGGATTTGTCGGCAGTCAATTGGGATGGATAATTAGACCGATTTTCGGGAATCCGGCTAGCCCTTTCGAGTTAGTTCGTCAGATGCAGGGTAACATTTTTATTGATATCGGAAATGCGATCGCGGAAGTGCTTGGGTTTCGCTAATATACAAGAGCGACGACCAAAGACCGATGGCTAATTATGGACTTTCCCCTGGCGCGGCAATATTTTTATCAGGAAATTCATCAGCCAGACAAACAAATCAATCTGGCAAAGGCTGCTCTACATATAGCACAGGAAGAATATCCAGAATTAGATCCCAATCAATACCTCAACGCTCTGGATACAATGGCAGCTGAAGTAGAAGAACTTCTGCCGCCAGAACGCTATCCCCTGCGGATCGTTCAGAGTATCAATAAGTACCTCTACGAGGATTTGGGTTTTGTCGGCAATACAGTTGATTACTACGATCCGCGCAACAGCTATTTAAATGAAGTAATTGAACGGCGAACGGGGATTCCCATTACACTTTCGCTGGTATACTTGGAAATTGCCCAGCGCATCGATTTTCCAATGGTTGGCATTGGAATGCCAGGACATTTCCTGATTCGTCCCAATTTTGAAGATGTGGGCATTTATGTCGATGCTTTCAATCGCGGCGAAATTCTCTTCGAGGCAGATTGTCAGGAAAGGCTTTCTCAAATATATCAGCAGCCGATCGAACTGAACCCATCTTTTGTAGAGCCAGTCACCAATCGACGCTTTTTAGCGCGGATGCTGATGAATCTCAAACTGATTTATTTAAACCAGAATGAGTTGGAGAAAGCACTGGCGGTAATTGAGCGCCTTTTACTGCTATTTCCAGGTGTATCGGCAGAACTGCGCGATCGCGGTCTTCTATATTACCAATTGGGACAATGGGCCTCAGCTTGTCTCGATCTGGAGACTTATCTCATCCAAGTTCCCAACGCTGACGATGCGGATGCTATTCGCCTTTTAGTAGAGCGGATGCGTCAAGATCTCTAGGGAATAGGAAGCGGGGGAGCGGGGAAGTCAAAAGTCAAAAGTCAAAAGTCAAAATTCCTCCCTCTCCCTCTTCCCTCTCCTTCTTCCCTAACCCCGACGCCCGACGCCCTAGCCCCTTTTTTTTGACTTTTGACTTTTAGCTCCCCCTAACCCCTAACCCCTGAAGACTTTGGGCCACTAACTTGAGGCGTCGCAGTTGAGCCTGCATATCTTGTTGAGTCCAAGCAGCCGCAAACGTATTGAAACCCCAGTTAACTAGGGAGTTAGGAATTTGGAACTCAAAACGATTGACTAGACGAGTACCCTCTGCTAAAGGTTGACATTCCCAGCGATCGCGTCCTTTAAAAAATCCCTCAAATTCCCAGACTATCAAACCTGGTTCCCTTTCCACCACAACGCTTTCCAGGGTAGGCTGCAACAGCGGAATCTTAATGATAAAGCGACTGCGACTGCCAATCTCCGTACTCCACTCACCTACAGGATCGCAACGCAAGGCTGGATTAAGCCATCGGTGCATCAAGTCCCGCTCTGCGATACAGCGTTCCACAACTGTAGCAGGGGCATTAATTTGAATCGATTGTTCAAAAACTCGCTCTTGTGACATAGCTAGGGCGTCGGGACTAGGGGCTAGGGCGTCGGGGTTAGGGACTAGGGCGTCGGGGAAGAAGTCTTTAGAATTAAAATGTCAACATAAATAAACCGAAAAATTGGGGCTATCGAGTGTAATAAAAAGTAAAAATCAGCGAATCGCTGCCTTTTAAGCCTTAATTATCTATAAAGATAGAGTAAAAAAGCTTTTTCTGGGTGTATGGTTGTCCATATTCATCTCATTTTGTCTTAGCTGAGAATTTGTCAGGGAAGATACAAAAATTCACAGCTAAGGTTTCATAGTTTTACCGATAAATTTTGAGGGAACTAAACAACGATGAATGGCATTTGGCAAAGTATGGCACATTTGGGTGTGAGCGTGCCGATGCTCTCTTATGAAATTTTGGCACAAGCCGCACCGCGACGAGCCGCGCCTCCCCCAGGGGCAAGGCCAGGATTCCCTAACGACTTCAATAGCTTTTTCCAGCAAATAGCGGCAAATTTTGGCAATTTCGTGCCGAATTTGCTGGGGGCGATCGCAATTCTGGTAATTGGCTGGCTGCTTGCACTTGTCGCCGCCGCCGTAGTGCGGGGGCTGCTAAGTCGCACCAACATCGATAACAAACTGGCTGCCTGGATTACGGGGCGTCAGAGTGATGCAGAACTGCCGCCAGTAGAAAAATGGATATCAGAGGCTGTTTATTGGATTATCTTCCTGTTTACGCTGGTGGCCTTTTTACAGGCACTCCGGCTGGAAGCAGTTTCTGAGCCCCTCAACAACTTACTCAATCAGATATTCCTGTTTCTGCCCAAGTTAGCGGGGGCAGTGATTCTGTTGGGTCTCGCCTGGTTGCTGGCCACCCTAGTAAAGCTGGTAGTAACGCGCTCTCTGCGACTGTTTCGTCTGGACGAGCGTTTGAATCAGCAAGTAGGTACGGAACAGCGGAACCAGTTTTCTCTGAGCGAAACAGTCGGCAACACGCTCTACTGGTTCATCTTTCTGCTATTTCTGCCCTTGGTATTGAACGCCTTGGAGTTGGAGGAAACTTTACAACCAGTACAGCAACTCCTCACTCAAATCCTTTCAATTCTGCCGAATATCTTTGCGGCGCTCTTAATTGGTGCGGCAGGCTGGTTAGTAGCTCAAGTGGTACGGCGAATTGTCACCAATCTCTTGACAGCTGGTGGGGCAGATCGACTGGGTGCCCGCTTTGGGCTGAATCGAGCCACAACGGGACAATCGCTCTCCGGCATTATCGGTACGATCGTCTACGTACTGATCCTACTTCCCACAGCGATCGCAGCCCTCAACACCCTGAAAATTGAAGCTATCTCGGCTCCGGCAATCCGGATGCTCAACGATATCTTCCTCGCCATTCCCAAAATTTTCACGGCTGGGCTGATTTTGGTAATCGCCTACATCATCGGGAAATTTGTGGCAGATTTGCTCACCAATATCCTGACTAGCATCGGCTTCAACAATATTTTCAACTGGCTCGGTTTCGGAATCACCCCATCGCCTCGGATTGTCGTTCCTCCTGCTAGCGCAGCGGTAACGGAAGAACCAATTCCTCCCACACCAGGAGAACAAGTAACGCTGCTTCAAACCGCACCAGGCATAACGCGAACTCCATCAGAAATCGTGGGAATCATAGCGCTTGTCGGCATTATGCTCTTAGCTGTAGTGCCGGCCACAGAAGTGCTGCAATTTCCAGCCCTCACTGCTATTGTTACTGGTGTTGTCGCGGTATCCGGTCGGATTCTGGCTGGATTGGTGGTATTTGCGATCGGCTTGTATCTGGCTAACCTCGCTTACAACCTGATTACCAGCTCTGGCAATCAGCAGGCGCGGATACTCGGTCATGCCGCCCGAATCTCTATTATTGCCTTGGTTTCGGCGATGGCGCTGCAACAAATGGGCATTGCCAGCGATATCGTCAATTTGGCATTTGGATTGCTCCTGGGTGCGATCGCAGTTGCCATTGCCCTCGCTTTTGGTTTGGGTGCCCGCGATATCGCCGCCGATCAAGTCCGTGAATGGTTGTCTTCTTTCAAAGATAAAAAGGATAAAACCCCTCGTTTTTGAAGTCAAAAGTCAAAAGTCAAAAGTCAAAAGTCAGAATAATTAAAATTGTCTTTTTACTTTTGGCTTTTTTCTTTTCCGATCTGCTATGAGCCCTTTGTCGGTAGTCTTTCGCTAGTCTCTAGCGCATAGTGCAACGACAGAAATAATCCAGCAGCTCGCAAATAGTTGAATGCCTCACGCTCAGGGTTTTTGACTTTTGACTTTTGACTTTTTCTAGCCTCTATTAAGTTTGGCTCGCAGTTCATCTTTAAGGCGGTTAAGAATAGAGGTTTCATCTAAGGAAGCTAAAATGCGGCTGACAACAGCTTTCGGACCGTCAGGGCCCCAAGAAGCGCCATTAGCTAAGTAAGCTTTAGTGACTTGTCCGATACCGTAAGATGAAACGCCTGCCACACCAGCTTGAGTTATTGCTACAGATACATAAGCACCCAAAGAAACTCCACCTGTTACAGGTGCTGCTAAACCCAATAAGCTTTTCAGAGAACTTAAACCTAAAGTTGCTACCAATTCGCTAGCACTTAAACCGCCCATACACAAAGCTATTTTTTGCAATAAAGATACTGCGCCTTGTTGCGTCATGGGGATGCCGTAAAGCTTGGATAAAGTTAATATCAAAGCAACGTCGATAACGGCACCGCTGAGTAAGTCGATCGCCGTGACGGGATTGAGTGCGATCGCCACAGCTTTAGTTATCGTTGCGTTCCAGATAATTCGGTTAGCGCTGCTATCTCGAATCGCCATTTTTCGCTGTAGGATCTGCTCGTTGACTTCATCGGCATACAGCATTGAGTTGAGCGCGACGATCGATTTACCTTCTCGGTGCAAAATCTCCAAAATTTTCAGCTTGAGATTCTCAACTTGTGGCGCTCCCGGCTTTAACTGCACTCCCAAACTACCATCAGAACGACGCACTGCTTCCGCTACCAGAGGTGAAGCTGCTGCCATCACTATCTCATCTGGCGATAGCAATTCTCGCACTCTATCATCCCGAATTTTTTCATAAATTGCCATTCGGTCTACTTCGGGATATTGGTCAATCTTGTTGAACACGAGTAACATCGGTTTACCGGCTTTCCGCAGTTCGGAAAGCGCTTCGTGTTCTACTTTAGTCATATCCCCAGCGATCGCAAACAAAATCAGATCTGCTTGTTTGGCAACATCGCGGGCTAAAGCGGCGCGAGTTTCGCCGTCCACTTCATCCAATCCGGGAGTATCGATTAGTTCTACCTGGGAATTACCATTACCAGGAAAGGCGACTCGCAAAACTTCGGAATTATTATTACCGACTGCCTCCCGACTGTAGTACCAATTTACCCTTTCGCTGGTGCGGGTGACGCCGTGGATAGGGCCTGTTTCAAACACTTTTTCGCCCACCAAAGCGTTGAGCATGGAAGATTTACCTCGCCCTACCATACCAAAAACGGCTATTTGGACAACAGACCGTTCTAATTTGTCCAACATCACTTCTAAATCTTCAATTGCCGGTTCTAGTCCCGCTCGTTCTTGCGGTGTCAGATCCAGGTTGGTTACGATGTCTCGCAGGGCGGTTTGTGCTTGTTTGTAGTTGAGTTCTGCTTGAATATCGGCAAAGCTAAAGATAACGCTGTCCAGTTCCCCTAAATCTGCGGAATTTAAAGGGGTAGAGTCGTTGCGATTGGGAGAAGGGGGATCGGGAATTTTAGCAGTCAAAGGGTAACCTCCGACGATCGACAGGGGATAAGGAGATTTTTGGCAGTATATCGCCACTGGGGTACTTATTCGATCCTAGTCATCTTGACTGCGATCGCCACAGCTTTACCATGAAAGTTAAACCTTAAAGCGAGTCACCATTAAGTTGTGAGTTCTAAACGTCTGCCAGAAACTACTGCCTATGTCCGGATTCTCAGACAGTCTTGGCAAGAAGGCTTCATTGAAGGCGAAGTGAGAGCGGGTCAGTATGACTGGCAATTCCAGTGGTGTTTCAGACAAGGCAAGTTGTTCGTTCAGCCGTCCTTGGGTCGAGCTTTAATTCACGAACCGCTGGGTCGTTTTCTGGAAAAATCAGATTACAAATTAGAGCCTGGAGGAGATTACGCTTTTACAATCCGGGCTGAACTTTAGCGCCAAGTCTAAAAACACGCTTAAAAAATCTATCTATTTGCCGATGACAATATACATTCTAGCCAGGATTGTTTGAAAATCATCTGGGATATGAATATTTTCAAGTTCAAAAAAGCAATAAACTTAGTCTTTTTTAACACCTAAAAGGCGTTCTATGTATCTTTCAATGAGGAGAATGGCAACGATATCATCTACAGGTCGCGGCAAAGGTCGCATTCCTTTGGGAATCAGGCTATACAACCCTTTGGGTGGGTACATTTGCCAATAGCGATCGCGTGCTTCTAAGGTACTGTAACGCTCATCAACTAAAATTATTCTCAGAGGTTCTGGTAATTCTTCCGTTAGTTGTTGTTTCCACTTTTTAGAAGTTGTTTGATCTCCCATTACCAAAACAGAAATGGGATATTTTTTTCGTAAGTTTTGAATGCTGGCGATCGCTTCTTCTGCGGCAATCACTTCATGGTAATGCAGTTTGCGATCCACCGCCATCACAGCTAAACCACACTTCTGACGGCCAGGATCGAAACCTAATATCGCAGGCTGATCCGGAGTCAAGTCCGAGTCGGGAGTAGGATTGGCCTTAGAAAACATGGCATCTAATTGGATGAGCAGTCTTCAGTGTGGCAAAAAATCCCAGATTTAGCTAGTCGATTGCGTTCGGAAAACCACTTGTCCGTCTTGAATGGCAATCAGATCCATTTTGACTGGCCCAGCAGTATAGGTGGGTTCCGCTGCTACTACTCGAACATCTAAAGGTTGCTTGGACTGTTTGACTTGCTCTAGAAAGCGGGTCAGGGTTTCGATGCGATCGTCTCCGATTTGAATTCGATCGGCTACAATACCAGCACGGCGGAGCCGAAATTGAGAAGCTGAAATCAGTAGGTCGATCCTTTCTCTGAGCTGGTCTTCTGTCATTCTTGCCGAGTCGGTATAAGTTGAAGCTACAACTTCTCCGGCTTGAAACACAACACGATTGGGAGAAACATCGACAAAAACTTGTACGGGATATTCTCCTCCCATTACATAGTTACCAGATGATATAATTCGCACTACGTAGTCATTACCGTCGTCAATTTTATCGATTAGTTGGTTTACATCTGCCTGCCGAATCACAATTACTTGTTGCTTGAGATTTTTATTACCTGGGTGCGTGCGCTCCAGCGCTACTCGGTTTGCCTGCAACAGCAGTCTATCTACCGCTTGACGAGCGGCTGAAGGTTCCACAATCCGGACTACACCAGCTGCCAGAACTTGACCGCGCCGGACTGTAACATTACCCCGAAACAGTTGTTGATAGTCTTGCTCTAGACTTGCTACTTCCTTTTGCAAAATATTTAGTTTTTGTTCTCTTTCAGAAAGTTTTTTATCTTGTTCGGAGAGTTTTGTGTCTTGTTGTGCCAGTAGTTTTTCTTGTTGAGTTAGTTGTCCTTTCAGTTCTTTCAGACGACTTTCCTGTTGCGAGATTGTTTGGTCTCGTGTGGCGATTTGTCCATCGCGAGCGGCAATTTCTTGCTCTTTTTGGGAAATTCTCTGGTCTTGAGCGGCGATTTGTCGATCGCGTTGTGCGATCGCGTCATCTTGTGCGCCGATTTTTTCGTCCTTTTGCTGGATGATCCGATCGCGGGCAGCTATTTTCTCATCCCTTTGATCGAGCTGTTGCTTCAGTTCGGTAATCTGAGCTTTAACTTCGTTACGTTGAGCGATCAAATCCTCCCGTTCTCCTTGCAGTTTTTGAATTTCCGAACGCAGTTCTTGCGCCTGTCCGGATACCGCTTTTAATTGCTCCTGCGTTTGATTGAGTGCGATTTGTGTTTGGCCCAACTGGTTTTCCGTTTGACCCAACTGGTTTTCCGTTTGACTCAGCTGAGTTTCAGTTCGACTCAATTGAGTCTGAGTCCGGTTGAGCTGCATTTCTGTCCGAGCTTGTTTGGCCATTGCTTCTGCCAGCTTAGCCAAAGCCAACTGTAAAGCCTGATTGGTTGAATCCAGGCGCTTTTGCGCGGTTGACTGTTCGGATTTAGCCTCAGCCAGCTGTTGTTCTACTTGTACTTTTTCACTTTCTGCCTTACTTTTCTCGGTTCGGCTTTCTTCTATCTGCTGGCGAGCGCTTCTCAAATCTTTTTGAATTTTTTCCAGTTTAAAAACGCCCGTGCGTAATTGTTCGCTGGCGGCAAATAAAATCGCCAACGTCGAACTGGAGATCAAGCTGCCTGTCAAGAAGGTGATCAACACGGCTGTCTTCTTCGGACGCAAGTTGAACAAGCTTAAGCGAGCCTTCCCAACTTTTGTCCCTATGCGATCTCCCACCGATGCGATCGCTCCCCCCAACACCAAAATTGCCGCAATCAGGATTAACCCGGTGGTCATATATATGTCTGGGAGTATGAAAACTCCCTGCCAAAAGAGCGCTTAGGAAAGAAAACACGAGGGATTTATTCCCCGTGATGGGGCTGGCTTTTAAGTCCGATAACTTGGAGCGCCAGTCAACTCCGTTTCTACTCTACTGTTTCTACTCTACTTCCCTTAGCTGCTAACTGTCACAGAGGTTACAGACTAGGGATCTATCGATTGACAACCCCCTGAATTGAATTGCTGAGATTCAAAGGTTTAAGCACTACCAGCTTTCTTGAAAAGTCCTTGCGGCAGTTTCCTAACCAGTTGAACTGTCGATGAGACGCATTCACGAGTTGGTTCAGTTCAAGACAGAGGTCTCAATTTCCAAGCATTAACTGCTGGGCGAGTCGCTTCCTCCAGGGTAATGAGTACGTCAAAACCATCAAAACTCAGGTTTTTTGGAGTTGTTACTTGAAGTTCGGTTTGGCTTTCAACCATATGCAAGATACTGTTTTAGTGTCTTGGTTTACTGGTCAGCCAGTCTATTTCCCGCCAACCTCACAGTACTGGCTTGATTTTACCATTCCTGGGACTGAAATAGCGCTTAGTTATCCAAGCAACGCATCACGTTGCCATTTATAAGGTATTACACCAGGTTATGCCCCTTCAATCGCTAGGTAAATTGTTGACTTAAGGTTACAGGGTTGTGGACGGTAATCTTTTTTTTGTGGATGGAGATCATTTTTTCTTGCCGCAGATCTCCCAACAACCGGGTAACGGTAACGCGGGTGGAACCTATAGCTTCTGCGATCGCCTGGTGAGAAAGTTTCAAGTCGATCGTAATCCCTTCTGGGCCTGAAACGCCAAAATCTCGGCAGAGAATCAGCAGAAAACTGACCAGCCGCGATCCCATATCTCTATGGGCCAGGGTTTCGATCATCATCTCAGTTTGTAAGATCCGTGAGGAAAGACCCCGCAACATCAACATTGCTAACTCAGGATTTTCATTAAGCGCTTGTTCTACCTGATCGATCGGTGCTGAAAGCAGTTCCACTGGGGTGAAGGCAACCGCATGGTAAAAGCGATCGGAGCGATTCCCTGTAATCAGCGATAATACCCCAAAAACACTATTTTCTCGCAATAGAGCTACAGTAATCTCTTCTCCTGCTTCATAAACTCTAGAAAGTTTCACTGCACCTTTAAGCAGGAAGTACACCCGTTCAGCCGGATCTCCTGGGAAAAAGATAGTTTTTCCCCTTTCAAACGTTTCTACAACTGGTGGAAACGCCCCGCTGCCCATTTGACGAAATACAATTGCTAGCGGTCTATCTTGTATAACGACCATATTCCTTGCCCTCACAGAGACCCAAAAGATTTTGCAAAATTTTGGAATAAAGTTTGACATTCTCCGTGCAGTCATGCTGGCAATTTTTGATTTCACCAGCCAACCCTGCCATCAGTTTTCCTTCAGCTAGAGGTTACTTTTTCTGCACTTTCATTTTCCGTATGCCTTACGGTACAAATTTTTACCATCTGGAGTTCCTTAAGGCTATAGATTGCCCTACTCTCTGCACGGGAGGAAAGCCGCCCCATTAAACGTACTCGACAGTAAGAGCAAGCTGCTAGCTTTCGCTTTATGGTCAAATCAACCTCTGTGGCTACCCGCTCTCGGTCTTTCCTCAAAGCAGTATAGTCTTGATTCAGCTTATACCGGGATAAATCTTGCTTGTTTATCCAGAACTGAAGTACTTTCTTCTTAAAACACCCAAAGTTTTCGATCGCTGTGTCAATCGCTCGGAACAGCTCAGTTTTTCTGTTTAGTTTTGTTTGTCTCAGTAGCATTGCATCTATAAAATTTCTGTGTACTATAGCACATAATTATTACCTAAATGAGGAAAGATACATTTTATATAGCCATAAATAAATTTACCGATCGATGCCCAATAACTTTTATGGGAAATAATGTATAATTAGATACATACTTTTGGAAAGTGGATACAGGATGGTGCGAGAGATCGCCAACAAAACAAACCATAACAGCCGTCGTTACTTGCCGCACCCACTCCGATATAATGAAGCACTATGCTGAATTTAACTGGAAAAAACGCGCTTGTAACTGGCATTGCCAACAACCGCTCGATCGCTTGGGGCATTGCCCAACAACTCCATAAAGCTGGTGCTAATCTTGGCATCACCTACCTGCCCGACGAAAAAGGTCGCATGGAGAAGAAAGTTGCAGAACTGGTAGAACCGCTCAATCCCAGCTTGTTTTTGCCCTGCAACGTTCAAGATGAAGCCCAGATTCAAACAGCCTTTGACGCTATCCGCGACAAGTGGGGCAGGCTGGACATCCTGATCCATTGCCTCGCTTTTGCCAACAAAGACGATTTATCAGGAGATTTTAGCAAAACATCCCGGCAGGGCTTTTCCCTAGCTCTAGATGTGAGCGCTTACTCGCTGATCCAACTCAGTGGTGCAGCTAAACCCTTAATGACGGAAGGCGGTAGCATAGTCACCCTAACATACTTGGGCGGTGTGCGAGTAGTTCCTAACTATAATGTGATGGGGATTGCTAAAGCTGCTCTAGAAATGAATGTTCGTTACCTAGCATCGGAACTCGGCCCCCAGAATATTAGGGTAAATGGCATCTCTGCTGGTCCAATCCGCACTCTAGCATCTTCTGCGGTAGGCGGTATTCTAGATATGATCCACCACGTTGAGAAAGTAGCACCGCTGCGACGCACGGTTACTCAGGTGGAAGTGGGCAATACAGCTGCCTTCCTATGCAGTGACTTGGCCAGCGGCATTACGGGCCAGATCCTCTATGTTGATGCAGGTTACGAAATAATGGGAATGTAGTAAATCGGGGGCGGGCAGGATGACTTGCCCACGATTGAGAAAGTAAAATGAAGATTTTATGCAGATAACCGATCGCCAAGTTTCACCTTCCCAACACCCAGAGCAAATTTTAACTGTTCGCACTGCTTCGGTAAGACGGGTTACCGGAGAAACCGATGTGCAAGTAACTGTTAACCTTGACGGTACAGGTGCTTGTACGGCTAAGACGGGAATACCGTTTTTAGACCATATGCTGCACCAAATTGCCTCGCACGGTTTGATAGATTTGGAAGTGCAAGCCACGGGCGACATAGAAATTGACGATCACCACACTAATGAAGATGTGGGGATAACTTTGGGCCAAGCGTTGGCAAAGGCGCTGGGCGATCGCAAAGGCATTGTTCGTTTCGGTAATTTTCTAGCGCCTCTGGACGAAGCTTTGATCCAGGTGGCGTTAGACTTTTCCGGACGCCCACATTTGAGTTATGGTTTGGCGATTCCGACGCAGCGCGTCGGTACTTACGATACTCAGCTAGTGCGAGAATTCTTTGTGGCGTTAGTTAATCACTCTCAGATGACGCTGCATATTCGGCAATTGGATGGAATTAATTCCCATCATATTATTGAAGCAACTTTTAAGGCATTTGCTAGGGCAATGAGGATGGCAGTGGAAATCGATCCTCGTCGTGCTGGTGCAATACCCAGTTCTAAAGGTATTTTGTAGATTTAAGCGTAGGAAACCTAAAAATAGTACTGCTGGTAGCCGCGTATTTTTTAATCGGCACGCAAAGGCGGCGGATTTATCTGCCGTCATGTGTTGATGTTAGGCATATATGTTATATAAGTAATAATTCTTAACGTTTATTTATCTTTATCAATGCAGGTTTCCCACTCTGGCTTGTCCGAGCTCAAAGAAGCCTTGACAAAAAAAGTTTTCTTTGGTATTGAACCCAGCCCTGAATTAATCGCCATCCTACTGGTTTACTTCGTTCAGGGCGTCGTAGGGCTGGCACGCCTAGCCATCAGCTTCTTCCTCAAAGATGAACTGGGGCTAAGTCCAGCAGAAGTTTCTGTCTTGGTAGGGATAGCTGCCTTACCGTGGGCAGTCAAACCTCTATTTGGCTTCATGTCCGACGGATTGCCGATCTTGGGATATCGGCGGCGACCTTACCTGATTTTATCCGGGTTACTGGGAACGGCTGCCTGGTTGAGTCTGGCGACAGTGGTACACAACACTTGGACGGCAACTGTTGCGATCGTCTTTACTTCTGTCGCTGTTGCCGTTAGCGATGTAATTGTAGACTCGCTAGTAGTAGAACGGGCAAGAAAAGAGTCGCTGGCTAATATAGGTTCGCTACAATCCCTCGCCTGGAGTGCTTCCGCTTTTGGAAGCTTAATCGCAGCCTACTTTAGCGGTTTTCTGTTAGAGAATTTCAGTACTTATATAGTATTTGGAATTACGGCCACCTTCCCGCTAATAGTGTCAATTAGTGCTTGGTTAATTAGCGAGTCACCGGCAAATCAGCTTCCTAATGCTAACTCTATTAGGCAACAAGTACAGCAACTAGGCAAAGCTATTACCCAGAAAACTATCTGGATGCCAACACTATTCATTTTGTTAATGCAATCTGGACCATCAGCTGAGTCTGCCTTTTTCTTCTTCATTACCAACGAGTTGGGATTTGAACCGGAATTCCTGGGAAGGGTACGTTTGGTAACGAGTTTCGCATCTTTAATTGGGGTATGGCTGTTTCAACGCTTCTTAAAAAATATTCCCTTTCGGACAATCTTCGGTTGGACAATAGTTATCAGCACAATCTTGACCATGACTATGCTTTTGCTGGTGACCCACGCCAACCGCGCCTTGGGAATTGACGATCGCTGGTTCAGTATCGGAGACAATCTCATTCTCAGCGTCTTATCGCAGATTGCCTATATGCCCATTTTGGTGCTAGCCGCAAGGATTTGTCCCCCCGGAGTGGAAGCTACGCTATTTGCGCTTTTAATGTCAGTAAGTAATTTGGGGGGAATATTATCGCATCAATTTGGCGCGGTGCTAATGTACTGGTTGGGGATTACCCAATCCAATTTTGACAACCTCTGGTTATTAGTGACAATCTCTAACCTCAGTACGCTAATACCTTTACCCTTCTTACGTTGGTTACCGGAGACTGAACCGGAAACAGAAGTTCGTGGGACGGCTTTACAACCAGACTTACCAGCAGTCGCAGCTTTGGAACTTGATTCAACCGCTGAAAATCACTTGATGTCCTAATTGTCAATAGTTAATGGCGATCGGTCACTGGCAAAGGAAGAACCATTGACAACTCACAACTCACAACTGAAAAATTACGCCCTATGCAGACCTTTCAAGGTTACAAAGACGGCTCTAAAGTTCCAGTAGAATCTTACAACCGTCAAGATTGGCAAAGAGGATACGAATCTCTCAAACAAGAGTTTGAATATTGGATTGATGATGTAGAAGGAGAAATTCCTCAAGAACTACAAGGTACTGTATTTCGCAATGGCCCGGGTTTGTTGGATCGCAACGGTCAGCGCGTGCAGCATCCCTTTGATGGCGATGGGATGATTAGCGCGATCGCATTTCAAAACGGTCGCGCCTACTTTCGCAACCGTTACGTCCGCACACAAGGCTTTGTGGAAGAAGAGAAAGCCGGAAAATTTCTTTATCGCGGTGTTTTTGGCACACAAAAACCGGGTGGTTGGTTAGCTAATGCTTTTGATTTTAAATTGAAAAATATTGCCAACACTAATATTATTTATTGGGGTGGCAAACTGCTAGCTTTGTGGGAAGCAGCCGAACCCCATCGCTTAGATCCCCACACATTAGAGACAGTGGGAATAGACTACCTCAACGGAGTGTTGCACCCAGGTGAAGCATTCTCCGCTCATCCCCGCATTGAGAAAGATAGGCTGATAAACTTTCAGATCAAACCCGGTCTTTCCACGACTATAACTATCTATGAGCTAGACGGATCTGGTAAGTTAGTCGATCGTCACGCGCATTCAGTTCCTGGTTTCGCTTTCATTCACGATTTTGTTATTACGCCAAACTACTGCATTTTCTTTCAAAATCCAGTCACTTATAATCCTCTGCCTTACATTTTAGGTTGGCAAGGAGCAGGTGAGTGCGTTCATTTCAACCCCGGTCATCCTACTCGTATCATAGTTATTCCCCGCCATCCTGTTTCTGGAGATAGCAAGGGTAGAGAGAAAAAAGCAGTCCAAATTTTGGAAGCCGAATCAGGTTTTGTTTTCCATCACGCTAATGCTTTTGAACAGGAAAATAAAATTTACATAGATTCTATTTGCTATGAGTCTTTACCAACGCTCGATCCTGGTGCAGATTACCGTCAAACAGATTTTGAAGCTCTTTCGCCGGGACAGTTGTGGCGATTCGAGCTGAATTTGGAAAATCAAACTGTAAGGCGTCAGATGTTGGAAACTCGTTGCTGCGAATTTCCATCTGTTCATCCAGCAAATGTAGGACAGCCTTACCGTTTCCTTTACCTCGGTGCAGCTAGTGCAGCACAAGGTAATGCTCCTCTTCAGGCGATATTGAAAATTGATTTGAGTTCTGGAGAAAGGCAATTATGGAGTGCTGCACCAAAAGGCTTTGTCAGCGAACCGATTTTTGTACCGAGAGCGAATGCTACGCTGGAAGATGATGGCTGGTTGCTAAGTTTAGTTTATGACTCGGCTCGCCATCGTTCTGATGCGATCGTTTTAGATGCTCGTGACTTGAATAAAGGGCCGGTGGCGCGACTGCATTTGCAGCATCACGTCCCTTACGGTCTGCATGGTAGCTTTACGCCTCAGTTCTTTGGCCCCGCTAATGTTTGAGGTGGCTTTAGCCAAGGCAAGTTACTAGCGTCGAACGACTAAATTCTTCTGTGTGTATTAATTATGTCTTAAGAAAGTGGACTGAGAAAGCTTTGTGAAGCATATTCTGTAAGAATGCTGGAAAAATGAGCTGACCTTTTCCAGTTTCTTAACCTACCAGGCTCGATCTCTGGGGCGGTAGCCGATGACCCAAATGAATTTCAGTATTGCGATCACAACCTACAACCGCTTGTCGTTGCTGAAGCGGGCGATTGATTCTGCTTTAGCGCAAACAGTACCGTGTGAAGTTGTCGTGGCAGATGACTGTTCTTCTGATGAGACCGAAGCTTATTTACGCAGTTTAGGCGATCGCATCGTCTATCATCGCAATGATCATAATATGGGCCACGCCATCACTATGAATGCTGCGGTACAAGCGGCTAGTGGAGATTGGGTCAAGCCAGTCGATGATGATGATTATCTCGCTCCCAACTGTATAGAGGAGATGACGCGAGCGCTAGCTCTGCGTCCCCAAGCGGTGATTTGCTCTTGTCAAGCAGCTCAAGTTGATGTCAATCAGGTAGAAATTAGCCGCACCCGCAAAACTGGCCCAGGCAAAGTTTTCTACATTCCTCAAGAAGATATCCATTATGGAATGCTCATGGAACAAATTCCTTTTGGCACTCCCATTCAGGTTGCATTCCGCCGCGATGCTTTTCTGAAGTCTGGAGGATGGGATTCCCAATTAGATGTAAATTTTGATGACATTGACTCTTGGCTCAAAATTACCCAGTTTGGAGATGCAGTCTTTCTCAATCAATGCCTTGCCTATCGCACAGTTTGGCCTGGTGGTTACAATCACAAATTTTCTGTTGAAAAGCGCTTGGATACTCATATTTTAATTAAAGATAAGCTTTATGATTTAGTCAGCGAAAAATACAGAGCGACTTTACCCGATCGACAGACGGTTAGAGATTATTTAAAGCTACATTGGGCTTTAGTGGCAGCCAAACAAAAACATACGATCGCAGCCTTCAAAACTATCTTTCCCGCTATTTTTTCACTAGCTGCTTGGCATCTTTTAGTAACAGCCATACTAGCTCGTCAAAGCCAGAATTATTTGCAGGAAAAGCGTTTGTATGGGAATATTTTAGTAATGGCAAAGCTATACGCACTTCTGGGTAAAAATTACAGCTATGGTGTGGGAAATTTTGACACTTTACGAGCTTATTTACGACTTCGTTATAGCTGGTCTGCTTGCCAACAGGGAAAGTTTTTAAGTGCTATTAAAATTGCCTTACCATCGTTGTTATCTCTGCCTGCTTGGCAGATGTTCGTATCATTTTTATTGGCCCAAAAATTTAATAGCAAACCCATGATTCGCAAGTTGGTTTTGATTGAATAAATTTCTGTATCTATCGGTAACTGAACGCAAACAGTCGAAAGGTTCCACAGTGTTTGGCGCATTGGGGAAGATACTGTATCGCGATCGCGGTTTTGCCACACCTAAACCTGTCACCGCCGAGTATTATTTCACCAATCCCAAAACTTTGTGTTTGCGGACGGAGTATAACGGCTCTGTTTTCGAGGAAGAATTAAAATTAATCGGTACAAACTACCGCACGCGACAAAGCATAATTTCCCGCGCAGGCGAACAATTAATGATCGGTCAGTATTTGGAAAAGCGCATCCAGTAATATTAAAATAAGCATCTTCCTCAGTTGCAAAAGTGAGAGCGCTTATGGCCAGTAAAACTATCTATCTTATTGTTCGGTTCATCGCATTGGGTTTGCTTGTATTTGTCAGTGCTTGCAATCCTCAAAAAGAAACTGATTCTCCTAAAACCGAAGAAAATAAGCAGGAACAGATTCAAAAAGACGATCGAGGTAGCGATGAAGAAAATGACAAAGACGAAGACAGGAAAGAAAATGCAGAAGATGAAGATGATAAAAATAAAGAAAAAGATTGATTATTGAAACAATTTTAGATTTTAGATAGGAATGAATATCTAAAATCTAAAATCTCCACTTAATAATGGCTGCCAGATTTGCGGTGATGCACAGCCGTAACAGCATCTGCTTTTAAGACTTTGCCATTTTCAACGGTTGCATAAACGAGCCAGTGATCGCCACATTCCATCCGATTTTGGACAGAACATTCCAAATAAGCTAAGGCATCGTTTAGAATAGGACATCCGTTATGAGCTTCAGCAGTAGCGACACCAGCAAATCGGTCTTCACCAGGGCCAAAAGGTTTGAGGAAATGTTTCATTAAACCTATATGATTGCCTTCTGACAAGACGTTTAGAACAAACTGACCGCCTTTATACATTAAAGATTCGATCGCCCGATCTTTTGCCACAGCAACAGTCAAACCGGGAGGATTGAAAGTTGCTTGGGAAACCCAAGAAGCCAACATCGCACCGGAAAGCTCCCCTTGTTTGACAGTAACGATAGAAAGAGAACCCACAATGCGTCCCACAGCTTGTTCTGTTCGCGCCGCTTGAGATTCGCTCACAGGCTGTCGAGGCGTCCTGGCTTTTTTCGCTTTCTTCAAAGCTTGAGCAAAATCTGTTCCCGCTTCTTCGCAGAATTTCAAAGTTACATCTGTAGGTTTAAATTTGACCCGAATCGGTTCAAATCCAAATTGATAACCGGCATCTTTTAACTTACTTTCCAACAAATCGATCGCTTCCCCACTCCAACCAAAAGAACCGAACACACCCGCAAGTTGAGTTTTAGCAGCGGTAGATAGCACTATTCCGAGCGCAGTTTGGATGGGAGTAGGAGCGTGACCGCCAAGGGTAGGAGAACCGATAATAAACCCTGCCGATCTTTCCACTGCGGCTTTTATATCAGCTGGTTCTACAACTTCGCAATTGATCGTTTCTACTTTGATTCCAGCTTTCGTGATTCCGCGTGCGATCGCCTGCGCCAACGTCCCCGTATTACCATAGGCAGATGCGTAAATCAACGCTACCGTTATATCCTGAGTTTGCTGTTGTTGAATCCATTGCCGATAAGAATGGGTTAGCTCGATAAAACTGTAGCGCACAAGTGGCCCGTGTCCGGGTGCGTATATTTTTGCTGGAAAATTCGCTAATTTGTCCAGAGCGTTTTCCACTTGACGCGCATGGGGAGCCATCAAACAATCGAAATAATAGCGTCGGTCTTCACTAATTGCTGTCCAACCTTCATCAAAAACCTGATCTCCGCATATGTGCGCCCCAAAAAACTTATCGGTGAATAAGATTTGCGTTTTAGGGTCGTATGTACACATTTTGTCCGGTCTGCGGGGACTCGGAGTCGGGATAAATTGCAGTTGATGTCCTTTGCCCAAATCGAGAGTTTCTTCGCCTCGCACGACGATAATTTTTAACTCATTTTCCGGAAAAAGGCTACGCAGAGCGATCGCACCTGGATTGGAGCAAACAAAAGTAACTTGAGGAGCAATTTCTAGCAGTGCTTTCAGCGTTACAGCGCGGTTGGGATTGATGTGACCGATAATCACATACTCTATTTTTTTTACGTCAAAGCGCTGTTGCAATGCTTGGAGAAATATTTCTGTAAATGATTCTCCTGGCGGATCGAACAGTGCGGTTCGATCGGCTTGTATTACGTAAGAATTCGCAGTTGTTCCCCGTTGCAGAGCGTATTCGATTTCAAACTTGAGACGATCCCAAGTGCGCGATCGCAGTACGGTAGTTTCTGCACCTATGGGGAGGACTTGAACGTCGCGTGGTTTTACAGAGGACATATTTTTTAACGCAAAGGAACGCAAAGGTTTACGCAAAGGAACGCAGAGTTAAAGGCCGTTTACTACTCTTTTGATGCCATCTTTTAGATGGATAACGTTAAAGTTGATTAAGAGGCCGAGTTTTACGTTTGCTAATTTTAGATGGGTTAAGATTTGAGAATGATGGATAGGATGTAAGGATTCGACCGCTTTAGCTTCTACAATGACTTTGCCTTCCACGATTAGATCGGCCCTATAACCACAATCAATACGGACTTCTTCATAAACTAGAGGAATAGGTTTTTGCCTTTCTACGTTCAGTCTGGCTTTGATTAGTTCGTATTCGAGACAAGCTTCATAAGCAGATTCCAGTAAGCCGGGGCCTAAAGCCGTATGCACTTTCATTGCATAACCAATTATAATTTTTGACAACTCATTTTCATTCATTCTCTGCGTTCCTTTGCGATTTCCTTTGCGTTCCTTTGCGTTTAAAATTTATCATATTTTTCAACGCAAAGGTCGCAAAGGTTAACGCAGAGGAACGCAGAGAAGAAATTTTTAGTAGTAGTTGCCGACTTTTCGGTGGTGTACGGCGGTGAGGGCTTCGGCTTTGGAAACGCGACCGGATTCCACGGTGCTGTAAACTATCCAGTGGTCGCTACATTCCATCCGACTTGCTACTTCGCACTCGATGTAGGCGAGGGAGTCGGTCAGAATTGGGGAACCATTTTCTGTTATTTGAGTTTTGACTCCGGCAAAGCGATCGGCTCCTGGTGGGAAGCGTTTGAGGAAGTGTTTCATTAATAGTTGATAATTGCCTTCCTCCAAGACGTTGAGTACAAATTTATCGCCTACTTGCATCAAAGATTCGATCGCCCGATCTTTGGCAACTGCAATAGTAATCCCTAGCGGTTGGAAGCTGGCTTGCGATACCCACGATGCTAGCATGGCACCCTTGACACCGTGTTTATTTGCTGTTATAATGTATAGCCCTCCACTGATACGTCCCAGTGCTTTTTCCAGGTCGTTGTCGATCGACTTTCTTTGTTGGATATCGCGATCGCGAGTCAGCAATTGGCCCAAGTCCGTACCCGCTTCTTCGCATAGCTGATAGGTGGCTTCGGTGGGAGTATCTTTAATCCGAATTGGTGGGAATGCTACTTTCAGGCCAAGTTCCCTGAATTTAATCGATATAGGATCGATCGGTTCGTCATCGCCACCGTAACATTCAAAAATGCCCACAACTTGCTTTTCTTTGGCAGCTGCGAGGGCAGTAACTAAAGCAGCATGGGCTGTAGAATTAGATGCTGGTGGCGTGGGGATGACTAAACCAGCCGATCGGCCTACCAATTCCTGTACTTCTTGCGGATCGGCAAATTTCAAGTCGAACATTTCGACCGCCACATCGGTTTTTGTGATACCGTGGGCGATCGCTTGGGAAATGCGATCGCTATATCCGTAATCGGAGACGTAAAATACAGCTACCGTTGTCTCTGATTTGGCTTTTGCTTGGCTCCACTTGCGATAGCGATCGATTAGTTCGGTAACGTTGTGATGCAGCAGGGGGCCATGTCCGGTGGCGATCGTGCCAATTTCTGGCAGTTCTCCCATCCGTTTGAGCGCAGATAGTACCGAGCGAGCGTTGGGAGCCATCAAGCACTCGTAGTAAAATCTGTAGTCCGCTTCAATAGCAGCTAAGTCTTCATCGAAGGTGCTATCTGAGCAATAGTGCATCCCGAAAGCATCGCAGGTAAACAGGATTTGGGTTTTGCGATCGTAGCTGAAGCTAGTATCCGGCCAGTGTAGATTGGGAGCAATCACGAATTCTATTTCGTGTCCGTTACCCAAATCCAGCTTGTCGCCATTTTTGACAATCTGCCGTTTAAATGGTTGATGTACAAAATCCTCTATAAATTGAATTGCCACTTTCGACCCCACCACCGTAACTTGGGGCGCAAGTTGCAGCATATCTTTAACCAATCCGCTGTGGTCTGGTTCGGTGTGGCTGATAATTAAGTAATCTATCTGTGCTGGATCGATCAGACCTTTGAGCGTGTCCAGGTACAGCTGGCGAAACTTTTCGTGGGAGGTGTCAACTAAAGCAATCCGATCGCCTCGAATTAGAAAGGAATTGTAAGTGGTGCCGTTTTGCAGCCCAAATTCGATGTCAAAGCGATCGCGATCCCAGTCTAGCGAGCGAATAACCGTCGTTTCGGCAGCAATCTCGCTTGTCTGTATTGTCAGACGCTTTTGGGTTCTTTCGGTGAGCGCTACCATCTTTAGTCTCCTTCTTGGCAACCCATAGGTATTTTGTCTTACTTTATTCTGACATGAATGAGTTGTGAAGATTTATTAAAAAACCTATATCTCCGTTAAAAAAATCGAAACACTATGCAACCGCAGAAAAATTTATGGTTATCATTGACGATCGGCAATTCACGGTTGCACTGGGCCAGGTTTGCTGATGCTAGCTTGCAGGAAACTTGGGATAGCGAACATCTTGAAAAATGGGAAATTTTAGCACTTTATCCTTCTTTTCCCCTCTGCCTATCCCCCCCTCTTTATTTAGCTTCAGTAGTTCCATCTCAGACAGAACTTTGGCTGAGTTACCCAAATGTTCGCCCGATCGCCTTGAATGATTTACCCGTCGAAGGACTGTATCCGACATTAGGAATCGATCGCGCCTTGGCTGTTTTGGGTGCTGGAGAAACTTTTGGTTGGCCAATATTGGTAATTGACGCAGGTACAGCCCTTACTTTCACGGGTGCAGACGCGGCTCGGCGGTTGGTGGGAGGAGCGATTTTGCCTGGATTGAGGTTGCAACTACAGTCTCTGGCGCAAGGAACAGCTGCTTTACCGGAAATTGAATTACCCGGCGCTTTACCACCCCGTTGGGGATTAAATACGAGTTTAGCTATTCAAAGCGGCATAATTTACACGGTTTTAGCTGGAATAGCCGATTTTATTGACGCTTGGAGGCAGGAGTTTCCCCAAAGTCGGATTGTTTTAACTGGGGGCGATCGCACTTTGCTTCTCAACTATCTCCAATCTGTATTTCCACAGGTAGCTACGAAAATAAATACTGACCCACACCTTATATTTTGGGGAATCCGTCAACTGTGGGAAAGGGAGACTGGGAAAGCGATGAAAAGCAATTCATCGCCACAAATGGTCAAGACTAACGACTGACTGCTAACTTACGAATTTGCTCAGCCACTAGGTCGGGTAATTTTTCCGCTAAGTCATCTTCCGCAGAAGAGAGAGTTTTTAGCTGAGCTTTCGGAGTCAGTTTAGCGTAAGTTTGACAAAGTGCTTTGGCAACAGGAGTATCTTGTTCGCTTTCTAAAATCGAAACAGGGATTTTGAGATCGGGCAATTGGTCTTGTAATAATTCGGCTTGAATTTCTGCACGACGACGTTGGAATAGTAGCTGACAAGCAGCGGGTGTTTCCAGCATTTTTTGCAGCTGCTTGAGGAAAAGGCGAATTTTTCCCAGGCGACCGATTACTTTTAGTTTGAGGAGCTTTTGGAGCGATCGCAACAGCCAATCTGCTAATTTAGGCCGTTCCATCAATGCCCGCGCCCACCACCAGTTTCTGCTCGCACCTTCTGGTTTTACTCCCTCTGGTGCTAACAGTACCATTCCGGCAACTCGGTCTGGATATTTCAAAGCATAGCTGGCCGCAATCCAACCGCCAAGGGAGTGACCCACTAAATAAACTTGTCGTAAGTTTAACGCCTCCAAGTACTCAGCCAAATACTCCACCTGCAATCCGATCGAGTAGTGGACATCGGGTTGCTCTGATTCGCCAAAACCCAGTAAATCTGGTGCTAAGCAATGGTATTCACCGCCCAAACGCTCCATTAAGGGTAGCCACTCATCACCATCGCTCCAAGAACCGTGTAGAAACACCAAAGTTGGCCCTTTACCAACTTCTCGCCAAAAAATTATCCCTTGAGACAGCTTCAGCCGGGAATTCCGTAAAAGTGGATTCATGCCGATCGCGACCGGGTTAGAAATTGGTATTTGCCTTGCTTATTTTAGGGCTAAGATTGCCTTTATAGAATTTTAAGGTTTCAGTTTGTTTTCCATACCGGATCGAGCTGAAAATAGCTCAAACTGAGGGGGGATGGGGGTATGCCAATCAAACTCTCATACCAGATCAAGCGAGGGTGATCGAGCCATTGAGATAGTCTTGCAACTGGCGATCGTGATCGTGACTGAGCTGACCTTTAGGCAACGATGAAAGATCGAAAGCCCGAACTTCACTGACTTCTAGCGTATCCTGAGCTTGCATCGTTCCCTGCGCTTCTACTTCCACCACTATGGAAATTGAATGAACTCTAGGATCGCGATCGGGTGCTGAATAAACGCCTACCAATCGACAAATCTTCACCAGTTTCAGTCCTGTTTCCTCTTCCAATTCCCGTTCTACAGTAGTGGGAACATCTTCCCCCCAGTTAACTATCCCACCCGGTAAGCCCCACTGCCCGGTATCGCGACGGCGAATCAGGACAATTTTTCCATCTGGCAAAACAGGGATAATTGTCGTGCCTGTGATGGGATGACGAAATAAAATACCGAGTACAGTTTGAACAAACTGCCAAGAGCGACGCATAGGCACACTTAAAAGTCAATCATTCAAAAGTCACTCAGTCAAAAAAGCTAAGGAAAAATTGTTGCCACTTTCTTCTTCCCTAGCCCCTCTCTTCTTTTGTAAGTTATAACGTCTTAGGTCAAGCTATGCGAGATTTGGCTCTTTGAATTGCCTGCCTCACTTGGTCAAAACCTGTGCCACCATAACTGTTACGAGCGGCTACGACTCGCTGTGGAGCGATCGCTTCGTAAATATCAGCTTCAAAAGCTGGATGCAGCTCTTTCCACTCTGCCATACTGAGATCTTTTAGGAGTTTACCAGCAGCAAGGGACGTTTTTACAACTTTACCCACCAAGTTGTATGCTTCTCGGAAAGGGACGCCGCGTGCTGCCAGGTAATCAGCAACATCTGTAGCGTTAGAAAAATCTTCTGCAACTGCTTCGCCAAGACGACTTTGATTAAATTGCAGTCCCTCTCGCATCAGGATCGTCATCGCTTCCAAACAAGCTACCACCGTCTTCACGCTGTCGAAGAGGGCTTCTTTATCTTCTTGCAAGTCTTTGTTATAAGCCAGAGGCAGACCTTTCATCAGCACCAGCAGCGCTTGCAGGTGGCCGAAAACGCGCCCGGTTTTTCCCCGCACCAGTTCTGGGACGTCGGGATTTTTCTTTTGGGGCATGATGCTCGAACCGGTAGCGCAGCTGTCTTTGAGTGTCACAAAACCGAATTCCTGGGATGCCCAAAGAATGATTTCCTCGCTCATACGGCTGAGGTGAACCATAATTAAGCTCGCAGCGCAGAGGAACTCGATCGCAAAGTCGCGATCGCTCACCCCGTCCAAACTATTACCATAAACATCGTCAAAATGCAACTCTTTAGCGGTAAAATGTCGGTCGATCGGGAAGGTAGTACCCGCCAGTGCGCCACTACCCAGAGGGGAAATATTCGTGCGCTTTTGTATTTCTCCCAATCGCTCCCAATCGCGCTGTAGCATTTCAAAATAAGCTAACAGATGGTGAGCCAAGCTGACCGGTTGTGCCCGTTGTAGGTGAGTGTAGCCCGGTATCAAAGTTTCGACATTGCTCTCGGCGAGGTTGAGCAGAACACCCTGAAATTCACGCAATTGGCTGCGAATTTGGTCGATGCGATCGCGCAGATAAAGCCGCGTATCCGTACCCACTTGGTCGTTCCGCGATCTAGCCGTGTGTAACTTTTTACCCACATCGCCGACAATTTCCGTCAGGCGACGTTCGACCGCAAAATGCACATCCTCGGCGTCTATGCCGGGATGAAATTGCCCTTGGCGGTATTCTTGGCGAATTTGCTCTAACCCTGCAATTAACTGCTCTCCTTCTGCTGGTGAAATGATGCCCGTGTGCGCCAGCATTTTGGCATGAGCTTGCGACCCGGTGATATCGTACTCAATCAGTTCAATGTCAAAAATTATACTGGCATTAAAGCGTGCGATCGCCGGATGCAGTGCGGATTCAAATCTCTGGCTCCAAGTTTTGGATGCAGTACCGTGAGTTGGTTGTTGAGTTAGTTCGGTATCCAAGTTATCCTCTTTTTGACAGCAGTCGCCTTAAAAATTTAAAAATCAAAGGTAATCGAGACCAAAAATTTTTACTTTTGGCTTTAACTGGAGCTACAGCTAATCGAGACAAGAATCTATACCATACCTCGGATAAAGTAGCCTATGATAACTCCTATTATTAACGCCCAGATTTGGCCAGATTGAATAAAGTAGCTCCAAGCTTTTTGAGCCTGTCCTAAAAGGTCTGGATCGCTAACTTGTTGAGCTAGCACGACAGACCATATAGGTAGCTTAGACAATAATACTGTTAGAGAATCGCTCGGATGAACCAGGGTAGCCCAGGAACCTGTAATTACTTGGAAGGCGTTAACAACCATAGCCGTTGTCTCCTCTTGCGAATTGATTATAGATGGTTAATTCTAGCCAAGTTTCTCAGTCAGAGATTATGGCACAAACACGAATATACCTAGATTTGAGTAGGTGAAACCTGCATTACCACCAGAGTCATATCATCGCCATTCCGATTTCCGGGGCCAATAAATTGTTGCACTCGATCGAAAAGATAATCCAAAATTGCTTGAGAACCTTGGCAATGCTGACAGGCTCGCTCAAAAGCACGGATGAGGTTTTCCTCATCAAATCGGTCTCCGCTGGGGTTAGCCGCTTCTGTAAAACCATCAGTGTAATAGATTAGCGTATCGCCCGGAGCCAACTGCACCTGAGCCTCCTCGTACTGGGAATTGCTATCCAAACCGATTAGCATACCCAAAGTATCCAAACGCATGACCGCTTGGGTGGATGCCTGCCACAACAATGGCGGATTGTGAGCGGCATTGCTGTAAGACAGGATACGACTTTGCAGATTGTATTCTGAATAAAATAGGGTCACGAACCGATGGGAATTTTCTAGATCGGCATACATAACCTGATTGAGATGTTGCAGAATGCGAGATGGCGAGTGACCGTTTAGCACTTCTGCCCGCAGCATTCCCCGCGTCATCGTCATCAACAAACCCGCCGGGACTCCTTTACCCATGACATCGCCTATGACTATACCCAAACGTCCCTTTTGATAATTTTGAGTTGTGAGTTGTAAGTTTGAAATTAAAGGGTCTTGTTTGAACTCCGAACTCAAAACTGACAGTTGGTAATTATTGGTGTTAGTCTCAGTCGCGATAAAATCGTAGTAGTCTCCACCGACACGGTTGGCAGGTTGACAGCGAGCTGCTAATTCGATACCTGGAATGGTCGGACATTGACGGGGAAGCAATCTTTGTTGGATCTCGGCACCTATTTCCAGTTCTCGATCGAGCCGTTCTTTCTTGCGTAATTCTACCGTCAGTTCATCGTTAGCGATCGCCACTGCTGTTTGATCTGCGACTAGACGAACTAACTTTTGTCGGGTTTCCGTCCAAGTATATTCGGGATCGCGACTGAAAACGTAGAGACGTCCCCTTTCAGCTTGCTTGACTAAAATTGCCGTACCAAACAAATGTATATCTGGCCCCAAATAGCGGGTAACGTGTTCGTCCAGAAGCGTTAGTCCTCTCTCGTGACCGGATGCGTCGCTAAAGTCAATCTGCGCCAGCGCGGATGATGATTGGGAAGTTTTAGGCTGTGCATTTCTGAGCTTATTAGTTGCTGCCTCGATTGCCTTCCGGATTTCCGCACCCTGAAGACTATCTTGACAATGTAGCTGTTCTAACCGTACCTGACCGTTTGGTTTCACCAGTACCAGCGCACTACCATCAGCATCCGTCACCCGTGTTGCCATCAGCGGAATCAACTCCAAAAATTGATTCAAATTGTTAAAACTTCGCAGCGCAAACCCTAACGAACTTAACAAATCTTGGATTTTATGTTGTTCCCGGTGCAAACGCGCCACCAGCTCTTTGAGGGCAAAGACTGGCGTGACTTCACTAGAGGCGTCGCTATGGTCGTCGGGTGATTGAGAAGATGGTTTTGGCAGGGGCACAGCAGTCATTGGTTTGGCGGTTAAGAGTAATTAACAAGCATAGAATTAATAGGATTTAAATAATAGGCGTTAGTTAGCCTAGCAGAATTATGCGATCGAAATGCCAAAAGCTCTCAAAGCAAGAGCAGCAATAGCTTATCGCAGTAAGACAGAAAAAAGTTGTAGCGGTCAACATTCTAGCTGAGGCTGGGCAGAAAAATGTTGCCTACTTGTGGAATAAATTCTAGCTAATTCCTCAACCCTAACAGTATCGATCTCTACCAGTCGCTGACTGTATGGGAGAAAATTAGTTCTACCTTTTGGAGGAAAAACTAGATTTTTACGATTGTCCCATGACCGATCGTTCGATCCTGGCCGAACCGAACACTTAGCTAATCCTAAAAACCGCACGCAAAGCAAGCCTTGCGCTTTTACTCTTAGGCTTTTGTATCAAATGTCTTTGGTTTCCTCTATAGGTATTAGAGCAGAAATGATATCGTCAATCGGCTCTACTGCCAATAGTCTTTAGATTAATTAAGTATTTTAATTTACTATTCTTAACAAAAAACTGTTTTGGACGGTGCAGATAAAAGATATCAACAAATAAAGCACCGAAGTATCTAATTATAGCCGAGCGCCGACGCTCTTTGTGCTATTAGCCACTTAGCAAAGCTTCCACAAACTCGTAGCTGGAGAAGGGGCGTAAGTCTTCGATTCCTTCGCCGGCACCAATAAAGCGGATAGGCAAACCCAATTGCTGTACGACTGCTAGGGCAATGCCACCCTTGGCAGTTCCATCAAGTTTAGTTAGGACAACACCGCTTAATTTTACCGCTTCAGAGAATACTTGGGCTTGACGCAGACCGTTTTGCCCCAGAGTGGCATCTAGAACCAAAAGAGCTTCAACCCTAGCATCGGGGGCTTTTTTGTCAATGATGCGACGAATCTTGCTCAGTTCGTCCATCAAGTTTTTCTTGTTCTGAAGACGTCCAGCCGTATCCACGATTAAAAGTTCCGATCCTCGCGCTTTAGCTGCGGCGATCGCATCAAACACTACAGCTGCCGGGTCTGTATTTTCCCCTGGATTGGCGATCGCTTCAACGCCGCTGCGCTGACCCCAAATTTTTACCTGTTCCACTGCGGCGGCTCGAAACGTATCTGCTGCCGCAATCAAGCATTTGTAGCCTGATTTTACTGCTAGATGGGCTATTTTGCCAATAGTTGTCGTTTTTCCAGCACCATTTACTCCGGTCATTACCCAGATATTGAATGTGTCTTTTTCCGGTGCAAAGGTGCGTTTGTGAGATTCGACAAACGGTCGCTCCAGCATATCCCGCAGGATTTGTTTGAGGTAGGAAATCGCCTGTTCGGGTGGCAGAGCTTGTTCTCGGAGTTTACTTTGCAGCGCTTTTATGATATAATCTGTTGCCTCTATTCCCACATCAGCTTGTAGCAGCAAAGCCTCAATTTCCATCACCGCATCTTGATTGAGCGGGCCTTGACCGACGATCGCTTTGAGCTGATTGATGAGATTGCGTCTAGTTTTGTCCAAGCCTTGGCGCAACTTTTTGAGCCAGGTGATTTCTTCAATAGAAACATCTTCCGGGCGACGCCCTTGGGCTGCCAGTACTTCTGCCGACCACAGGAAACCATCATCGAAAACGACATCCGCAAATTCTGCGATCGCGGCAGGTTCAGTTTCAGTTGTCGCACTAACTGGGCGGACTTGCAGTTCTGGCTCTTGAATAGCTGTTTCCTTAAGCCGTTGTAACCGTGCTTGTCGATCGTCCCGCGCCCAGAAAGGTACGGCTTCCTGAGCGACGCCTTCCCGATTCTCGACAGTTTCAGCTGTTACCGACAAATCGGGCACATTTTCTGCTACCGAAGTTACTTTTTCTACTTCGGCAGCGACAATTTCGGGACTGGCTGACTCTGCGGCTACTGCTGTTTCAAGCTCCTCCAATGCTTGTTTGGCAGCTTCTACAGCAACTTCTGCATCACTTTCTGCCTGCGGAGTTTCTGTTTGTATCGGTATTGCCTGCGACTCAGATGAAGGTGCTACCGCTTCTGTTACCAGCTGAGGTTCTGCTTCTGCTTGGGTAGGCGCTTCTGTTTCTGAGGGTGTTGTCGTTGTTTGCGGTCGTTGCTTGGCTTGG
This sequence comes from Aerosakkonema sp. BLCC-F183, assembly GCF_041929145.1. Taxonomy (NCBI): domain Bacteria; kingdom Bacillati; phylum Cyanobacteriota; class Cyanophyceae; order Aerosakkonematales; family Aerosakkonemataceae; genus Aerosakkonema; species Aerosakkonema sp. BLCC-F183. The sequence continues at coordinate 260,481 of NZ_JBHFNU010000016.1, read as the reverse complement.
ATATTCTTGTAAGCAGCTTTTGCCCAGGCCAAATAGTCGTCCGCAACTTCCTCCTGAGATGAAGTTGCTCCACTCTCAGATACAGGTGATTCTGTTTGAGGTTCAACCTGTGTCGGTGAAGCCGATTTATCCTGAGCTTGTTCTTGAGACTCGTTATGCTGGCGGCGGAACCAATTAAAAACCATAGCACCTACTTCAATATTTGGCAGAACTGCTGAACGGCGGCTTTTTATCTAGAGTTTCTAATTTAGGGACATTATGTTTTGACTTTATCGCTCACTCGACGCAAAACGCCATTAATAAAACGATGTCCTTCTTCACCACTGTAGCGTTTGGCAAGCTCCACTGCCTCATTAATTGCCACCGGTTCGGGAATCCCTAAATATTTGATTTCGCTGACTGCAATTCGCAGGATATCGCGATCGATTTTAGCGAGACGACTTAGTTGCCAAGTTCTCTCCTGACCGGGACGCAGTTCCGCGAGTGCTTGTGTGAGTATTTCGTCAACCCGTTCTCTTTCCGCGTTAACCGTACCGATAATTTGCTTGGCGTAGTCGCGCACATCTTTTTGATTGGATAGCTGGACAAATTCTGGTAACTCCACTGCCCCACCGACACGGTTGATTGCGGTTTGAGTAAGTTCTATGGCTTCTCTTACCATAGCTCTGGCGCTTTGGATATCGATGGCGCGAGTTTCGCTACCCAAAAGGCGATCGCTAGAGCGTTGGATTTCCGCAGATGCAGTTTCTAAAGCATCTTTAACTTCTGCACTCAAAGTGCGGATAGCCGCAACTATCAAATCGGTTATCTGCTGTTCCGACAATTTTTCTGGATTTGTCGGGATCTGGGATAAGCTCAGAAGCGCCAGTTCGCGAGCAATTCGACGGGATTGCATGGGGTAATTAGTAACTGTGTGTAATCGGTAACAGGTTATGTAATGGCAGCAAAAAATTTAGATATGGCTGGAGAGTTGGAACCTTTAAAAGTTGCAACTCTCAAACCTTCCCACTCTCGCTCCTGAGATCGCCAATGAACGATGACTGTTTCCCAAACTCGTCTCTTCAATTTAGACATTATGCTGCGATCTCTTCATCTTTCCTCCAAGATAGGCTGTTCCAGCTTCGGTTCTTTCAAGGCAGATAGAGATGACATAGGAGTTAAGGGGCTGGGGCTTACAATACCACCAGAGACAACAACTTTGAAGGCATCTTCCACAGATATGGCCAGGTCTATGACTTCATCTTCTGAAACGATCGCATACCAACCCGTAGTCGGATTGGGGGTTGTAGGTATAAAAATGCTCAACATCGTCGTTCTGGATAGATGAGCCTGCATATCGCTGTTTAGGGTTCCGGTGACAAAGGCGAGAGCCCATATACCCCGGCGTGGGTATTCTACCAAAATTACTCGGCGAAACTTCCCGTTAGAATCCTTCAGGAGAGTTTCCAGAAGTTGTTTGAGCGTTTTGTAAACCGATCCGGCTAACGGAATTGCTTGCAGAACTCTCTCACCCACATCCAGCAACCATCGTCCGACAATATTGCGGGCCATCAAGCCAATCAGCAGAATAGATAAAAAGGGTACCATCAGTCCCACAGCTAGATTGAACAAGTTGACCAAAATGGGATGGAGATCGTCAAAAGGATTGAGTTGCTTGGGAATGCGGGTGAGAAAATTGACTACCCAACTCGCAACTGTAATCGTCAGCCAAATTGTGGTAGCTAGAGGAATTACTACCAAAAGACCTGCGATCAGGTCATTTTTTAAGTCCTGCTTTAAGCGTTCGATCACAGATAACCCACTCTCTTTTAACCAGCTGGGAAAATTATAGAGCCCACAAAGCTACCCTTCTTCCTTACCCTATCTCACAGTAAGATATGTTCCGCATTGGGCCCAGTGGACCTGCGCTTGGGGTTATCTTACCGTATGGGAACGCGATGCGATGGGAGCGCAACTTACAGCCTAAAGGGGCTGGAGATGATGGTATCAGACTTAACATTTTTCTGCATACTTTTTTGCCTAAACAGAAGGAGTAATTTTGGCAGCATCGACGTTTTCTTCGCGATCGCTAGAAAGTGTTCCTACTCGGTCTGCATAGACAGCAGGCATATGTTTCATCTCCCAGACTTTGAGCAAAATCAGGTATTCGTAGAAAGCTTGCAGAGTACACCAAGCAAATCCCGCGTGCCCGTCGAGAAAACCCCCCAATAGAAAATACATATAAAAAAACCGCAGCAACGGTCGCAAGGGTAGACGCAGGGACAAATCTTTGAGCGCTCGCCGTCTTTCCACTTCTGAGAAGCCAAAAAACAAATCTCGCCAATTGACACTACCTTTCTCTAATTGGCGTAGGGTTTCTCTAGCTTCATCAGTGGAGTAGCGATTGTGCTTCTCGATCCAGCGAGCTAATCCTTTGCTATTGGTGTAGTGGGGATAAGTTTCTTTCAAAAAGCTTGTTTTACCGTCACAAACTTCTCGCTCTGTGTGACCGTAATCGGTAAACCAAACTTTGTGCTTCTGAAATAAGCGCATTTGGTATCGGGGGTATTGGGTACTGCGCCGAATCCACCTCCCCAGAAACATAACTCGCTCGGCTGCATAGTAGCCGATATACTCCTGACTCTCGGTTGCTTTGAGGCATTCTTGGAATAGTTCTGGTGTCATACGCTCATCGGCTTCGAGAATGTAGACCCATTCGTGCTTAGCAGGAACTGATTGTAACATCCAAGTCCGCTGGCGTCCGTGACTTTCAAAGGCGTGCTGCACTATTCGCACTGGATAGCGACTGGCAATTTCCACAGTGCGATCGCTGCTGATGGAGTCCACCACTATCACATCGTCTGACAGCATAGCTGATTCGATGCAAGCGGCGATATCGATTTCTTCGTTGTAGGTGAGAATATAAATCGAGAACATGAAAAACTTACGATTTACAAAAAGATCCGGCTTTGATTGGACACATACAAATTTCCAGTTTCTCCTGACGATCGGAATAGCGTCATCACCTCAGCAAAGCTCACTAACGCTTGGGTGTTTTGCGAGCCCCTATTTGGGGAGAAGACAACAAACCCCCCAATCCCGTTCCGGTAATGATTAGGTAGCCAATGGACAGGAAGACGCTGCTCACTCCTATTTGCACTTGAGACTTCAAAGCTGCCCGCTTGGCTTGTTTTTCCAATTGTTGCTTGCGTTCTCGAACTTGGGTTAGCGTTTGATTGCTGAACTGTTTGGCTTGCCGATCCAAATATTCATCTACTACTTGCGGATTGTCTTTAGACTGCTGCAATATTGTTTTGAGTTCATTTGAGACTTGCTGGCTTTGGAGTGCTTGGCCCAGTCTCTGTTCGTCTTTGAGCAGGTCACTGATTTGGGTTTTAATTTGGCCTCGGCGCTGTTCGATTTGGGCTCTAAAACCTTCACTGTTAAGCTGGCTTTCTGCTTGAGTTGCCTGCTGCTCAATTCTCTCGATCGCCTCATTGCTGGCCTTACTGACATTGTTTACGTGAACAAAAGTAATGACCAGGAATGCTAAGCCTAAAATGCCGGAAAGCACGAGCGCCCCTACTTTCACTAATTGCCAGGGTTGACCGCTTCCCTGCGGGTCTAGTTGATCGTCCATCCAAGAGCCAGCAAATAGCAAAGCTATCCCCAGCATAGGGATAAATCCTCGCTCGACAAGCTGGGTTGTCAGGTTGATTTGCCAAGCTTCCTCTTGCAGGTCAAAGGACGGGATAGTCAGAGGCAGGGTTACCGTGTCAATCACAAAAGACAAAATCAAGATTGTGGCGACAAGCTTGAGAATTAGGGCTGCTGGCGATGAAATTATACGGTTTCCAGACGCTTTCATAAGTTTCTTCTTCGCTCGGTTATGGTTGGGTTCAATTACTGGTTTTCTATATCTAGTTTGTCATGGGTTTTAGAGTTATTTGCCATGCTTGCAAGCCAAAATCCTTCTCCAGGCTAAGATTGGCTGCTGTTTTAGGATTCGATCGAAAGACCTTAGCTTCGCTGGGGCTGTCGGTTGGGAGGCAGATATATTGGCTCGATGGCTCTGACCTTGCTCTCCAAAGGGAAAGCCAGAATCCAAATCAACCCACCATTCAAGGCGAGCGTTATTAAAAAGGGTTTTCGATCGCAAAAGTCAATTGCTACTGTACTGTCTTGTGTATGGTGACGAGTCTTTCTCGATTTATCTACAAGATTTTTCTATTTCCATGCTAATGGCATAACTGCAAAGAAGCTGGGAATATTTCAGTTTGGGTCTAGAACGGAAAAATTAGCTCTTTTAAAAGAGTTTATAGACCTTATATTTATCGATTAATAAACCACTTTTAACCCAGCCTTATCTACAGTAACCATTTTATGTCCTGGGAAATCCTCTCCTTTTAAATTTACTTGGTTTCCTGAGCTTATAGTTCAAATTCTCTATTTTTATGCAGTTTGCAGATCTCAAGTCTTGTTTTTGCTAAAATTCCATAATATACCCGCTCCTCCTTATCCTCAAACAAAAAATTACAAAATTTAACTTTTCTCCTTAAGCTAATACATACTTGAATACAAGTTTATCAATCAATGGACTTTTTTAACAGCTTCTTGAAAAATTAATATTTTAACATTTCTACTAAATAGCTTAACTCATACTTGACATACAAAACTTAAATTTAGCAACAAATGGCCTATTTTTACATGGGCTAAAAAAATACAATTTATGTAAAATTAGATGACTTAGCCGAAAGGTGAATAGCTATCTTAAAGGAAAATCGCATTGAGTTAATATATATAGTGGTTACATTTTCATGTAAGATGTACTGGAAGCACACCTAGCCGAGTAAAAAGCTGCAAAAGTAAACAGGAAATTTATTATGAGCAAAGTCATTCGCGGTATCATCTTTGTTGTTGATGACAATATTGATACAGATCAAATTATACCCGCAGAATACCTCACGTTGGTTCCTTCTAAACCAGATGAGTACGAAAAGCTCGGCAGTTATGCTTTTGCAGGGTTACCCGATCGCTACGGTAAGTTTATTGCGCCAGGAGAAATGAAGACGCCCTATCCCATAATTGTAGCGGGAGAAAACTTCGGCTGCGGCTCCTCGCGAGAACACGCGCCCATTGCTCTGGGGGCTGCTGGCGTAAAAGCTGTCGTAGCTCAGTCCTACGCCCGGATTTTTTTCCGCAATTGCTCGGCGACTGGCGAACTTTACCCTTGGGAGTCAGTAGAGCGCCTATGCGATGTGTTAGAAACCGGTCAGGAAGTTTCGATCGACTTTGAGCAAAATCAACTGATTGACCACACGCATGGGAAAATTTACGATCTCAAGCCGATTGGAGAAGTGGGACCTGTGATTGAAGCAGGCGGAATTTTCGCCTATGCCCGTCAGACAGGTATGATTGCTCGCTAAAAATCAAGTTCGGTATCTGCGTGAAGACTCGATGAGTCTATATTTCAAAGCGTAATTGCCGTAACAAAGGTTTACAATAGGTTGGCCAGTACTAGCTTTACAACACTGCGACTATGTTGCTCAAGTCTACAACCCGCCACATCCGCATTTTTACTGCCGAAGTTGAGAACAATGAGTTAGTTCCCAGCGACAGCGTTTTAACTTTGGATGTCGATCCAGACAATGAACTAAATTGGAACGAAGAATCTCTGCAAAAAGTTTATCGGAAGTTTGATGAACTTGTTGAGTCATCTAGCGGAGAAAATTTAACGGAATACAATATCCGTCGCATCGGTTCCGATTTAGAACATTTCGTGCGTTCTCTCCTGCAAAAGGGTGAAATTAGTTATAACCTCAATGCTCGCGTTCTTAACCACAGTATGGGCTTACCTCAAGTAGCAGCCGCACAAGATAAACAATAGATTCTTAGATACTTGTGTTTGGGTTTGGCGGCGGTCTTAAAAATATTGATACCGCCAAACCAAGCTGTAAAAACCGGTTTGGGCATAGTTAATTCCGGTCAAATGGCTAAATAGAAAATGGCTCGTTATGCTCGCTCAGTATAAGTTGCGAAAGCCTTTTGGTCTGGCATCGCAAAGCGAAAATATTAAAAATATTCACAAAAAAAGAACTTAGGAACGCTGACGTTTCTTTTGTGCTAAAAATTCTGTAAAAGCTGCTTGACGATTAGCCATGAACCGACCCCAAAACCCAGGATCGAAATCCTCCATCGTACATACAATTGCCCAAGTATCAATGTTGAGCATTCGATAAAGGAGAGTCTGAGATCTTTTTAAGTAGGCAATACCTTCATGAATTTCTGCGAGCGCAGAAGATTCTGAAGTAGGGACTGTTTTCTTTAAATGAGGGTCGAATATAGGTGTAGGCATAGCAACCAGCAAAAAAGTGATTAGTTTAGATGGATTTGAACCAATCCTAAATACAGGTAATCAAGAGCCTAAACAATCGGAGCGGAAAGCTTAACCAATTTACATTGTTCTTGAAAGAAACAATTAGGAAAGCAGATATTTAGACTCTTCAACGATGGGTAATTAAGGAACGACTTCTAAATTTAGAGGTTCCGCCGCGATCGCTCAAGCGGGGTTTCACCCCTACCTGACCGAGGTCGCCTCCTGTAATTTAGTGCATATTAGATATTGTAGATATTGTCTAGCAAATACTTCATCCGTTTTACAACCAAGTTATCATCTCATGTCTGACGATCCAAAATCGAAAATCGATCTGAACCCTTGGGGGTACAAACCTTGGTGGTGTCAGCCTTGGTCGATTGCAGTCACCGGGAGCGGGCTGATCGGCTTAAGCTGGTTATTATTCAAAACTGTTTGGGTGACAGTTGTAGTATCCCTACCTGTGTTAGCTTGGATGGGCTTCTTTTTAATCCTTTGGCCTCAACTGATGAAGCAAAGTGCTATTGAGCCGTATTATCCACCATCAGGATCGGACGCAGCTGCGCGATCGAATCAAAGCTGATATAGAGAACGTCTTATATCTAAATAGTTAGAGAAGATGGATAGTCAAACGCTACAATCGTTGATTATCAACCGATTTGGCAATTTGACTACAAGTAGGCTCTCTTGCAGACCCCTGCATATCATCGGCCAAATCCCGAAGCCTTGGAGTGAAAAAATCTTCATGGGAGACGCCGCTCAAATTACTTGCCCGAATACGCACTGTCAGGCTCCTAACCCAGAGAGTCACAACTTTTGCCATAAATGTTGCACCCCCATACCAAAACGGTATTTGTGGGCTGTCGGTTCTGGGATAGAAGCTTATAAGCCAGGGAAGCTTTTGGCAGAGCGTTATGTCCTCAAACGCGAAAAAATTTTGCTGGACACTAAACCAGGGCTAGTACCCTTATTTCCGCAAGATATCACAGATGCGATCGCACCCTATTTGTATCTTTTCCCCTATCGGTTACACGTTCCCCAAGTTTACGGACTCTTACCACCGCTCAAAAAAAGCCGAAAGGAAGTAATTTGGCTGCTCGAAGAAGCTCCGATTTCCACCGATGCCAAAAGCTTAAAGCCTAACCTAATGACAGAATTAGCCACAGCTTGGGAAAATGCCCCAGCAATCCGGCAGCTCAATTGGCTGTGGCAAATTGCCCAACTTTGGCAACCTTTTAGCATCGCGGGTGTAACGGCTAGTCTGCTGAAACCAAAGCTGCTGCGGGTAGAAGGGCCGATCGTGCGCTTGTTGGAATTGCGCCAGGATCGAGAGGAACCGAACTTAAGCGAGTTGGGTCACCTGTGGTTGCAATGGACGGGACAGGCACAGCCAGCGATCGCAGATTTTTTGGTTCAATTGTGCCAAAGTATGATACAAGGCCAGCTATTTTCCGAAGATTTACTAGCTCAGTTAGATGGCGCTCTGTATACAGTAGGGCAATCCCAAGAACGCATCTATCAAATTGCCAGCTGCACAGATACAGGCCCGACCAGACTACGCAATGAAGATGCCTGCTACCCGGATAGCGGTAATTTCGATCGAGTCCCTGCGGGTTCTCAAGCTTTAGCTGTTGTCTGCGACGGGATTGGCGGACACGAAGGCGGCAATGTCGCTTCCAGCTTAGCGATAGAAACAGTCGTTGCGGAGGCATCTCGCTGGCAGAATCACCAGCTTGCAGATGATGCGGTTGACGATCGTGTTGACTCATTGGGCAGCTTAAAAATATCGCCGTCCAACGAACTGGTTGATTTGAGGTCGGAATTAGAACGTGCAGTTTGCGATGCCAACGATCTTATCAGTCAACGCAACGATAGCGAAGGGCGCTTCGACAGGCAACGTATGGGCACAACGCTAGTAATGGCCTTGACTCAAGCCCACGAGATGTACATTACTCATATTGGAGACAGCCGGGTCTACTGGATTACGCGCAACAGTTGCCATCAAATTACTGTAGACGATGATGTGGCCAGCCGGGAAGTGCGGCTGGGCTATACCTTATACCGAGAAGCGTTGCAACAGATCGGATCTGGGTCTTTGGTTCAGGCATTAGGGATGAGTTCGTCAAACAACTTGCATCCCACAGTACAGCGGTTTGTTATCGATGAAGACTGTATTTTTCTGCTGTGTTCTGATGGTTTGAGCGATAGCGATCGCGTAGAGCAATATTGGGATACAGAAATCGTGCCAGTTTTAGAAGGCAAAATAAACCTGGCGACAGCGGCAGCAAGGCTGATCGATATAGGCAACACCCAAAACGGTCACGATAACGTCACTGTAGGCTTAGTTTATTGCCAGGTTAGATACAAATCGGCAGGCATGGCTCCCACTTTAGTCATCCCCGAATCGGTGGCAGATTCTGCTCCAGCTCGAACTCAAGATTTTGGCACTCCCTCCACACTTAAGACTCAGCTCCTACCTACTCGGCTTGCCAAACCCAGTTTGTTACCCTTGTTAGGTGGAATCGCTTTGTTGCTGGGATTGGGTACGGCACTGGTCTACTTTACTTTGGGAAAATGGGGCGATCTGCCTGTGTCGAATCCCAATATAACGCCCCAAACTAAGCCACACAGTCCATCTCAGGAAATCCCACTTCTATCTCCGCCGCCCCGTCCTTGAGTCCGGGATTGTCGATCGCAGTCTCGATCGTTAACAATTCCCAAAGCCCCCAAACTCCTCTTTTGGTTTATGAAGGGTTAATCAACGGCAAAATGTATCGGTACTATCCTCGAAATCAAAAGTAAAGCTGTTCGCGATGGAGACAGCTGGCTGAAGCTTAAAGTATGCACAATTCCTGGCAAGCTTAACTCACACAAGCTTCCAGCAACTTATAATTTAGTCATACCAGCCCAAAAAGGATAGATTCGACAAGTAGAGCTTGACCCGAACATTAGCCAAAATACCATTCAAAAAGCTGCTGGGCTGGGAAAATGTACTGGTAGTGGAGCCTCTGTACTCCAGGGGCAAATCGTTAATAAATTCAGTCTGAAGAATAGATAGACTGATAGAAAACTGGTGAAACAAATTGCTCCAGTCCAGATCCAGTATCAAGGGTTCTGAATGTCGCCATCTGAGAGTCCTTGCCTCAACTTAAGCGTAGCTCGCCTGGTAGCTGCTGAGGCAGAGCATTTTGCCATATGGGTTTTAAAAGCCCCATTACCAGGTGGATACCTGCACCACGACTGCATTTGGCCGGAAAGCTTAACCCAAACCTGGCTTGCTTGGCAGGAGATGTTTTCCCCTCTCAGCTTGTCCAGTTCTCAAAAGCTTCCAGCAGTCCAACTAGCTTTAGCTCCAACAATGGTAGTTGTGTCGTCTCCTTTAGGTTCGACAACTAGCTACGGCGGTCGTTTGATGCAGCAGCTAGGAATACAACTCTGGCAGTGGCTATTTGAAGGGGCGATCCAAAGCAGTCTCGATCGCAGTCAAGGAATTGCCATTGGGCAAAATCAACCTTTACGGCTACGTCTGGAAATTCGCGACCCAGACTTAATCATTCTGCCTTGGGAAATTATGCAGCCCCAGGCGGGAAAACAGGCAATTTCTTTAAGTCAGCAATTGCTTTTCAGTCGCACCACCAGCGATGTTGCTCCTCTACCTCCCCTTAAACCAGAGCAAGCCTTAAACATACTGCTGGTTTTAGGTCAACAAGATGCTCCCAAACAACCCTCATCTTTGGGAAACCTCAAACTAGAACAAGAGGCACTTGTTCTCGCGAAAATTCTGGAAAGTAGCGGCAATGTCAGTCCTAACGGTACTGCCACTCTGGTACCGTGCCTGGTAGATACTTTAGTTATGCCCACTCCAGAGGAACTGACTGCACGCCTGGAAAGTAACGCTTACAATGTTTTCTTTTATGCCGGTCACGGTGAACCTGCACCTGACGGAGGCTTGCTGTTTTTGCGGCCCGGTGTCACAATGAACGGTACAGAATTGGCACAAGTACTGACTCGTTGCCAGGTGACGCTGGCAGTTTTTAACGCTTGCTGGGGAGCTCGATCGGCAGAACACAATTACCAGCCTATTCCCCGTAGCAGCTTGGCAGAAGTGCTGCTGCATCACGGTGTACCAGCAGTTTTGGCAATGCGGGATGCTATTGCTGATGAGGAAGCAATTAGCTTTATCAAAGCTTTTGCTCGTGCTTTGGCGGAACGGATGCCGATCGATCGGGCGGTGGCAGTAGCTAGACAGCAGTTGCTGACGCTGTATAAATTCAATCAACCAGCTTGGACTTTACCTGTACTGTATATGCACCCGGAGTTTGATGGCGAACTGCTACAACCTCTGGCTGAAAGTATTACCGAATTACCGGAAAATTCTTTAACTTGGATCGGACGAGAACGAGCTGCCTTTGTGCGTCCTTTAGGATCGACAAATAAATTCTGGCCAATTCGTGGTGGATTGATGCGAGTAGGACGTCGCCAGCAGGATAACGATTTGACGATCTGCGAAAAGTGGGTTTCGCAAAGACACGCAGAAATTATTTGTCGCGGCGATCCTTTAGACAGTAACTCCCCACCGACATACTTCCTGCGAGATTTTTCTCGCTTCGGTACGCTGATTTTGGGAACGGCGGGTTGGCGAAAAGTTCATCACCAAGAAGCTCCTTTGCAATCTGGATCTCAGTTAAAGTTTGGTAGTTCCCAGGGGCAGATTTGGGAATTTGTAATCGATGTTTGAGGATCTTGATGTCTCCATCGTGCGGTCGTTACTTGACTGGGAAATGGGGAATCTGCCCCATAAGTAGGAACTTGGGACAAAATTAAAATACCTCACCTGTGCCACTGGAAAGCCAATCTGTAATAAAAAATGGTGAAAGAGAATTGGCATTCCACTATTTCTGAGTTTCGATATTGATAGAGAAAGAGAATCTCAAGGGTTGCGGAACTTGTGGAAGTGCTGGTGTAGTCACCCTCCGGACAGCGTTGGTAAAAAATAAGATTCAGGAGTTGAATTATGGCAAGTGAAACCAGGTATTCGGAATATTCTCCCGATTTCACCGCCCAAGCAGAACACGATCTGGTGCAGGCACTTCTGCAAGATGAAACAACCTATTGCTGGAATACCGCTCATCCGGAATCAGAAGCTTATTTTGCCGAACTACAAAAGGCTTTCGTTTTAGATGATTGGCGGGAGGTTGATATAGAGGCGCGATCGCAGACTTTGTTTGCACAGCTTGACCAGCTTTGGGTGGAAAAGGTTCCAGAAGCCAATGTTGAAGCGTTGACTTTAGATCTGACTATTTTAGCGGCTTTGTGCGAGAGGTTTGCTTCTCGCGTCCCGCAGGTAACTCTAGAGACGATCGCCAAGCGGGCCAAAGATTTGATGTCAACAAATTTATGTTTGGCAGAACGTTTGGTAAAGTGCGTGCAGCAACTGGCTTTAGGCTGGGAAGAAGAAGACTTATTGGTGATGGCTCGTCCTTTAGCTTATGCGATGCGGGGAGCAGAAACTGAAGCGATCGAATCTGTGCTGGGAACTGTTAGAGGTGTTCCTTTTGCTGAATTATCGAAGATGGAGCAGGCACGCTTAAGTTTGGCGGTTGCTCGCTACGCCTTTGCTGAATTGGAATTTAGAGGCGATTCATAAAGATAGTAGCAATGTTTTCGATCAACGAGGCGTGAGGACAGCGTTTCGCCTTGGTGACAAAGCCCTAGCCTTAAGAATAGCTGCCGTCAAAAAAGCATAGGACAGCACACCTACCAAGGCCAAGACAAAGGGACTAATAATACCAGTTGCATTCCACAAAGCGTGAAGTACTGCCGCGCTGAGGTAGCCTATGCTAAGGATTTGCCAGCGCCGACGAGGTTTCAAGCTACTGAGCCCAATAAAATAGCCGAGATAGCCGCTGTACGCCATATGTCCGGCGACAGAGCCTAAAATCCGAGGAATCAGCAGTTGCAATCCCACTAACTCCCCTACACCTTCCCCCACCTGAAATGTCGCATCGCGGATAATCTGAGGTACGTACTGCCCTAAAGTTTCCATTAAGGTAAAGCCAACGGCAGAAGATGTTCCCAGCAAAATCCCATCAAGGGGTTCTACTACTCCGATTTTTTCGCGCCAAGCTGGTGGCAAGCGGCGTCCCAGCAAATAAGCGCCTAGTACGGGTAAGGCTTTGAGCAACTCTTCCATCAAGCCGGCTCCGAAAAACATTCTGAGCAGTAAAATCGGAAAAGTTAAGTTCTCGAAATTTGTTGGTAAACTTCCTGGCAGAATTTGGCGAAAAATAACTATAAATAAAGGGAGCAGCGGACTTAGTAAAATTAATACAGTAACCAAGGCACAAGCTACTAGCACCCACCAAGGTTTATGCTTGCCACAAAGTTGATAAACGAAGTAATAAGCAGATCCTGCCAAGTATGAAGCCAGCACCAAGTTGAATACCATCGGGTTGCCTACAGCAGCAAACATCAAGACTACAAATCCCACTGTGATGATGCCTGGGAGCAAGTAGGCTTTTTGAGTCAGTTCGCGTCCGGTTGAAAAAATGGGAAACAGCTGAGTAAAACTAACTGAGTCGGTTTGAGAAGGTCTTATGGTAGGACTAGATTCAACTTGTGGGCTGGGAGCGTTTCTTAGTGAGGACGGAGTGCTAGCAGCAGTCTGGGTGGTTTTTACTAATTCAAAGATGAATTCTGGGCCGTTTTGCCCCAGTACGATGCGATCGCCCTCCCGACAAATACGGCATCCTTCTAGGCGCTGGCCATTTATATAGGTACCATTCGCACTGTTGAGATCGCAAACTAGCCAGTTGGGTGGAGCGCCTGCAAATTTAGTTATGTGGCTGACTGACACATGACGCCTGGAAACCATTCCGTATATGTTGGAGTCCAGAACAATTTGACAGTTTAAATCTCGCCCAAGCACAAGTTCGTCAGCAGTCTCAAGCGAGTAGCGACGTTCTGCTTCATCTGCACTCTTACTCGGCGACTGCCGGAGAAATGCCTCAGAAATGTCACTTTTCATTTGCCAAGTGTCAGTAGTTTTTTGTTTTCAACTATAGCGATGTCCAGTCAAATCCACTTTCTATGTAATTAATTAAAAATTAAAAATTAAAAATGCAAAAAACTTCTCATTTTTAACTTTTAATTTTTAATTTTTCTGACTATTCACTGCTGTTGGTTTTCTTTGGCGTCTTTAACGGCAGCATAGAACAAAAATCCACCCAGCGGCAGGCTGATTGCCAAAATAATAGTTGTTACTAAGCTGCCCAACTGGGGTTCTCCAGAAGACAGCTCGAATATTGAACCCACTGCTGCGATCGTTGATACGCAGGAAGCACCCAACAAAAGGGCGCTTTTTGAAGTTAGTGTACTCACTGCCTTTTTCCGATTATGCAACTGGTTTGACAGCGTGGGTCGAGAATCCGTGCTTGTTTAACTCTTGGGTAAGGGCCAAACTATTTTCTACCCGGTCTACAAAGAGCACTCCGTTGAGGTGATCCATTTCGTGCTGAATAGCACGACTGAGCAAGCCTGTTGCTTTCAGGGTTCGAGGGCGACCGTACTCGTCTTTGTAAGCAACTTCAATGGCTTCTGGACGTTTGACGTCGAGGTAAACCTTTGGAATGCTCAAACACCCTTCCTGCGCTACACACAAGTCGCGGGTCAAAGCTTTAATCGTGGGATTGATTAAAATCAGAGGCTGATTGGCCGGGTTATCTGGTTCGCAGTCTACTACAATCAGTTGTTTTTGTACAGCCACCTGCGGTGCAGCCAGACCGATACCATCGGCGCTGTACATAGTTTGCAGCATTTCTCGCACGAGTTCCCGGATTTCCGAGTCTACTTTGGTGATGCGCTTTGCTGGTTGGCGCAAAGCGCGATCGCCCAATACCCGAATATCCAGAGGCGGGTTTTCCAACTTTTTCTTTTCGACTAAAACCTCAGAGGTCATGGAAGCTTAACTTGTGAGTAAGACTCAATAATTTGAACAGATCCAACTAAAATCAAAGATTATTGTTGGGGATTTTTTTATAGGGATAAACCCATCGTTTTTCCAGAGATACTGGTTGGGAGCTTGTGTCACGATCTATTTGTAAGCGATCGCTCCGTAAAAAGAGAAATAGTTTTTCTACTCAATACGGTTTGCTTAACTCAGTCTATGTCTTTAGCCTAAGTGCTTTTACACTACTGCGTTAACCAATTGTCCATATTGTAACATGATTTATTATATTGAGCCGCTTTTATACTCGTAAGGGCAGTACTGACCCAAACCACAGATTTTGGGTCGGTACTGCCCGTTTAGATTTTGAACAAAATTGCTGATTTTAGATTTGAGATTACAACCTGGCTTGTTGTTTTCCAGGTTGGAATCTTAAGTTTCAAATCTGAAATTTCTTCACCTCCCTCAATTTTACCTTGCCAGCTTGGTTTTAGAAAGGTTGTGTAGCAAATGGATCGAAGTCTACATTAGCCACTGTAGCCCCAGAACCGTTGATAGCATTTCGTCCTGTGCCGCCGATGGTCGGGCCTGTTGCAGAATCCCACCAGTTATTTTTTGCATTTAAAGCACCAGTTCCACCGTGGTACAGTCCGGCATTGGTATTACCGATGAGATTGTTGAAATTGATGTTGATTGTGCCCGTAATATTTGTGCCGTTTGCGATCGCTATGCCATTGAACGAGTTGGTGATCGTGTTGCTGGTGACATTCACCGTTCCCAGCTTTGCAGTGGTGAGACCGGAATCCCGCAATCTGATACCACCCCTATCCGTACCGCTTGTGGTGTTTGTATTGGTGATATCGTTGTTTGAGATCGTCGCGCTACCACCTGCCAGCTGGATGCCCTGTTGCCCGGTGTTGCTGATGGTATTGTTATTAATTACACTCGCAGCGTTGGTAATTGCATCGGCGGCGATTCCCGGCCCGGGTACGCTGGCAATGGTGTTATCCGTAATCCTCAACGTGTCAACCCGGAATGCCTGAATAGCACTGGTACTACTGCCTGCATTGAATGTAACGTCGCGAATTAAGTTGTCTTGCACAGTTAAAGAGGAACCGGATGCACCCTGATAATCAAAGCGCATTACACCACCCGTTGCTGGCCCGGTTCCAGTAAACTCATTTTGACGAATGAGGATGTTGTTACTGGCATCGTTATCCAGGATGGCATTTTCTCCTTGTAGCTCAAATCTGAGACCTTCAATTGTAACGTTGTTGACGCCAGAGGCAATGTCAATAACTCGCTGACCTGCGGGTGCCCTAACAATAGCAGGGGAACCTGCTAAACCAGTGGAGGGGCTGAGACCTGCATTAGGCCCGCGAATTGTTAATGGCTTGTTGATAACAATGGTGCCTGGTTCGTTATAAGTACCGGGTAGCACGAAAATAATCTCATTATTACCAGCTGCGTTGACTGCTTCAGTGATGGTGGCATGACTGCCAATCGCGTTGCCGCCCGACTGTGCAAATCGGAGAACCTTATTGGGAGCGGGTACGGGTACATTTAATTGGTTATTATCCAGAATATTGACTGTAGCCATGTCCTGGGAACCCACAAAATAACTGGTATCTTCAGATATGGTCACTGTCACTGTCTCAGTCGGTTCATTAATTCCGTCCCCTTGGGCTGTGATGCTAACCGGATCGGAGACAGTTTTACCGGCGGCGATAGTGATACTGTTACCACTAAAAGTCGAGGAATAGTCAGTGTTGGGTGTAGCTGTACCTGTGATAACGTAGTTGATTTTTACTGACTGGTTGATATCGCCTCCAGTACGTGCAAACTGAAACGTACTGGTCTTCCCACTAGCCTCGACAGTGGTCGGGTTGGGCGCAGTAACGAAGACGGTCGGTTTTGCTGCTGTTGGCGGATCGCTAATGATTACGGTGGCACTATTCGCAGGCCCGACCGTGTAATCGGTACCGCCCCCTAAAAACAAGGTTATCGTTTCATTCCCTTCGATCGCGCTATCGGAGATCGGGTTGATATCGATGATTGCGCGATCGGAACCTGCTGGAATGGTAATGCTGGTGCTCAGCGTTGGCGTGGACTTATAGTCGGTATTGTTAGTAGCAGTACTCAAAGGCGAGACACTGTAATTGACTGTAAGCGGTTGGGTCAGGTCTCCTGTGCGGGCGATCGTAAATTGGCCTGGATCGGGGGGAGTGGCATCAGATGCAAGCGGGTCGCTGGCAAAAATATTGACAGTGGTTTGAGTTAAGGCATCGTCGTCCAAAATTGTGACTGTAGCCGTATTTTTGGGCGAGGCTGCCACATCGTAACCCGTACCGGTAGTCAAAGTTGCTATTACCGTTTCATCGGATTCGACAAGTGTATCGTCTATGGCTACAACTGGAATTGTGGCGCTGTTAGCACCAGATGGAATAATCACGCTACCGCTAAGGGTTTGGTAGTCCGTACCGTTGATAGCTATACCGGAAATGACGTAATTTACCGTGAGGTCTTCATCGGTATCGCAAGGGACGGAAACAGTAAATAAACCTGGTGCTGTAGTTGGTGTGGACTCGATCGTCGTGGGGTTCGTGGCCGCAATACTGACCCTTTCTGGGCCTCTTGGGATGAAAGCAGCACCGTCGATCGAATTGCTATTGACATTCTGCAAGACCGCCAAAAACTCACCTGTGGTCTTGTCCTGAATAATCGTGTTGGCGACATCGCCTCCCGTACCTTGAAAGATATTTAAATCGCCGTAACTGACACCGCCAGTTAGCGAAATTAAATCTATACAAAGTTGAAAGTCGGTAATAAAGTCGGCATCAGTTCTGGTCAGCCCACCTGTACCGCGACCGATAACGAAGACATCAGTGTTAGTTTCACCGCTACTATCGCCTGTCAGGGTATCCGCACCCTGGTCGCCGAATAAGGTGTCTCGTCCGCGATCGCCAAAGAGGGAGTCATTGCCGATGCCTCCCCGTATGGTGTCGTTGCCTTGTCCGCCAAAGGCAGTATCGTTGCCCTCGTTGCCGTTGATGGCATCGTTACCTTCATTGCCATATAAAAGGTCTATCCCGTCGCCGCCAAATACGGAGTCGTTACCCTGGTCGCCATAAACGGTGTCATTGCCTTCGTCACCGTATAATTTGTCATTATCCATGCCGCCCCGAACGGTATCGTTATCCATACCACCTCGGACGGTATCGTTGCCTTCGTTACCGTTGAGAATGTCTTCCCCTTCGTTGCCGTTAATTAGGTCATCATTTTCGTTGCCCTGAATTGAGTCGTTGCCCAAATCGCCGTACAGGGTGTCGTTGCCCAGGTTGCCGAATAAGCGATCGTTGTCTGCGCCACCCCGAAGATAGTCCTGACCTTCTTCGCCAAACAAGGTATCGTCACCTTGGTTACCGTTAACAATGTCATTACCGTCATTGCCGTTGAGAAGGTCCATACCCTCGTTGCCAAAGATTGTATCGTTGCCAAGGCCACCAACACCTGTGTCATTGCCAAGGTTGCCATAGATGATGTCGTTGTCTTGGTCGCCCTGCAAGTAGTCCTCGTTGTCGTCGCCTCGCAAGCTATCTTGGCCTTCGTTGCCGTAAATGGTATCGTTGCCTGCTTGACCCAGAACTGTGTCGTTACCTGCTAGGGCAAGAATAAAGTCTGGTTCTCGTGTGCCAGCAAGAAATTCACTATCTATTGTTCCGGTGATATTTGCCATTTTTTTAACTCCTCACTACCTAGTCCATATAATCTAACGATTTAGCTCTAGACAAAATGATTATTTGCATATTTTTATGCTGTTTAGGTGTGTTGGTAGTCAATTTTAGGGTGAAGGGGTGTAATGTTACTCCTTTATTCAAAAGATAGTTTCTAAACTTATGGCTTTTTGGGCTGTTTTTAGACCTTTGACGGTATTCAAAAGTTATATTTAGCCAAATTTGGGCCCAAATTGGCCAGATAGATCTGTCAAAATCCGGTTGTGTGCTTAGATTTTAATGTTTTGGCTCTTGCGGATGTATGGGAAAAAATGTTCGTGATGTTAGATTTGAGTGCGATCGGTGGGTGACGGCACGGAAACTGAATTATCGGTTGAATGTAGGGGCTGGGTGACCCCCCCGCCCCTAGAGCGCCAGTCCAGTAAAAGAGGTTGACAAAAGCAACATAATATTTTTTAGCTTTAGACCCTGGCAGGGCGAAGCATTTGGACAGAAAATCTTGGGTTTTGTGCAATAAATTGTCGCCCAAATGCTTCGCCCCTACACAACACATATTTCGTCCTTTTTGTCAATTTATTCTACTGGACTGACGCTCTAGTAATCACCCGTGCCGTCCCCCACCCTACGATTAGATAAGTTTCTATTATCACCACAAAAACGGGAGAGCCAATGTTTTCAGCCTATACGCCGACGCGATCGCTTCTTGATGGTAAATAAAGCTACATAACTAAAGTCCCCTAGCTATTGCAAACTACTTTGCCATCTTTCGTCAGTAACTTTTATTACACTTGTTCCGATAATTTTGCTTCATTTTACGATCTCCGGAATTCCATCCTACTCTTCAGATAATTAATTTTGGATTCCGGATCGATTCTCACCCTAACTTGCAGTTATGCGATCGCATCGATCTTTTGTAGATGCTTAGTAAAATTTTATACTTTTGTTCTGACTGCAAGGTCAGCATATTATCCAGGTATAGATGCAGCCGGAACAACTTAGACTTTGCAATTGCTTTATTGTAGAAGAGTATTAGTAGCTTACGCACCACTGTTCCCAACTTGTCAGCAAGGGAAGGCCGTTAGTGAATGAGACTATTTTTGACACTAAACGTTCCTAAGTGTGGGAAAGAATCTTCCCCACGAGCTATACGTTGTTTGTAGCAAGTTGTAGCTTAGGTAAGGGAAGTGCAATGTGAGGTGCTTATGAAATCGCAGTGGGAATGTTTACTGCAAAACTTGGGCGAGTGGCAGGGTTCTTTTACCCGTTTCTCGCCGCAGGGAGAATTTTTGGAAGATACTCCTACTGTAGTTTCCCTGGAAGGACTGAATGACGATCGGACTATTCGTCAGACTATTCGGCGTTTCTTGCCCTCTCAAGAAGTTAAGGAACAAGTTCTGGAATACAGTTCTCTGGGACGAAGCACTCTCTTTTTCGACAACGGTGCTTTTTCTCAAGGCTCGATGCAGCTAGCTCCGTTTTCGGAGTTTGGGGCAGAATTAGGGCTAATTTATGATTGTAGCAGACGTTTGCGACTCGTACAGATATTTGATAAGCAAGGTCAGCTGGATAAATTGACTTTAATCCGAGAAAAACTTGCCGGTACGGATGACTGGCAAAAGGGGCATTCGACAACATTAACTGAATTACTGGGGGAATGGCAGGGAGAAGCGGTAACGATTTACCCAGACTGGCGTTCGCCGGATACATATACCACTAAGCTGCAACTTTATCTAGATGATGATGGTAAGTTAGTTCAAGAGCTAAACTTTGGTAATCAGGTAATTTCATCTACTGCCAGTATTAATGGTTCTATTCTTCTGTTTGACAGCAGTTCTCAACCCGTGCAAGTTTTGCTGTTACCCGATGGTGCTTCTTCTACTTGCCCCCAACAAGTTAGAGTCGGTCAACCTTTTTTTCTGGAAGTAGGTTGGTTGCTTGAGTCCGATCGCCGTCAGCGATTGATTCGCAGTTACAGTAATAAGGGTGAATGGGTTAGCCTTACTTTGGTCAGAGAATTTAAAGTGGCAAACTAATATAGAGAGCAGCGACGACTTAAAGCTTGTTCCAGCAGGATTTGATACTCTTTATCTGCGATCGTATAAGCTCCAAATCGCTCCAAATGGGGGTTGGTCATTTGGGCATCAAATAAGACGAAGTGCCGGGATATCAATCGTTCTACCAATTTTACCATTGCTACTTTCGATCCTTCTGGAATCCGGTAAAACATAGATTCCCCAATAAACGCTCCCCCAATTACAATACCTAAGATTCCACCGGCTAGTTCATCTCTGTACCAGGTTTCAAAACTGTAAGCCCAACCAGCTCGATACAATTGCGAGTATATCTCTTGCAGTTCTGAGGAAATCCAAGTAGTCTCTCTGTTGGCGCACCCAGCAAGCACTCCTGGAAAATCGCGATTAATAGCGACAAAGAAGCGTTCTTGGTTGAGGACGCGCTGCAAGGATTTTGGATAGCGAAAGCGATCGTCCAAGGGAATCAAAGCCCGCTTGCGACTATAATACCATCCCAGGTTCTTACCTTCTTCATCAGCCATTAAAAAATAACCTTGGGCATACCCTTCGATAATGCGATCGATCTCAATCTGCATAAATGAATCCATTGTATGTAGTAGGATTTTTGGATAAGATAAGTAAAGTAATCTATTCAAGCCTATCAGAGAGCTAATTTACAGTCATATGACCAATTCAGTATCGTTTCCAATGCTTGAGAGTACCTTAATTAAACTACTTAATAAAATAGAGAAAGATTGGGGTACGTTCAAGTTAAAAAGAAAGAAAATGTTTATGTTTTACATCTTCTTGGTAGCGATGAGGATATGGTCACAGTTTATCATAACGAAGCGAGTCATTCTTATGAGTTATTTTGGTACACAAATCCTCGTCCATCAGTATTTGTAGAAACAAAAGTGAATAAAGGAGTCGAGCGAAAGAACCAAAAAAATCAAAATCAGAGACTTGACAAAGTTTGTTATCAAAAGCACTCAAATCCTCTGATAAGTTCCATAAATAAAATGTTTGCAGAACTCGTAAAAACTAAAATTATAGAAGATACATCTAAACCAAACACTGAGGATGAAAAGTTACCTTTAGTCACGCTAGTAGAAGAATGACAGTAAAAATGATTTTTTAGCTAAGGCTGTTGCTAAAACTAACTAATAATCCTGAATATTTGGGATTCCGACTAAAGCGGAAAAGATATAAGCTAATAGCTGATAGCCAATAGCCGATCGCGAAGATGTCCGAACCAATTCCACCAATTACTTTGCCACCCAGCCAAAATCCGCAGCAGGAGGGAGAATGGCTGCAAAAGTCTTTACATAAATGGCTCAATGAAGAGTTTATCCCAGAAGCAGTCAATCAGGAAATTGCAAGGCGGGCAGCCCAGATATATGTCCGACAAAGATTAGAAGGAGAAAACGATCTGGGCTCCCTGGTGATTGCTATCCTAACGGAAATGCAGGCGTTTGACTTCTCTAAAAGTTTTTATAGCGAGTTTGCGATCGCCAATGCTGTAAGCGACTTGCTTTTAGACAGTCTGGGTATCGATCGCTGCTGCGGCCAATAGAATTTTAGATTTTAGATTTTAGATTTTAGATTGGCGCTAGCAGCATAATCAGAGAGTCGATCGAACCGACGAGCCACCAATCGATCTAAAATCCAGTCATCCAAAATCCAAAATCTAGCTACCAGCTCGACTTCACCACACCGGGTAGCAAACCTGTGTGTGCCCATTCCCGCATCACGTTGCGAGATAGACCAAAATCGCGATAAGTACCTCTGGGGCGACCTGTTACCCAGCAACGGTTGCGCTGACGAGTGGGGGCACTGTTGCGCGGCAGTTGTTGTATTTGGCGGTGGATTTCCAACTTTTGCTGCTGGGTAGCTGCTTGTGCAAACGCATCTTCTAAAGCTTCGCGTTTGGCCGCGTACTTCTCGGCCAGTTTTTTGCGCTTCTTCTCGCGCTCGATCATGCTCTTTTTAGCCATTAATGCTTATCGTTCCTGTAAGTAATGAAGACAGCATTTTCTATATTAACTTTTAGCGGCTGGTAAGGTTCGAGAAGATTTTAGCTTATTTAGCTCTTAAGAATGCCGTTGGGCCTCAGAAGCAGAGGGACAGAGGTCGGCAAGGGCACAAGAAGAGCAGTTCGGATTCCTGGCCATACAAATAGCCCGACCGTGGTAAATTAACCGGATTGACCAATTTTCCCAATCAGGCTGAGGTAAGAGTCGGATTAAATCTCGTTCTACACGGATAGGATCTGTTTCTGCTGTCAAACCCAATCGGTAGCTGAGGCGCTTGACGTGAGTGTCAACAGTGACGCCTTGATAGATACCATAAGCGTGAGCCAAAACTACATTAGCCGTTTTACGGGCAACTCCCGGTAATTCCAGCAATTCTTCCATTCGTTTTGGCACCTTGCCGCCAAATTTTTCGACGATCGCTCTACAGGCACCTTGAATATTTTTAGCCTTATTGCGGTAAAATCCGGTGGAACGCACCAAACTTTCCAGGTCTTGGATATCCGCACTGGCTATACTGGGCGCATCCGGAAAGCGGGCAAACAAAGCGGGTGTCACCTTATTTACCCGCTCATCCGTACATTGAGCCGATAGAATCGTCGCCACCAGCAATTGTACGGGCGTCTCGTAATTGAGCGTACAAGTCGCATCTGGATAGAGACGCTTGAGACGAATCAAAATTTCTAAAGCACGTTGCTGTTTAGCAGCCCATTTGCGAGTAATGCTCACCGAAACAACTTTTGCACCCCTTCCAAGTTAGCCGTATCGCGGACAATCAGAAAAATTCCCAAGCCCAACAGTAGCATCAAACCTGTTTGCATTACGCCGTCCTGAATTTTACTGGGCAATGGTTTACCTCGAACAGCTTCGATAAACAAAAAAGCCAATTGACCGCCATCTAAAGCAGGTAAGGGCAATATGTTGATAATGGCAAGGTTGATGCTAATCAGTGCAGCAAATCGAAACAGTTGGGTGATGTCAGATTGAGCAATATTTGCACCAATTGCGACAATCTTCACCGGGCCAGCTAGTTGGGAAGCCGTTTCTTGAAAGTTGCTAATCAACTGTCCAAAGCCTTGAACGGTCAAAGTAGCGATGTGCTGAAACTCTTCGGCAGCAAGACTAAAAACCTCAAAAATGTTTTGGGGGCGACCATAAACGATCGGGTTATCCTTTGGCCCATTAGGGGCAAGGGCAATCCCGATGCGAGCTTCGCCATCTGTTCCCTGGATGGGAGTAGCGGTCAGGGATAATTTGCTGGAGCCACGCAGAATAGTAAATTGAATTGGCTGACCTGCACTACTTCTAATCAGTTGCTTAAGAACAGCTTCTTCTTTGAGGGAACGACCGAACTGTTTGCCGTTAGCGGCCAAGATAACGTCACCTGGCTCGATTCCCGCTACTGCTGCCACACTGGGAGCCAGCTGGATACCCATATGCCCTTTCCCATCTGCTCCTAACTTGGGAGTCAGAGAAAAGTCAACTTGTTCGTTGTTACGATTAACTTTCAGTTGAATTGGTTCGCCTGAAGTAGTGGCGATAAGTTCCGCCTGGGAGTTGTTCTCGTTAATTGAGAATCCAAATCTTTTACCGTTGACCCAAATTACGTCACCAGGTTTAATGCCTGCCGATTCGGCTTCACCAGTCACTTGAGTAACTTCTGCCACAAGCTGGGGAACCAAAACTCCCGGCCCAGATGCTTCCGGCATCCCGATTACCCCAAATTGCGCTACTAGGACTAAGTAGGCGAAGATCAGGTTGGCGATTACGCCTGCGCTAATCACGATCGCCCGATCTAGGACGGGGCGATTGCTGAGCAGATTCGGGTCATCGGGGGGATACTTGCTGTCGGGATCGTCGTCGGGAAAGCCGACAAATCCACCCAAGGGAAAAGCACGAATGGCGTACTCGGTTTCTGGGCCTTGGTACTTCCACAGGATGGGGCCAAATCCGAGCGAGAAGCGATTGGCGTGGATTCCCTGAAGACGAGCGGCCATAAAATGACCTAGCTCATGTACCAAAATTAGAACCGCCAAGACTGCGATCGTCGCCAAAACTGACATAGAAAAAATTAGTGCGAATTAGCTATACATTTCTTTATTCTACGTTGCCCCTCCAGTAAGCACCTCTAGCCGCAGATACGATCGCAGCACTTCCGGAACTTTGACTGTCCCGTTTGGTTGTTGATAGTTCTCCAGAACTGCCGCCATCGTGCGACCTACTGCCAGTCCGGAACCATTGAGAGTATGCACGAACTGGGTTCCTTTCTTGCCGGCTTCTTTGAAACGGATGCTACCGCGCCGCGCCTGAAAGTCTCCAAAATTCGAGCAGCTGGATATTTCGCGATATTTGCCTGCCGAAGGCAACCACACTTCCAAATCGTAGGTTTTCCGGGAGGAAAAACCCAAATCGGCGGTACAAAGTTCGATTACCCGATAAGGCAGTTGTAGGGCTTGTAAAATCGCTTCGGCATTGCGAACGAGGGATTCATGTTCTGCCTCGGAAGTTTCGGGATGAACAAATTTAACGAGTTCGACTTTGTTAAATTGGTGCAGTCGAATTAACCCCCGTGTGTCTTTACCGTATGCACCTGCTTCTCGCCGAAAGCAGGGGGTGTAGGCGCAATGGTAGATGGGGAGTTGGGACGCATCTAGGATTTCGTCGCGGTAGAGATTGGTGACGGGTACTTCAGCGGTAGGAAGCAGCCACAAATCGTCCGCTTGGCACTTAAAGCTTTCTTCGGCAAATTTAGGCAACTGACCGGTGGCGGTAAGAGATTGGCTGTTGATTAAAAGTGGGGGAATTACTTCCACGTAGCCTGCTTGAGTCTGTTTGTCAAGCATAAAGCTAATCAAAGCTCGTTCCAGAGCTGCACCTGCGCCGATCAAGTTGACAAAACGGCTTTGAGCGATTTTGACGGCGCGATCGATGTTGAGGATACCCAATTTTTCGCCGATTTCCCAGTGGGGCAGGATATTGGGGTTTTGGGGGATGTACTCGTCACCCCAGCGGCGCACTTCTACGTTGTCTGCTTCGCTTTTGCCCACAGGTGTTGATTCGCTGGGCAAGTTGGGCAGCGCTAGGAGCAAAGTTTCTATCTGGGCTTTGAGGTCTTTTTCTTGGGGAGATCGATCGCTTAAAGTAACTTTGATTTGGTTACCTTCGTCTCGCAAGGCTTGAATTTCTGGGCCATTGGGATCGCAACCTTCTTTAATTTTTTTAGGGATCGATTTGGCGATTTCGTTGCTGCGGGCTTCCAGCTGCGATCGCTCTTTCTCCATTTCTCGCACTTGCCGATCTAACTGCAAAATCGGCTGAATGTCGTATTCACCGACGCCGCGACTGTTGAGGCGCTCTTGAACTAATTGTGGATTTTCCCGTATCTGTTTGAGGTCTAGCACGGATATTCCTTAAACTGTTTCTTGCCAATACATCAGGATACAACGCTGTGGCGAATTGTATTCTAAGTATATATTCGACTGAGAATCTAGCCGAAAATATTGTTTGTAAAGATTCAAAAGGGAAATAATCAATTGCGCGTTTACTTTTGACTTCTAGGTTTGCTGATACCTTTGATGTCGGTTTTTTCCCATACGTTCTAAGTGCGATTAATGCGATTTAGCAGCCAGAGCGTGGCTACGATTCCGACAAAGTGACCGGCAATAGTATTGATATTTGCTTGTACCGCAAACATATCCAGAGAGCTGATCAAACGAGTGGTATCGGTTAGTATTCCTGTTTGCGGTTGAGATATCGATCGTGCTGCCAAGGTGCCGACAATGGCATATGCTCCTAAAAGGGTTGATAGCATTCCTGCTAAATTCACCATTAATCCCATTCTGAGGAGTTGAATTGTATCGGATTTGCGGGGGCGCGTATCGGCGTAGGGAGATTCTAGTTGTCTGGCGATGCGGGTGTAACGGAATGTCCAGTAAATGCTCCCCCCCAGGATAGCCAATCCGCAAAGGGCGAAAAAGACGCCAAAACCAGTGCCGGGATTACCTGCACTACCAGCAGGACTCCGACTGAAGACACCAAAGAGCAGCAAAACTACGCTGGAAACAACGGCCAGTACTAACTGTGACCAGAAACTAATCCAGCCGGTGAGGCGAAAATAAAGGGCTATTTGCCTGAGTGCTGAGGGAACTGATTGTGACTCCGATCTATCTGGCATAGGTATTCCCGCTGGCGTTATTAGCACAGGCTTCTAACCGTTCCTCTTAAGAGCTTACCCAGTCAATTCTTAAATGACTGAGATTTTGGCCCGCCACTTGGATATGCAGTTAGCGCAGATCTTCTGCGAGCGTACTGGGAGGTCAGGTAAGCGATTGTGCCAATGCCATTATGCTTCAAAACAGGGCTCTGTGTATGTTGTTTGGCTCGGTGGACACATCTACTAGGCTTGGTAGCAATCCTTTAAAAAAAATAAAATTTTAAAAAAATTCGCCTTTTCGCACAAATAAATCGATCGCATACAACAAAGTTTTACCCCCAGGTATTCTACGATGAAAGCAGCAATTCTAGAACCCCTACCTGACTGAGGGAAATTTGAGTCATTGCATATGTTGTCCAAAGCGCAATTTAAAGCTTAAGGCTCAATAACCCAATCAGTCTGGTAGGGCTCCTTAAAATTAACTTTCTAGAATCGATCGTAATAATCAGCAGTTCCGGATCGGACATAATGGAACTGGATCGCCATTCACCCTCGTAGCGATGTTGCCTGTCCCTATGCTGTAAGGACTGTCTGAAAATATTCTTGGTTCAAGATCCTCTTACCTAAAAAATCCCGCTGAATGTTCCTGCTATTGTGTCCAGCACATGGCATCCACAAGTTCATTGAGCGGGTAAGGCGACTTATCTGTGAAAAAACCTTGACATGAGAGGGTTGCCCCAACGATTCAAAAAGGCATTAGTTATAGAACGTCAGTGCTGAAAAGGTGTAAAAGCTGCAATGGGATCTGGCAAAAGATTATTGCTGTTCTGGAGGGGGAATAAAGATCGACACTTACGTTCAAAAACATATGCCTCTTAAACAAATTTGGAAAAACCGCTCAACGAATTATGGAAATGAAGTTTGAAGATATTTACCAATTCTTTGACAATCCTCCTCCCATCTACCTGAGTAAGGAGTTAGCCGTTTGCTACGTCCTCTCTGTTTTAGTGCGGGGTGAGTCCTATGGAACGGAACTAATCCAGCTTATAGAGAGTGAATATCCCGCTTATCGGCTTTCCGATACAGTCCTGTACAGCGCTCTCAAATTCTTGGAGGAAGAACAAGCAATTTCTGGTTACTGGAAAAAAGTAGAAGGGCGGGGACGTCCCAGGCGGATGTATCGTATCCGTGCTGATTGGCGGGATCTTTCTCAGGATTTGGCTCGTCTTTGGCATGAGTATGCGACTAAAACCAACCACTTTCATCCAGAAGAATCCGGCCAGCGCGAACCGGTTCGAGAAGGTGGCTAGAAATAGTGAAGTTATGTAAAGTAGAGGGAGTAAAAATACTCCAAAACTTTTTGAGGTATCGCGGTGGGGCGTTTTTGGATTGAGTGCCAACATCAAATCTAAAATCGCCAACCCCTTCCTGAATCAAATCCATGATCGCGACAATTCTTTCTTCGACTGTGCTGCTGACGCTGTTGCTATCGATCGGCTTGTTCTTCTTTATCAGAGCTTCTGTTAAAGATAGAACGGAAGTTGTCAGGCTGATTTCCGGACAACCACAAGAATCGCTTTTCCCTGAAGTGGAGCAGTATTTTGCCCAGCGCTCGTATCGGGTGGCCGGGTTGGATGCGGCTCAAAATCAGGTGACCTTCGCGGGATTTGTGCGCCCCAGCTGGTTTTTAGCAATTTTCTTGAGTTTTTTAGCGGCAGTAGGAATTTTATGTCTGACGCTGGTTTTATCGATATTGTTTCCCCAAGTCGGGATGGGATTTCTGGGACTGGAAATCTTGTCGCCGATGGCAGGGATTTTTTACTGGCAAAAAGCTGGACGGCCAGAGCAGGTGTCCCTTCAGTTTGAAGATGTTGGTAAAGAAGGTACTCAGGAGATGCAAAGTGCGATCGTCGTTAAGGCTCATCGAGACGAGATCTCAGCATTGCAACAGGCACTGCGCTTGCAACAAGAGCGATCGCAATAGGACAGGCGAAATACGCATTCACCATCATGTTATAATAAACCCCGCTCAAAACTTGCTCGGCTTGAGTGGGGTTTACTACCTTTAAATCAACTTTTTTGTCGCAGCAGAGGTCGCGTTTGAACCGCTAAAATGGCATACTTAATCATTTTTTAGCCAATTCTATCCCTTAAGTATCAGCCGCTCTGAACAGCGACTGGAACTTTTTCGCCAGAGTGTTCCAACTCTCTTAGGCTGGGAAACAGGAAATGGTTTTCTTCCACATACTGAGCCCCAAACAAGCCCTTTTCTGCCCAAAAGTACCGATCTGTAGTATGCTCGTTCCGCTTAACCAACAGCAGAGCAGGTGGGACAATTCCTTCAGCTTGAATAAATTTTCGAGCCGCCGTTACTGGTTTATCCTGCCCACTTTCGATGCTATATTGAGGCACGTGCTCAAGAATCCTGCGCCCTTCTTGGCGACGGCGACTTTTGCGCTTACGTCTCCTAGCCAAGCTAGTTACCTCCTGTTTTACTTGTATTCTGTAATGATATTTACCAAAGCCGTCGCAAGTATATCGGGTTGAGATCTAAAAATCAACTTTTGTTAAACGATTGATACAAATATGGCAGGTACACTGGAGGTCAAGTACTGCGTGAGATCGCGCTAAGCTGAAAACAGACTTCCATCGGAGTAGCTGGAATAAAAAGTGTAGATGTTAATCGATCGCGCATAAATACTCAGAGAGCATCCGCTCGGAACAATCTCAAAAGCAAGTTACTCCAGTAACTCTTGGAGGCGATCTCAAGAAGAGAAAGCGATTTGGCCAAGAGCGCCATTTGATTCGGTTGATTATTCAAGCTTGACCTCATGTTGATGCCAGCCAGTTCGGAATTTGTTGCTCTGTGTCAAGCTCAAGTCGCACTGCTTACCCAGGCGCTGGGAGCTACTTTGAGCGTGGTGTATTTGACAGAAGAATTTGTGGAGGGACAAGAGGCAAAACTGATCCCTGTTGTGGCCTTCCCAGAACAAACCGTGCTTTGGCAGGAGAAGGACTCGCTGGCGCTTTTACCAGATGCGATCGAGCGGTTAAACAATGTCCCTCGTTTACTCTCAGCGGCACCGCAAGACTCTTTAACGCCGCAGAAGTCTGACGTAGGTGGGGGAGATAGGGAGGGGCGGCGGGGAAGAAACGGTCATACTTTAGTGCAACAGCGCCAAATCGTTTTGCCTTTGATCCACGAAGGAGTGGTGATGGGCTTGTTGGTGACGAATCGCAAGGATCGACCCTGGAATGAGCAGGAAAAAATGGAGATCGAACGGATCGCTCATACAATGGCGATCGCCTGTATTCTAGACCAACGCTCTCAATGGCTGAGTCAGCAATTTAGTCAACAACAGCGCCTCCAGACTCAGCAAAACGACCTTTTGCATAATTTGCTGCACCAGCTTCGTAACCCTCTGACGGCTTTGCGGACATTTGGGAAGTTGCTGCTGAAGCGACTGCAATTGGAAGATGCAAATCGAGATATCGCTTCTAACATTTTGCGAGAAAGCGATCGCATCCAAGAGTTACTGCAACAGTTCGACGGTGTTGTGGATATGACCGTTAACCACCGCGTTTCCCTGCCGGCTTTCCCAGAGTTGGTGTCGGTTGATAGTAAAACCGCTGTTGAGAGTGTTACTGAACCGCCGTCAGAAAATAAACCGTTACTCCTATTACCTGAAACAGGATTGATGGGCGTGGAATCTCTGGCACCTTGCTCTGTGACACAAGTTTTGGAACCGCTGATAACATCGGCTATGGCGATCGCGCAAGAACGAAATTTAAAGCTGAAAGCGGATATTCCGAGCAATTTACCGCTTGTACGAGCCAACGCCAAGGCTTTACGCGAAGTTTTTAGCAATTTAATCGATAATGCTTTAAAATATACGCCGTCTGAGGGAATAATCTACATTCAGGCAGGGTTAGAGCGACAATTTCCTCACGGTCGGTGGCAGGGGGTAGGGGTGAGCGACACTGGCCCTGGCATTCCGCCCCAAGATTTAGAGCGGCTATTTGAGCGGCATTACCGAGGAGTTCAAGCAAATACGAGTATTCCCGGTACTGGCTTGGGTTTGGCGATCGCACGAGATTTGGTACGGCAAATGCAGGGTGAAATAGAGGTTTTCAGCCCATCCATACACTCTGCTGATGGCGTCGTGGGTGCAACTTTTATTGTGTGGCTACCAGAAAGCTAACTGGTAAAAAAATCAAATTTCCATTTTCCAGTCAAGAGTGCTGATTAACTTTGCGATGCAGACCGTCTAAGAATTAGGTCTGAGTTTAAAGTTAATGTCAGATCTGTTTCGGGTTCTATTGAAAGGAGTCTAACCCTTTGCTGGTTGCGGAACCGTCCTATGAGTTCTGGAGTTGAACCAAACCCGGAACTCAGCAAGATTTGTTGGGAAGCGATCGCTGGGTTACCGGTAACAGCTGCGATCGCAGCAGCTGCTGCTGTACCCAAAGCTGTATTTGCGATCGTTCTACTGACTCTGGGATGATCGGTAAACTCTTGTGTTTTGCTAATAATCCGGGAGCTTGCATTTATAGAAATTGTTTTGCCATCCTTTAAAATTAGCTGTTTGGCAACAAATTGAGCGCTTTCTATTTCTTGCATTGTTACCAATTCGCCCACAACCTGTGTACCGGCTGGTATCGAAAACGTTGCTCGATCGGAAACTATATTTTGAGCTACAACAAGGGTTAAGGGAATTGGCCCCGGCTCCTCTGGCGCGACAATAATTTTCTGTGCAGCCTGATATTTTACTGGGATAGCAGTCCCAGCGGGAATTCTGCCAGTTATTTCCACAGGCAAAGTTGTTTGGGCAATAGCAGACGCTGGTATCGCGATGGGCGCTGTGCCAGTGGCATTTAGCAAAAGGGCGATCGATACAGCGGTTGCTGAATACCAGCGATTGAACTTATACATAAAGTTATTTCTCCAGTATCTGCATGGCTTTTATTTCCAGTGATTGACACTCTCCCGTTAATCCTACGGATGTAACGGGAGTCCTCTGGCTCCATCTTAGATAGACATCGATAAGTGTATTAATGAATCAGTTATCAAATAAAGTCAAGTGTCTCTCAGCCGTCTTAGTAGCCAATCAAATCTAGTTCTGGCGATCGCAATGTTATCAAGGATGTTTGGGTTGAGTTCTTCGATGTGAATTTCTCCGTCTGGTGGTGTAATTTTACCATAACCTAACTGGCTAATTGTGCCGCGCATTCTAATAGATAGCAGAAGTGCAAGTGCGCGATAAAAACGGGAAGCAAATCCGGTATCTTGCTGTAATCTTGTCGCTAATTGCCGTCTGGGAATCGACAATACGAGTGTCTTTTCAAGAGTTTTCACAGTTGCAGAAGGGGGACGGGAATCTATGAAAGACATTTCTCCTACCATCTCACCGCTTGATAATCTGGCAATTTCTTTACCCTCCAGATAAGCCACAGAAACGGTCAAGGTTCCTTCTAAGAGAAGGTAGAGAGTGTCGATGGGTTTTCCTTCTTGGATCAGTACGGTCTCAGCAGGAATTTCTTCTCGCTTACCTGTCTGTAGCATCCAATCAATATCGTCATCGCTCAGTTCGCCCAGAATAAAAAGGACTTTTTCCATACTTGATTTCCTGACTCGGTGTTGTGCTACAAAAATAGCTTGGCGTGTCTCTGAAGCACCCTGCTGGCTGTGACGCTTTGGTATACAAAATAACTTATAGACTGTATTATCGAGCATTTCTGGTTTTAGATTTAACAATATACAATAATTTTTTTAATTGACAAAGTTGCTCTCTCAAAAGAGAGAGCAAGAGGATGAA
Source organism: Aerosakkonema sp. BLCC-F183 (assembly GCF_041929145.1). Lineage (NCBI taxonomy): Bacteria > Bacillati > Cyanobacteriota > Cyanophyceae > Aerosakkonematales > Aerosakkonemataceae > Aerosakkonema > Aerosakkonema sp. BLCC-F183. The sequence continues at coordinate 228,439 of NZ_JBHFNU010000016.1, read as the reverse complement.
AAACGAAAGTTATGTTACGCGCAGCTAAGAAATATTAAAAAAGCGATCGCAACCTAAACACTTTGCGATCGCTTTGGACTAGAGAATGGTTATCTAAATGCCTCGATCGTCTCGTGAGCTAGGTCTTGAGTAGCGTCCTGAGTCGTAATCTGAGTTGGAACGGGAATTGTAACCATACGAACTCAGCACTAAGTCGGAGCGGAGTTTGAGATCCAAATCGCTGTCGGGGTCGATGATGACAACTTTAGCTTTATCTCGATTGCGCCCCAGGAGCAGTCCTCCTGCTGCACCCACTCCAGTACCGGCTAAAACTTCCAGAGGTCTGATGCGTCTGTCGCCCGTTACACCTGAGATCAGCGCTGCTGCTGCCGAACCTACTGCTGCACCTGTCAAGATGGAAGTTGTGTTTGTACCGCCTCTGCTTACTTCTTGTGTTCTGGTAATTACATTAGAAGTAGCATCGATCGAACGGCGGGAACCTCTATCTATAATCAGGTTTCTCGCCACAAACCGGGAACCTCTCCCGTAGGGTTCTATTTGACCCTCTACCTGGCTTCCAGATGGAATCAATACACTGCCATCACGCCCTAATACGTCGTCGGCTACTGTTAGGGTTATTCGCGCTGTTTCGTCAGGTGCTAAAACGATTTTGTCTGCTTCTTCATATCTAACTGGAATATTGGTTCCAGAGGGAAGTCTGTAATCATATCGTTGCGATTGAGCTACGCGAGATTGTGCTAACGCGGGGGATGCAACGATGATGGGAGCAGCTGTAGTAGCTGTCATTCCTAATGCGATTAGTGCGGCAGTTGTTTTCTGCAAGCGATGCAAATTAAACATTTATGGTCTTCTCCTCTTTGTCTTTGTTATATCGAATGACGCTCTCTCGCAAAGTTTGTTTCTGATAGTGCTAATTGAGATTTTTTGGTTGTGTGGCCTCAATCAAGAGACTCTATTTTTTGCAAGCCATCGTTTGCGCCAAAATACTTATGAGATGCTGGAGCTAAGGTTATCTATTTAGCAATTATGTTGGCTCCATTGCTTTCTCTTCTGACATTGTAACTAAATGGCAAAGCGCTATTCCTCAACCTCAAGCCATACGACTATTTGCCGATGATTTTTTGTTGTGAGGACAACAAAATTTTATTCACACTCTAGAGACGTATAATTATTAATCTAGTTCCTTACTATAGTTGTTGCTTTTGCGATCGCCTTCCTTCTACTGGGTGATGGGCTTGCGGCTGACTACGCAAACATGGGAGTTAATATTGGCACACTTGGACTACTTAGATTACCGAATAGTCTGACCGTCAGCTATGGGTAATAACAAGGTATCCTCGATTTCCTGTCGCACCTCGCGACTGACATAACAATCGCTATTCAGGCATTCTACGAGCAATTTATTGGCATTATAATAATCCTGAAGCAATTTTTTTTGCTGTTTGCTAAAGTGCCAATCATGACAGATATTGCGATGTTTAACTATTACCGCTTTTAATTGCTCTATCCAAGCTTGACTGTTAACTTCCCACCATTGTTTGAATATCCATAGATCGGCGTCAGGATTTGGTAGTATATTTTTGAGTTCTTGCAAAGCTTCTCCTAATTTTGGTTCTAGGCAAAGAGCGCGATCGCACGCCAGGAAAAATGCACCTTTGAAAGGGTATGGATAATGAGCTAAATCTAGGTTAAGGCTGCGCTCGCAAGTAAGGGCAAGCAAATCGTCAAGACCGACATCTAAAGCGCGGATATTGCCCAATATAACCAAAATGAAAAGCCTCGGATCGAGGGCGCGTATAAGTTCGGGATCGCGGTAATCGATGGGGTTAGTCTGAGGGTGTCGATCGTAGGCAAGATTAAAGTAAAAAGCTCGTACAGCAGCAGGTTTATAGGGAACTGGTACTGAAAGCGATTTCTCTCTTACCCATATCAAAAATTCTTGCAATTTTTCATCAGCAGCTACAAGTCGATCGACCTGCTTTTTCATTAACTGTAATAAGTAATCAGCAGGCTGCAACATTCCCGCTGCCAACAAAAATACTTCTCGCCAGTATTTATCTGTAATATGGCAGACCAAATTTTGCAAAGATTTTTCTAATGCCTGCGGATCGGAAGAGGTAGCAATTTTTCTGGCAGTAAAATACTCGTGAAATGTCAGATGAGAGAAAGAATAAATCCCCCTAGCTCTTTCTACCAATATTCCATGTTGTGCTTCCAAGGATTTTAATACCGCTTCGCTATCAAGATACAAAGTTTCGGCGTCACCTTGGGTATCCGGTAAATTGCGAATAAAGTCGGCAATATACGCTTCGGCAATTTGTTGCTTAAAAAAGTAATCCTTCCGCTCAAAAGTATTTAAAGCAATCTGACTCAGCAAATCTTTTTTGCGCTGGACAGATAGTTTTTGATAAACGCGATCGCGTACAATACCGCGTTTGGCATCCCACTTTCTTAACAGAGTCGCGATTCCTCGCTTGTAAAGTTCTGCACGGTCGGAGGGAAAATCACTTGCATCTTCAAATTCTAAACACAGCAGGGTCAACAGTAAAGGATTTGTGGCTAGTTCTCTAATTGAGGGATGCGATTGCAGCTGTTCCATAAATCGATCGGCTGTAATTTTCTCACTTTCTTTCTCAAAGGTTGCAGATGTTGAAGAGAGATTTTCTTTGACCTGGAACCATTTGGTTGCAAATGCCTTTATTTGTTGTTGATTAAAATCGGCAACTTCTACTTCAGTAAATTTTTCAAACGTATATTCCCGCGCCGCAATGCGGCAAGTGATGACAAAATGATTGTTGTAATACAGATCGGAAAATTCTTGAGTCTGCTTAATAACTCGCTGGGCATCTTCGTCTCTGACTTCATCCAAACCGTCGAGCAAAATTAATGTTTTACCCTGCTTGAGCAACTCAAATATTTGAGTTGCTGTCACGCCACAATGAGAAAGTATATCAGCGATAAATTCCGGATAATTTAATTGATTTTTTGCTTCCGCGAATTCTCTTAAAGTGATAAAAATTGGCACTAAATTTTTGAAAAAATTGCTAAAGCAGCACTGAATGGCCAGATATTTCAAAAATGTCGTTTTACCAGATCCTGGCTTACCCAAAACCATCAACTTGGGATAACTCTCGACTGCTTTTAGTCCCGGCACTCTTTCTTTGGTAATTCTACTCAGTCCAAAGCGATCGAAATTTTCTGATTCGGGATCGAAGACTTGCAGCAGCTGAGCAATAGTTAACCGCCTGCGTCCGGCGATCTGCTCTAAAATGTTGACGTTGGTGTAGATGTCCGTTAGACTTATAGGCTGAGTCATGTCTAAGACACGCATTGTGCCGCACTTCTGTTGAATGCTGGGGCGGACTTTATCTCGAATTTCTTGCACTAGGGTGTCTATATTGGTGCTATAATTTCGATTCCGATCGTTAGGTTCGGGTGCAGCTATTTCTTCCCAGTTCAAATCAAGCTGAAAGCAAATTTCTGTGAAGATGTGACGCTCTATTGGTTTACCTTTGAAAAATTTCCAAATTGGCTGGCGAGATTTGCAATTAACTTGTTCTGCAAGCTGTTGTTGCGTCCATCCCATACGGCTGAATGCTTTTTTTGCTTCTTTTATACCTTGTTCGGATGCCGAGAGCGATTGCCTTGCCATAGCTCAAACATAAAGATTTGTTAAATTTCAGTAACTTTGTTTGCTCAGTCAGCAAAGACTGACATTGTACAAACAATTCGCAAACATGACGCTAGCATCGGCTTGTAATGCTGGTCTTGTCAGGATTTGAAATCAATTGTATCGGGATCTCTGTTATGACAACGGCTCTGATTGTTGAAGATGAAGCAATAAACGTTAAAGTTTTCTCTAAGATTTTGACTAAGCGCGGTGGCTTAGCCGTACTTCATACGGAAAATGTGGAAGAAGTGATGCAAATTGCCCAGTCTGGGGAAGCGGATATCATTCTGATGGATGTTTCTCTGAGTAATAGTTACTACCAGGGCAAGCCGATGAACGGACTCCAGATTACTCAAATGCTGAAGGCAAATCCCAAAACGGCTGGCTTACCGGTGATTTTAGTTACAGCCCACGCCAATGAGGGCGATCGCGAAAATTTACTGGAAGTAAGTCATGCGGATGGCTATATTCCCAAACCGGTGGTGGATCATCAAGAGTTTGTGAATCGGGTTTTGGAAATGATACCGAAAAGTTAATAGATGCGATCGCAGCGCTCGATCTCGTTTTTGTGTTTCCCAATAGTTCGATACTTAACCCGCTCTGGCGGGTTTTATTTATTTTAGGATGATATAAGTTAGTGCGATCGCATCACCAACACTGAGGAAAATTTATGACAAAAGCAGAAATCTTGGCAGCGCTTAAGCACCAAACTAACGCAGAACGCCTAACCATTGCTAAAGTTGCCTTACGTATGGCACGGGAAGAATGGAAATCCCTAACTCCTGAAGAGAAAGAGCAACAACTCGCGATGGCAGCTCAACTGGCAATACTGGATTATTTACAAGATGAGGAGTTAACTGCTTTCTCTGCTCTCGACAGTGAGGAATTTTCCGAATCTACACATAAAGATTTTGCGGAAATAGATTCCCATGCGTAGAGGAGAGATTTGGTTGGTTAACCTAGACCCTACTATGGGAGCCGAAATCAGTAAAACTCGCCCCGCTGTTATCGTCAGCAAAGATACAGTTGGAGTTTTGCGGCTCAAGGTAATTGTCCCCATCACAGAATGGAAAGAAGATTTTACTGAGAGAGTTTGGATGGTGCGACTCGAACCATCTGCCGAAAACTGTTTAAGTAAAATCTCAGCAGCCGATACTTTTCAGGTACGTTCCGTCTCGCAACAAAGACTCATCCAGCAAGTTGGAACGCTTTCTGACACAGCCATGCAAGCAATTACCGATGCGCTAGCTCTTGTCCTAAGTATTTCTTCATAGCCCGATCGCTCAAGTTTCCCTAAGCTAAAATCCTCATTTTTTCTGTTGACCGACTGTACAACAGTGCATTTGTACTGGTATTTGTTTAATATGTGTGTGGCGCAATATCATTTAAATGATACCCCTCCAACTTACCCTCAAGAATTTCCTCAGCTATCGCAAGGCAACCCTCGATTTTAGCGGGCTGCATACTGCCTGTATTTGCGGTTCTAATGGTGCCGGTAAATCATCTTTGTTAGAAGCTATCACTTGGGCGCTTTGGGGCGAAAGCCGCGTGAATACTGAAGATGATGTCATCCACGCGGGGGCTGATGAAGTCCAGGTTGATTTTACATTTAAAAATCAAGACGCAACTTACCGGGTGATTCGCATTCGCCGTCGCGGTGGTGGGGGTGTTTTAGAATTTCAAGTGCAGACGCCAACAGGCTTTCGGGCGTTGACTGAGCGAGGGATGCGATCGACTCAGCAATTGATTGTGGATTATCTGAAGCTGGATTACGAAACTTTTATTAATTCAGCTTACCTGCGTCAGGGGCGAGCAGATGAATTCATGCTCAAAAAACCGAGCGAACGCAAAGAAATTCTGGCTGAGTTGCTCAAACTCAATCAGTACGAAGTGATGGCGGAACAAGCCAAAGATTTGTCCAAGCAGTTCAAGGGACAGGCGGAGCAGTTAGAACGCGATCTAGAATCTCATCAAATCCAGTTGCAACAGCGAGAAGCGATCGCACAAGCACAAGCTACTCTGGAAAGCGAGCTGAGGTTGCTCCAACAAGCACAACTAGAAGATACAGAACGGCTGCAACAACTGCAAGCAATGCAGCACCAACGGCGAACTTGGGAACAGCAGCTCACCTGGCATCGCCAACAATATCAAAATTTAACTCAAGATTGCGATCGCCTCCAACAAGATTTAGCCGCAATCCAGCAGCAGCAACGACAATTGGAAGCTCTCTTGCAACAGGAAGGTGAAATAACGGCTGGATATAGCCATTTTCAAAACTTGCAAGCCCAAGAAGAAAGCCTGAATCATAAATTTGAGGCTCATCAAGCCGCACAAGAGCAACGACGACAGCTGGAAAGACAGCAGCAGTTAGCGATCGACGCACTCAATAAGCAGCTGCAACAAGCACAAGCTCAATTGGAAGCGTTAGGTCAACAGGAGCGGGAAATTCAGCAAATTCTCAATCAATCTGCGGAAGTAGAAGCAGGTTTGGCACAATTGCAGCAGGCTCGCATCCATTTGACGCACATGGATAAGTTGCAACTGCAAGTGAGTCCGTTGCTGCAACGCCAGCACCACTTGCAAAATCAACTGGAACGCGCTCAAGCTAGATTAAGTGCGCGATTGGACGAACTGCGGTCTTCTGTTTCCCAACTGCAATCTCAACACCAACGTCAGCCGCAGTTGCAGCAGGCGGTGATGGATGTTGGCTTTCAAATTGAGAATTTGGAGAAAAAACGAGTTCGTCAGCAGCGAGTGCAGGAGAAAGGGTTAGAACGCCGCAGCTTTGTGGAGCGGCTTCAGGAAAATCAGCGGGAATATGAGAAACAGTTGGGAGAATTAACCCAAAAACTCCAGATGCTGCAAACGCCGGATGCGATTTGTCCGTTGTGCGATCGCCCTCTCGACCAACATCACTGGAATCGCGTTGTGCAGAAAACCCAAATCGAGCAAAAGGATATAGAGCAGCAATTCTGGATAGTGCGAGAGCAATTGGCTGCGTGCGAGTCGGAATTGCAGGTTTTACGGGCGGAATATAAGAAATTATCTCAGGAATTGGCTCCCTACGATTCTTTGCGGGAGCAGAGGGGACAGTTGCAGGCGCAATTGGCTGCTACCGATGATGCCCAAAATCGGTTGCAACAGTTGAAGGTGGAGGCGGTACAGATTGAGCGATCGATCCAAACTGGAGACTACGCCGCCGATGTACAGCAGGAACTTTGGCAGCTGGAACAAAATCTGCAACAACTTAATTACGATGAGAAAAACCACGCTTTAGCGAGGAATGAGGTGGAACGCTGGCGTTGGGCGGAAATTCGGCAGGCACAAATCAAGGACGCACAGCGGCGACAAGCTCAGGTTTCAGCGCGACAGCCGGAGCTTTTGGTGCAAATTATGGGAATTCAGCGCCAAATTGAGCAAGCACAAACTGATTCGGAATTTTCCCGCCGACTTGCTGCGTTAGATCTGGAAGTTAGGGAAATTGACTACAACTTGGATCGCCACAACACGATCCGCAAGTCGCTGCGCCAAGCGCAATCTTGGCAACTGCGCTATCAGGAATTGTGTCAGGCGCAGCAGCAATATCCTCAACTTTGTCAGCGCTTCCAGGAGTTGGTGCAAGTTTTGGAGGTGCGGGAAGGCGATCGCGAAACTCAATATGCACAAATCGAGTCTTTTGTCAAGCAAATTCAAACGATTCCCGATGCTACCGAGGAAATTCAAACTCTGGAGAGGCAGATATTCAGTAGACGCACCCAGTTAGATGAATACCTGGCTAGACTGGGAGGGCTGCAACAGCGATCGATTCAGTTGGAAGCGCTTCAGGCTCAGTATGACAAACAGGTGCAAAAACTGGCGGAAACTCGCAAAAAATATCGCGTTTACGAGGAATTGAGTAAAGCTTTCGGCAAACACGGCATCCAGACTTATATGATTGAGAATATCTTGCCTCAGCTGGAAGCCGAAACGAATTCCATCTTGGCGCGGCTAAGCGGCAATCAGTTGCACGTTCAGTTTGTCACCCAAAAAGCTGGGCGCAGCGGTCGGTCTTCCGCTAAAAAAGCCGCTAAAATTATTGACACGCTGGACATTTTGATCGCTGACGCTCGCGGGACTCGTCCTTACGAAACTTATTCGGGTGGAGAAGCTTTTCGGATTAATTTTGCGATTCGGCTAGCTTTGGCGAGATTGCTGGCGCAAAGAGCGGGTACGGCGCTGCAAATGCTGATTGTGGATGAGGGATTTGGGACGCAGGATCGGGAAGGGTGCGATCGCCTGATTGCAGCAATAAATGCGATCGCCTCCGATTTCGCCTGCATCCTCACCGTCACCCATATGCCATCCTTCAAAGAGGCGTTCCAAGCGCGGATCGAAGTTGCCAAAACTCAAGATGGATCGCAATTGAGTTTATCGATCTAATTTCTGGCAACTGTGCTACAATATCTAATTGTGCCGATATAGCTCAGTGGTAGAGCACTCGATTCGTAATCGAGCGGTCGTGGGTTCAAATCCCACTATCGGCTTTTAATACTATAGTTTTCCCGCAGCTTTGAGGTGAAAGCAATGGCTCAATTGACGATCGAAGATTTAGACCCAGCGTTGCTTGAGAAACTAGAGGCGCTAGCTAAGGAACATGGACGATCGCTGCAAGCTGAGTTAAAACATATCCTAGAAACGGCTACGCGATCCGAAATTAATTCTTTACCAGATGATTGGGAAGCAATTAGAAAAAAGGCTGATTTAATGCGTCAGCAAATAATCGCTCGTGCAGCTTCTAAAGGTATTAATATCGAGCCAACAGAAAAAAAATCAGAGCCGACTGAGGTAATTAAACAATTTAGATTACTTCGGGGAAAAATATCTGCGGGTGATATGTCTATTAGAGAAATGAGAGAAGAGGGGCGCAGGTTTTGACACGCTTTGTTTTAGATTATTCGGTAGCAATTAGTTGGTGTATGCTAGATGAGAGTAACGCTCAAGCTGAAGCTATTTTGGATTTGTTAGCCGAAGATTCTGAAGCGGTTGTTCCTTGGATTTTTTGGTTAGAAATTGTCAACTGTTTTCTGGTTTCAGAACGTAGGGGACGCTTAACAGAAGCTAACGTTTCGGAAGGATTAGCAATGCTAAGAGCCTTAAGGATTGTAGTAGATGCGAATACTACTCAAGAATCTATCAACACTACTTGGGAATTAGGTCGTCAGTATAATCTAGCTGCTTATGATGCTGCTTATCTGGAGCTAGCTATCAGAGAGGGCTTACTATTAGCTACTATCGATAATAAGCTGGCTGAAGCGGCGCGAGATTGCGATGTATTGCTGACAATTCCGAGGGAAGATGTTACATGAATAAAAAGGCGATCGCATAGGGTTATATTATGAGCGACATTAATGTGGATATCTCACTTAAAAATTTACAATCATCTGACGCAGAAGGGCAACTAATTGCAGTAGAACAAGCTGGAAAAATTGTTAATTTTTTGGCGGTTCAAACGATCGAAGCATTTAGGAAAAGCCAACACCGTTTTTTGATGGCAGAACGACTATATCATTTAGGTTCAGTAGTTGTTCCACCTCTGGAAAAACTTCTGAAAGAATCGGATAATTCAGAAACGAGTATTTTAGCAGCGGTTATACTTCTAAGATTCGGTTCTAAACTAGGAGTTTCTTGCTTGTTAGAGGCTGTTGCTAAAGATGAAGAATACCCTTGCTTGGCTGCAACTTCTCTCGCAGCAGCAGGAATTAAGGAAGCGATCGATCCAATGATTAATCGTCTGAGAAGCTGCGATATTAACAATATTGATTTAGCGATCGGTCTTCTCAATGCACTAGAAGATTTGGGAAGTGAGATACCTTCAGATTTACGCGATCGCTTAACTGCTGAAGATGTTGCTTGGCAGATTCGTACATACGCCAAAAGATTTGTTTCCTATCAAGAAAATAGAGTGGATAACGGTCAGAGTAAAAAAGCGATCGCATTCTAACAATTTACTTCAAAAGGAGAGATATATAATGGAACATAAAATTTTAATTCATTCCCATGTCGGATCGGACGGCATATTGCAAATAGAAGTACCAACAGAATTTAAAGATGCCGATCTAGAAGTGACAGTAACTATTCAACCTGTCACCCCAGCACCAAAGAAAACGCCAGAAGAGTTAGGCTATGCGCCTGGTTTTTTTGAAGAAGTAGTAGGCGGATGGGTAGGAGAACCTTTAGTACGAGAGAATCAAGGTGAGTATGAAACGCGGGAGGAATTAGCTTGACATATCTTTTAGATACTAATACTTGTGTCCACCTTTTGAATAATAGTAAAGTGCAAATAGCTCAGCGGATATCAAGAACGCCAGCATCAGATATTTATTTATCTACGGTTGTTCAGTTAGAGCTTTACTATGGTGCCTATAAAAGTTCACAGCAAGAAGCTAATCTGGCTAAATTGGCTCGTTTATTTAATCAATTTTCGATTTTACCATTTGATGAAAGAGCCGCTAATATCGCGGGAAGAGTTCGCGCTGAACTGGCTGTTTTAGGAACTCCGATTGGCCCTTACGATCTTCAAATTGCGGCGATCGCACTTGCAAATAACTTAATTTTAGTAACTCATAATACGGGAGAGTTTAGCCGAGTTCAAGGATTGAGGATAGAAGATTGGGAGATAACGGGGTGAGGAATACGATCGCATATTTTCTTGTTTCGTCGGGAAGAGTGCGATCACATTTCGATCTTCATTTCAATTTATTAAAAAGCTTTAATTTATCCAAACTTAGCCATTTCTAAATTTCGCTACAATTGCCAATAAAGTGCGGTGCAAGGATACCAGCAATGCTGCGACGGTTTTGGCGGTCGATACAACGGGTTTTTCGGCGCTTATTGGGGATTTCGAGCAGAAACCCTTCCCAAACCTCTCCGCCAACGGGGACTCAGCAAAATTCTTTGTCCCCCGTAGAAGCGAAGGGAGGTAAACCCCAGCGGACGGATATTGAGTATGAAGTGATATTTAGCGAACTGCTGGAAGGGGTGAATCAAGGGTGGAGTCGGGGGAATATTCTTGGCTTTTTAATTGCAAAAAACATTGGCGATGCTGAATTAATTGCTTGGTTACATCGCTTTGCGGAAAATTTGCAGGCGACACCGGAACAGCATCAGGAGTTGGCGCGGCGAATGGTGTTGCTGGGTGAAGTTTACGATAAGGAATTGGGAGAAGTGGCGGGGGAAATTGGTAGGCGGTTACTGGCGCAAGTACCCCAATTAGATGATGTTACTTCCGGTGAAGTGATAGAGGCAGATGTCACAACAGATGATGCACTGTTAGTGTTGCAAGGTTTTCTACAAGAGAGAGATATCGCTGATTTACTGTTACTGTTACCAGGTAATCTGCAATTGGGTAGAGGGGATTTTCAGGGTGCGATCACATCTTATGACAAAGCTTTGGCGATTCAACCTGATTTACACGAAGCCTGGTGTAACCGGGGAATGGCGCTAGTTAAATTAGGACGATTTGAAGAAGCGATCGCATCTTATGACAAAGCTTTGGCGATTCAACCTGACTTTCACCAAGCCTGGTATAACCGGGGAAATGTGTTAGGTAAGTTAGAACGAATTGAAGAAGCGATCGCATCTTATGACAAAGCTTTAGCAATTCAACCTGACAAACACAATGCCTGGATTAATCGGGGAGAGGCGCTATATAACTTAGGACGATTTGAAGAAGCGATCGCATCTTATGACAAAGCTTTGGCGATTCAACCTGACTTTCACCTAGCCTGGTATAACCGGGGAAATGCGCTATATAACTTAGGACGATTTGAAGAAGCGATCGCATTTTTTGACAAAGCTTTGGCGATTCAACCTGACTATCTCCAAGCCTGGAATAACCGGGGATTGGCGCTAGGTAACTTAGGACGATTTGAAGAAGCGATCGCATTTTTTGACAAAGCTTTGGCAATTAAACCTGACTTACACCAAGCCTGGATTAATCGAGGTATTGACGCGGGAAATTCACCTCACTATAATTCTCAAGCTGCTGTCTTTTTACAGATGCAATTTCCCCAATCTCCTGCCGTGATACCGAATCCCACCTTAAATCAGCGTGGCTATGAAGGGAAGTTATTATGTTATCAAGAAGGGTTGAAACATTGCCCCCAAGAAACACACCCTGAAGGCTGGGGAATGTTACATCACAGAATTGGTAATGCTCATTATATCCAAGGAAAAAGCTCTGCCTCTCAATCCTATTGGAAAAAAGCCGTCACCAGTTATCATCAAGCACTCAAAACCTTAACTTCAGATGCTTTTCCCGAACTGCATTTAGAGGTTTTGCAAGATTTAATCATAGCCTTGTTAGGATTAAGGCAAATCCCTGAAGCAGAAGAATTAAAACGACTTGCCACAGATTTATTGCGGCGTTTACTAGCTGAACCTAAAAGCCCTGCTAAGAAAGAACAACTCGCCCTCAAATTTGCCAGCTTCCAACAATTAACGGTTGATATCGCCATCCAATCTGGGCAAATCATCCCAGCATTAGAAACCGCAGAAGCCGGAAAAAATGCCTGCCTCTCTTGGCTACTCTATGCCTATAGCGATGAAATTACATCTCCCAACTATGCCGAAATTGAACAACTTTTGCAGCCCTCAACCGCAATAGTTTACTGGCATCTCAGCCCCGCCGCCTTAACTACATTTATTCTTAAAAATGGAGAAACCCCACACACCCTAGAAACCCGGTTTCTTGGAGAAACCGGGTTTCTGGAACAACGCCTAGAAAAATTTGAAAAATGGGTGAAAGATTGGAATCAACAATACGTTGAATACAAAGATAAGAAATCCGAAACAGAAACAACATCCAACTGGCGCGATAACTTACCCGAAAAGTTACGGCAACTAAAAGAAATTCTCCACATCCCAGAAATTGAATCCACCCTTACCGGAATCACCCATTTAATCTTAATTCCCCACCGCGACTTACACCGCTTTCCCCTTCATGCCCTATTTGCCGATAAATTCACCATTACCTATTTACCGAGTGCCAAAATTGGATTAATCCCACAAGGGAAAAAGACAGAAAAACAAGGCAAACTGTTAAGCGTAGAACATCCCGACAGCGAAGGTTTTGAAGACTTAGCCTACGCCGAAATTCAATCAACCGCAATATCCCAACTGTTTCAAAATCCCCAACGCTTCAGTGATAGCGACGCTACCGCCGAAGCCATCAAAACCGCCCTCGCCTCACCTTACTCAATCTTTCACTTCACCGGACATGGAACCTACAACTTTTTCAATCCGAAAAAATCCTATTTAGCCCTCAGCCGCAAAGATACACTTACGATAGAAGAAATTGTCCGAATCCCCCTCCATCCCTGCCAACTCGTCTGCCTTGTTGCTTGCGAAACCGCCATTACAGGCAACCAAAGCATCACCACCGAATATGTCGGACTCGTCAGCGCATTTCTCAGTCGCGGAGTTACCTACGTCGTCAGTACCCTGTGGACGGTGGAATCAGAAGCGAATGCCTTGATAATGATGAAATTTTACCAGCTGTTGACCTCTCCCCCAGCCCCTCTCCTTGCAGGAGAGGGGAGTAATACTAATACTCCCCCCTTCCCTCGCAGGGAAGGGGGGTCGGGGGGGTTAGGTCTAGCCGAACCCGTCGCCCTGAAAAATGCCCAAAAATGGTTGCGACAGGCAACTTGGGGTGATATCCAAAGCTTTTATGCCCAAACCTTAGCATCCCTCCCCGCCGATGCAGATAATAACCTGCGTTCACTCTTACAAGATGCCCTCAACCGAGCGAATACAATGGAAGCAGACCACCAACCATTTACCCATCCTTACCATTGGGCAGCTTTTACCATTACGGGTCACGCCTAATTTCTATGAAACCTTCTGCTAAACTTACCCTCAAAGCATTCCTGGTTGCTTTATATCAACAAAACTCCCCTTTATCAGAGTCACAAACCACAAAATTGCACCAAATAGCCGCAGCAATTTCCGATAACATTGCTCAACTCGATACCCTAGCCAAAAGCGATTCTATCTTCAATGAATATTACCAAAAAAACCGCCAAGCCTTGCTCAACCCTGCCGCAGTCCAAAAACAAGGTCTAAAACCAAATGTAAACGAAGCCGCAGAAAATCGCGCTAAGGAAATCGAAAATATTTCTCGTGATTTAAACGACGAAGAACTCTTAGAAATTACCCAGAAAGTTTTAACCTCCCCCGATCCCGTAAAAGCAGCACAAGAAATCCAAGAAATCCGCTATTTAGTGCCAGGAACTCCCACACTTTAACCGATGAATCAACCGATTAAATTAATTTATCCCACGCTTGACCTCTTTCTCTACGACCTCCGAGAAGGGTTAGGTCAATCTGAGGAAAAAATCCACCAAAATCGCTGGGATTTTTGGTACAAAATTTATAACGATGATAAACTAAATAGTTCGGGAAAATACCTAGATGAAGCATTCTTTCGACAACTCGCCAAGAGAGAAAAAGCCGAAGCCAGTTTCGTCCAACTCCTAGAAAATCAGCAAGTAGAAAGTTTTGAACTTCCCCTCGATGGTTATTACTATCCCCTCCAGTTAGGCGATACTTACGCCCTGCAAGTAGATTGTTCTGGTGACTACGCCGACGGCAAACAAATCCTCAACGATACGCCTCAAGAAATCGCCATTTTAACCGAACGGAAACAAACAATTTTGCAACATATTGGCGGCGAAAACGTGAGGGGAAAAATCGGTCAAACCTGGCTGATGTGGGGACAAATTGACCAGGATATTCAAGATGAAACCAAGCTTGACATTATCGCCCAAGAATGTTATAAACAACTCTCAAATAACCCAGATTGGAATCGCGATTTCTGGGGCAAAGGCAATTATTTTGGCGCAACCGTTTTTGAATTGTGGCAGTTTCCTTCTAATTGGGAAAACCTGAAACAAGAAAGCGAACATTTGCAAATCTGGCTATTTCCCCATCACCTCTCAATCGATACCATCCGCCAAAAAATGGCAGACATTTATGTAGATTTAATCCGCCTATTCAGCTATCGCCATAAAATTATTTGGTCTTACGCCCAAAGTCATAAACCGAAAAATGCCCTGAAAAACGATTATCTCTTGGTTAAAAATTCTGTCAGCGCGATCGTTCCCTCTAATCAACAAATTCAGCCCGCCCAATCCGATTTAAAACAATTAGAAACTACTCTAAATAATACTTTCAATACACTTGCTCAGTATGCCATAGATTTAGATAAATTAAACGCTCAAAGTCGCACCCTAGATATTAACATCGAAAATTATCAACAACGCCTAAAACGACTAGCAGAAAAAGATAAAAATCCACAAAAAAATTTAAGCTTTTTAATAGAATTTGGTGACTTTGCAAAAGAACGCTATTTGCGACAAGTAGAAGCCGATTATACCAGCCTCAGCACCGGATTAACCTTACTAGAAAATCTAATTCGTACCCTAGAAGGAACCAGCAACATCCGCCAAACCGCAAGCGATCGCACCCTCAACAAAACCGTCGCCGCCGCAGGTATCGGACTCGCCGCCAGTCAAGTTACCGCAGCCGTAAGCCTCGCCCAACCTCCGTTAGCTAAACACCCATTCGGTGTCTTTTTTGGCAGTTTAGGCATAGGTGCTTTGGTTACTCTGATAACCTTCCTCATCCTGCGCTGCTTCCACCGTTAAAATATTTTAAATATAAGCGGTAGGGACACTCAAATGACCCCAACAGCGATCGCAACACCCCCAAAAGAATCGCCCCTTTTATTCGAGGGACTCACCTGGCGAGAATTCAAAGCAGTTGAGCAACTGTTAGACCGTCCAGGCTATCGACTATCTTTCCTAGATGGAGTTTTGGAAATACGAAGAAGGTCAGGCGAAGCCCAAGAAATTATTAAAGAAAGGATTGGCGCATTATTAGAGCAATACCTACTTATAGCAGGATTTGACTTTACTCCCACTGGCTCAATGACCCTGGAAAATGAAACAGCAGGCGTCAAGCGAGAGGCAGATGAATCTTATAAACTTGCTCCCGGTCGAGTGCGTCCCGATTTAGCGATCGAAGTCGTGTTTTCCAGTGGCGGTATCAACAAGTTAGAAGTATACAAACGGCTGAAAATAAAAGAAGTTTGGTTTTGGGAAGATGGAGTATTAGAGGTTTATCACCTGCGGGGAGAGGGGAATGAACTTTACTATGAAAAAATTTCCAGTAGTGAGGAAGTGAAAGGAATCGATCTCGACTTGTTTTTACGTTGTATCAATATGGTGAATCATGTTGATGCAATTAAGACTTTTCAACAAGCACTCCAGAGATAGGGTGGATTTTCCCCCCGTAGTCAGAGAAATTCACACAGAAATCTTTTTCTTCAAATTCTCATCGGGTGGCCCCAATTTTGTCACATCGTAGTCATTAGCAGGATAAGAACGCGAAGGACGATCGACAAATAGACCAGATCTAGTGCGTGGCGGTAAGTAACTCAGCACCCAAGCGCGTGCGTGCAAACAAAATTCTACAAAGCTTTTGACCGCAGTCGGAGGTGCTTCGATCTCAAAAGCTTTTCGCGATCGCTCATCTATAATACAACGAAATACTAACTCAACCAGTTTTTTAGGAACTAGGGGAAACCAACTAGAAATTAGGTTAACAAACAATTCATACAATTCTTTAGTAGCAGGAGAATTATAAATATACTTATCTTCATATTCCTGCTTAAAACGTTCCATTCCTTCTAGAGAATCAGGCAAATTTTCGATTTTCATTCGTTTACCAATCTCCAGGCAGAAGTTTAGCCACGCAAGCCGTTCGTTTTCTGACATTCGTCGCCAGCCAAAGCGATCGTTCCAGTAGATAGGTTCTAATATAAAAGTAGCTATACCATAGATAAAGTCTTGATTATTTATCGGAAAATGACTGTGAATGTAGTTCATCCGTTCAATGCAGGCACGACCTTGTTCGCTATCATAGCCATGCTTGATAATTTCAAACATCAAAATTGAGCTATCATCATAGCGCTTTTGAGTGTGTGCCTTTGTGTAACCGCGTTTTGCTACTAAACCAGCTATCCTGGGGCTGGCAAAAGCCCTCACAAACGCCAGTTCTATGTAACTTCGCTGAAAGTCCCAAGGGAACTCATAACTAACCATAATTTTGACAATTTCTGAACGATCCTTAACTGGATCTAATTGCTCTATTTTGCTGAGATTATCGTAACGCCCCATTTTCTGCTCCTTTGGCTATAAAATTGATGGGGATTTCCTTTTTAGTAGTTTTATCTTCTATGATGTTTGAAACTCAATTTACCTGTTCCGAAATCCACGCCAAATAAGGTGCATATCCAGCAACCAATGGCAAAGCAATAATTTCGGGAACTTCGTAAGAAATCAGTTCTCTAATCTTTGCTTCCAGAGTTTCAAATTTAGCCAAATCTGTCTTAATCAGCAGTTGCCATTCTTCCTCTTTTTGCAACTGCCCTGACCAAATTAAGATCGATTTTATGGGAAATAAGCTGACACAAGCGGCCAGTTTTGATTCTACTAAATTTTGTGCGATCGCTTCAGCTTCTTCTCGTGTACCAGCCGTTACGAGAACCACTCCATAGCCCACTTTTGCAGATTCTTTATCCATCATCTCCAATTGCGTTGGCCAACATCAATTATAAAATAAGCTTTCACTTTTTGCTTAAAATTATACAGCTGTATCTCTTCTAGCCAAGTACATATGCTCTATATTTCCTCCTGGTAAAATCGTGCCTGTCAATTTAGCGCCATCAAAGTTTGCTCCTGTCAGTATTGCATCTTTGAGATCGGCATCGGTTAAATCTGCCTGAGTTAACCTTGTCCATTTTAAATTGGCCTTTTCCAAATAAGCTCTTGTGAGATTCGCTCCCGTCAAATCTGCGCCTATCAAGTTTATCCCCCGGAGCAAAGCTTCCGTTAAATCTGCCGCCATCAGATTAGCTCCTTCTAGGTTAGCCCCGCTGAGTTTAGCTTCGCTAAGATTAACTCCATCTAGCTCAACGCCACTCAAATCTACTCCATTTAAGAATGCACTGTTGAGGTTGACACCGTTTAACAAAGCTCCATACAGCATAGCACCGCTCAATCTCGCACCCTGTAGATTAGCCCAGTTAAGATTTGCACCGCTGAGGTTTGCTCCTCGCAAATTGATATCTTGCAAATTAGCTCCGCAGAGATTAGCACCCCAGAGATTAGCGCCTCGAAAGTTGGCTCCTTTGAGATTAGCACCGCTCAATCTTGCCCCTGGTAGTTTTGATTTGACAAAGACAGCGCCGTTGACTTGTGCTTTCATTAAATCTGCTTCGACTAATTTGGCTTCTCCCAGTTTGGTAAATGTTAAATTAGCCCAATTTAATAAAGCTCCACTCAAGTCTGATTTATTGAGGGAAGCCCTAGTCAGATTAGCGCCTCTCAGATTAGCGCCTGTAAGGTTTATACCTACTAAAGTTACTTCTGCTAAGTCTACTCCGCTGAGATCTATCCCTGCAAAGTTTCTGTTTCCATCTTGGTAAAGTTCTACTATTTCTGTAACTTTCATATTTCCTCTGGCTCTATCTGTTATTTGTATGGAAGGTATGTCGAATCAAGTTTGACTAATCCGATATACACAGCGCTTTTTAAAACGACACAATAGCGATACCAATAAATTAACAAATTTTATTCCAGTAGATTAAAATAAGGGTCTACTGGAAATAAATAGCGATCCCTTAAGGAAAATTTTACTATTTAAACACAGGTCATTTTATCAAATTAGTAGTATATGTTACAAATATTTTCAAAAAGTTGAAAAACGGAACAATAGCCCTGTAGGTACAGCGCTAGTCCAGTCAAAGTATTTGACAAAATCAACTAAATGTGAATCTCTGTACAGACTGTGACTGGGTGAAGCATGGCGATCGATTGTCGCCCAAATCCTCATGGCTTGGGCAGACTGTGCGATCGCCACGACACAATACATATGTTGATTTTTTTGTCAATAGATTTACTAGACTGGCCCTCCAGACCGAATGGAGTCGCTAGCCATAAGGTAGCCCCAATTAAATTATCAAAACTTTAAGCACTGGGAAAAACCGCTGCTCCAGCCAATTCCCAGCCTAAAACAGTCTAAGTTGTGGAGAGAGAATAAACTTGACCGTCTATGAGCAACCGCGTAATTCCTTTTGCTTTCAGATAGGGAGAAGCCTTCTGAAGCATTTTGCCATCAGGAACTTTAATCACCCGCTGGGCGCGATTGGAAAAACGTCTAGCTACCCGGTGATTGTCAAAAACAGGTAAAGTTCGCTGTTGCACTTCTTCCTTGGGAATCTGACCCAAATCGCCAAAATCCTTGAGCGGTCGGGTAATCAATTCCGCCGCACGGTCTACTACTAAGTAACAAGGTTTGGGAAAAGACGCTTCCGATAGGGGCAAAACCTGAACTAAGGCATTGCTTGGTACTCGTCTTTTTGGGAGTAGAATTTCCTCATCCAGGTCATCTTCATCAGAGTCTTCTAGGTCTTCTAGATCTTCGAGGTCTTCTTCATCTTCATCCAAATCTGCCAAATCTTCTTCATTATCTAGGAGATCTTCTCCTAGCATTTCTTTGATAGTGCTGGCTTCTGTGCTATAAGCTTCATCCAAGAGATCGTCTTCAGGAGTAGAGACCCTTGCCGCAGGAACATCTAGGAGTGGAAGTATCTCTTCTGCTTCTTCTGCTTCTTCTGCATCAGTTAGAGAAGAAAATCCTGCTGAAGAGCGCTTACGCAGTCTTCTGGCGGTAGATAGGGATAGTTCTGCTTGGGACTGTTCGCTAAGATCGGTGTCGATCGACTCTTCTGCTTCAGCAATACTTGTGTGCGGACGCATCGAGCGTTTTTGCTGGATTAACGTCTCGTAGTCATCCGGTGACAAAGTACTTTTGAGTAAGCGACTGATGGTAGAGTGACTGACATCATAACGGCGAGCCAGTGTTGAGGTTGTTTCTTCTGGATTTCGGTATAGCTTAAGTATTTCAGCTTTGTCTGCTTGTGTTAATTTTTTAGCGGTCATAACGCTTGACTTCCCCTAAGTACGCCTACGCCCAGCACCCCGGCGGGAACGACTTGATGTATCGTATTCCAGGGCAGCTCCAATCGCAAACAGCACGCCGCTGAACACCCAGAAAACTTCTGGCAGAGAACCGCTTTCGTAATTTGGTTGTTTTTCAGCCCACTTAAACCACATATCGGCTATGTACAGAGACAAGGCTGCTGCTGCAATCATCCGCCACGACTGGGAAAAACGACCCCCCCAAAAGGCTAGTAATAACATTGTGGCAAGAATTAAAAGGGCAACATCACAAACCACATAAAACAAACTCACCCAAGGAACAAGAGGCTGTAATTGTTTGTCCATCTGCTCGATCCAAGAAGGTGAAGATTCTGATGTCGGTGCAGCTGGTTTGGAATGGCCGGCAGGATTTGCTGGTGTCGGTTTTGGTTTCTGCTGTGCCGCAGGTGGTTTTGAGACCGGTTTGGCAGTGGGCGATGCAGTTGTTGAGCCTTGTGCAACTATTGATGGTGGAGGTGCTGCCTGGGCTGCGGAAATGCTGGGGGCAGATATCCAGTAAGCCATGACAATGCCTATGGCTGCGATCGCTGCGACGATTCCCCACTGCCACTTTTCCAAATTCAGTCGCCTAGAGGTGACTGCCAGTATCATTCCCCAACCGAGAGAAATATAAGTGGCAATAAAGAAAAGATCTCCTAGAGATATATCGGGTTCTAGACCCAAAGCCAGCTCCCAATAGCCAAACAGTAAGTTTCCCAGGAAATAGAACAGCATCCCCAGACCAAATCCCAGCCATACCTGACGTCCGCTGACAATCTGAGGACTGCGCCAATTTCTAAAACATAATATGGCTGCTGACAGGTATGCGACTTCTTCAAAAACGTATGTACCGATTAAGTACCAAAACGGACGCTCCTCTCCTGATGGTGTAATGCTAAATAGCAAGAAAAACAAAAGCGCTAGGACTGCCCAAGCAATTCCGGCTAGGACGATCGTCCTTACTGGCAAAAGGGATTTAGGACTGGATGATTTATCCGAAGAGTTGCTCATAGGGATTCATAGAGGAAATAGCTGGCAATGGAAAGCACAGACGTCAATCAGTTTTTGACCGCTGTTGAGATCGGATATTTTATCCCAGGTGTGCTCTTCTCAGTCGCTCTACTACAAGTCATTGCATTTTTTTGGCACCTTTACAAGGCTACTGCCAAAGCTTACCGAGGGGAGATTGATTCAACCATTCGATAAACTGGGTCTGCTCAGATCCTGGCAGGTCTTGTAGGGTGTCCATAGCTCGACTGACGAAGCTGGCGTTTCCGAAATATTGTTTACCAAGACGATAAAGTTCTTGCAACAGGGTAATTAGATGATGTTCTTCCCAAGGGGGAAGCTGGTTGGTACTCAGCGGGTCCATTGTGAGCAGGTTATTGATAGCTTGGGGAGAGTCTGCCTGTGGAAAGCGCCACTGTTGAAGTATTTCCGTGAGATTTTTTTGAAACAATCCCGCCTGTCTGGCTCCTAAGAGATCTTCTATGTCTATATAAACCCCTTGGAGCAGCAACAGACAGGCTTGGGTGAAAGCAGTCGTTTTCGCATCGCCAGCGACATCGCCAGCGAGCTGATCTAAACGGATCTTGCCCCAGACACTATATCGTTCTGGTTCCTCCAATAGCACACAGGCTTTCCCTCGGTTATCCGTCAGATCCCGCCAGAAGGCTTTAGCTTCTTCCTCTTGGTTCGCTCTGAACACACTGATTAAGCGAAACGTTTGCCCCTGATAATTGAGAATCGGAATCTGCTGGTCCCGCTTTGGGTGCTGAACGCTTGTTATTTCAACATCCTGCCGTTTCAGAATAAACATGACACTGGCAATTGACTCCTGGTGAGAACCTCCGGTGCAGCTCTTGGCGTTGAGTGTAATTACGCCTGCGACACTCTTGATATGCAGAATGCTGGTTTACCAGGTGCGGCTGAACTGCGATCGCAAATTAATATCACACTATCTTATCCAAGGCTCATTCTCTTGGTTTTTAGTGTACAACTATCGGATAGCTGTTCTACGCTCAGTTGTGGCAAAAGTTCGATCTGTTGACTTTTCCGATCCGATCGCACCACAAATCTTATCAATTTTGATAATATAGGCACACAGACAATTGGGTGCGTAACTCAGGTGGATAGAGTAGCAGCCTTCTAAGCTGCGAGTCGCAGGTTCGAGTCCTGCCGCACCCGTTTTACTGAGCGAAGAACATAGTCTCCCGAATAACCCAGCTTTATGCAAGCCATCGTTCGTTGCTAAAAAATATGTTTGTATAGGTGGGCAGAATTAAACGTAGAGTGGCCAGTACCCACCAAAATTCTTATAACCCTCGATCTGAGCTAATGGTGGCCACTGTCCACCCTACAAATTATCCTTAATTTATTTACACCCACTTACCTATTATCAAATTAAGCAACTTCCACTTGCCTAAGCAAAATTATCACCACCTTGCAACTAATATGGTTATATAATGTAAATCCCTAACCAATCAGCAAATTCGTATACTTTCTTGATTTGTTTAAGCCCGTGACGAGGATTGAACTCGTGACCTCACCCTTACCAAGGGTGTGCTCTACCACTGAGCTACACGGGCAATACTGCATTCAAATGTCAAAAATCAAATGGCAATGTATAATATTCGTCGCCATTAACTTTTTATTTGCTTCGTATTATTTGGTTCGTGGTGGGCCGGGCTGGATTTGAACCAGCGTAGGCATAGCCAGCGGATTTACAGTCCGCCCCCATTAACCACTCGGGCACCGACCCTTATTACCCACGATTATTTATATTAGCACAAGCATCTGGAAATGCAAGGTCTTTTTTGAAAATTTTTACTCAGCTATCTCAAGAATCAATCTGGGAGGGTGTTTATCCACGTTTATCCACTGCCAGCACGAGCGCGATCGCGTTGCACAGGCGAGTTTTTAACGGAATTAGACCGCGCTGGGAAATCGCTCTCATCATAAATTTCCCCTACCAGCTCTTCCAAAATATCTTCCAGAGTAATTAATCCCACAGTGCCGCCGTACTCATCCACCACAATGGCCATATGCAGGCGCATCTGAAGCATCTCTTTAAGCAGATTGGGAACTCGCTTTGTTTCGGGGACGTATAGGGGCGAATCCATTGCGGCGGTAACGGGCGATTGGCTGCGACCTTCTTTTTGACTGAGATTTAAGTGCTGAAGCGCTCGCTTGAGATGAATAATTCCGACAATCTCATCCTTTGATTCCTCTTGCACGGGGATGCGGGAATATCCAGTTTCCAAACACAAATTGACCAAATCCTCAAGAGTCGCTATATGAGAAATTGTCCGCATCTCAATCCGAGGTTTGACGAGATGGCGAGCGCTGAGGTTATCCAGCATTAAAGCTTTGTTAAGCAACTGGCGTTTATCCAAGTCCAAATGACCTTTACCGCCCAAAACCTCAATCATCAACTGGAGGTCTCTCAAAGATTCTCCCTGCTGAACAGTTGGGCCTTCAAACAAACGAATTACGCTCTGGGCAATGTTTTCAAAGACGTAAATTATCGGTGATAGAGAGATCGACAGCCAGTAAACCGGGCGAACTGCTAGCCTGAAAAAAGGCATGACATGGGTAATCGCCAAAGATTTAGGCGTAACTTCGCCAAAAATCAGCACCAGAAATGTGACAACGGCAGTGGCAATACCCAATCCCGCATTGCCCAACCACAAGACAAATAAGTTACTGGTGAGTATGGCAGAAAAGTTATTCACCAGGTTGTTACCCACCAAAAGGGTCGTAATAAACCGGGCGCGTTTCTCCAATACCAGGGTAAAAATCCGCTTCGGATCGCCCTGTTCTTTAATTAGAGCCCTGAGTTTGAAGTTATCGAGTCCTGTAATCGCCGTTTCGGAGCCTGAGAAGAATGCCGAAAGCAAAAGCATTAATGCCAATACCGCAATGTCGAGCCAAATATTTCCCAACAGAGGGCCAGTTGCAGAGGTAGCCAGAATGTAAGTTTGAACGGGTAAAGAAATCACAAGATGTTTTAAAACGCAAAAAGCCTTTCCCAGACAGAAACCTGAGAAAGAAAGGAAAAGACAAAAGGAAAATATTTCTCGATCGCCTTTTTCCTTTTACTTTTTACTTTAAAGCAGCTCTCCCGTTTCTTGCAGTGAATGCAGACGTCGGTAAATACCTTCTTGGCGTAAAAGTTCTGCGTGGTTACCAACTTCGACTATCTGTCCTCGATCCAAAACGACGATTTTGTCTGCTTCGCGAACAGTGCTGAGTCGGTGAGCGATGACGATCGCAGTACGAGTACCCAAAATGCTACGCATTGCCAGTTGAATCGATCGCTCTGATTCGTAGTCTAAGCTAGATGTCGCTTCATCGAAAATCAGAATGTCCGGATCGACTAAAAGCGCCCTGGCAATTCCCAGTCGCTGTCGCTGTCCGCCAGATAAGCGTACTCCCCGCTCTCCCACAATCGTATGGTAACCTTGGGGCATTTGCTGGATAACCTCATCCAGTCTGGCAATGCGACAAGCTTCTTGCACTTGCTCCAAAGAGGCATTGATATTGCCATATCTGAGGTTATCTAGTAAGGTACCGTTGAAGATATCCACTTCTTGATGGACGATCGCCAATCTGTGCCGATATGCTGTAACATCCAAGCTGCGAATGTCTTCCCCATCGATGAAAATTCGCCCTCGATTCGGTTCAAAATAGCGAAACAGCAGCTTCACTAATGTTGATTTACCCGATCCCGATCGGCCCACTAGCGCTACAGTTTGGCAAGCCTCTATGAGCAGATTGATATCCTGTAAAACTTGACGGCTGGGATCGTACCCAAAACTAACCTGGCAAAATTCTACTTTACCTGTAAACTTATAAGGCGCTGTGCTGGGTGACAGGATTTGCGATGGCAAAACTCCCTTGGAGTCTGCGCCAGAAGGCTGCTGCATAAATTCGTGAAACCGCAACATAGACGCATAGCGACGGGCAAAAACTTCCGCAAGGTTACTGATAGGTTCCAACTCGGCATAAGCCATACTGGAAATAGTTAAAGTCGTGACAAAGTGCCCTAATGAAATTTTACCCCCGACCGTAGCGGCAAGAGTCAAACCCAGCACTGTGAAAACGCAGAACTGAATGACAGTCCTTTGCCAAGTGTTTAGCTTGACGTAACCTTTGTGAACTCGATAGTCAACTACTTTAAATTCGCGTTCCAGACGTGACTGTTGTCGTTTTAGTTCTTGCTTTTCGGTAGCGAATGCTTTAACTGTTTTGATGTTCGTAATTATTTCGGAGTTTCGGCTTTCTGTATTTTCTGCGTATTTATCCAACCGCTCTTCGATTTTGATAATAGTCTTCAAGTCTTTGATACTGAAGGTGAGGATAAATACAAAGGAAATGAAAAACAAAATGGCTATGCGCCATTCTATCAGCCAGATAATTACACAAATTCCTATAACTCGGCAGAGTTTGGGAATTAGTTGCCCTGCTATTTCTGGATAACTCCAGGTGTGGTTGGCAATCCCTCTAGCTACTTTTCCGGCAATGCGTCCGGGATTGTTTTCGTCATAAAATTCCAGGGGTAACGTCAGAACTTTTTCGATCGCTTTACCGGAATAATCGCGTCGAGAACGCAGGGCAATATCCCAATGAAACCAGGAACTTATCCAAGGTTGTATGGGGGCTCTGACAACGGTGACGAAAAAGATGACGCTCAGCAGCACTGCCAAGGCTAAAAGCTTGTTGGCAGGCATTCCGGTGAGTGCAGATGCTGTGTCGATCGCTTTTTGCAGTAGCGCATCCAGCGGTTGTCCTGACAGGACGTTTAAAATTTGCCCAATGGTATAGGGAACCGCCAGGTCTACGATTTCAAAGATACTGGCTGCTGCAATACTCAAAAGTGCGATCGCTCGGTAAGGCCGATAATATTTGACAATATCTCGAAATGTTGCCATGCAGTGGGTTTGGAATAACGACCAATCCCAGATCTTGTGATAATGTTTTGCTGGGGTACTTGTATTATATATGTAGTACAAAATGCCGTGTCTGCCAAAAGGTTTATTTATAGCGCCTTGCAGTTGTATGAAGTAAACTTACTCTCTTCCCGCCGTAAGATTATCGATCGCAAGTTACCTGTTGTTCTTTTTTCCCCCACTCTCCCGCTCCCCCACTCCCCCCAAAGCATACATATTCCTTGAGCGGGAAGGGAGTAAAGTCTGACCTCTGGACGTTGCCGCTGTGACAAGAGACGATGTATGGTAACGCAGAGCTATTTTTATCCAAATAGAAGTTTATGGCAGACTCCACTCCAAGCGATCGCACTCAAAAGCCCAAAAAACCTGAATCTATCAGTCCCGAACTATATGCAGTACTCAAAGCAGAAGCTGCTGCACCCTACCGAGGGTTGCGGAAATTTATCTATGTAGCCTTTGGCACTTCGGGTTTTATCGGCGCTGTGATTTTCTTAGCTCAGTTAGCCGCCGGTCGAGAAGTTGACTCTGCCTTACCTAATTTTGCGTTGCAAGTGGGCGTGGTGGCCTTAATGATTTGGCTATTTCGCTTAGACGGGCGATCGGGCCGCAAGTCGAAGACAAAGAAAAGCTAGTCTGGCTACAGGAGCATCGTAACGTAAAGTACATATAACTTTACTTTCCTTAAACTTTTCAGACAATTAGCAAAGAATATAAAGAAAATATTAGGAAATTTATATTTTCCAAAAACGGATGCGATGATGAATTCAGTTGAAACGGGGTCAGCCAATATATAGACCCTGAACATAAAACTCTCAAATGACATTCAAATGGGGTCAGCAAACCTAAAGGCCCTAAACATAAAAAAATATTGACAAAATTTTAAAGTCATGTTAAAAGGCAGTTTTCCTATAGGAAAACTGCCTTTTAACATTTTGACCTTGCTTGAAAAAGTCGAAAATTCTTTACGGTAAGCGATTCGCCTCTGGCGTACCCCCAATAATGTAAGGCGAAGGAATCGCTTCCGCCCGTCCGGAATTGACGAGTGCTTGGTAAACAAAAGCCGCAACATCTGCACGAGTGGCAACTTGGTTGGGATTTAATAAATTCTGCTGAGGATAATTGACAACGAGCTTCTGTTGGGTTGCTGCTGCTACTGCTGGGCCAGCGTAATTAGGAATTTGGGCAGCATCTTTGAACAGAGAAAGCAAGTTTGTATCTCCTGGAGGCAGTTTTAGACCGCTGGCAAGAGAAACGAGTGCTTGGACTCTAGTAATTTCCTGTTGAGGTCTAAAAACGCGACCTTCATATCCAGAGAGAAAACCGCCCCGGTAAGCAGCTTGAATAGCTTCAAAGCCCCAGAAATTTCTGGCCACATCAGTAAAGTTCATACTGGGGCGAGTCGGTGCAGGAGAAAAGGCTTTGTTGACAATGACGGCAAACTGGGCACGGTTGACTGCTTCGCGGGGGCGAAAAGTACCATCAGAAAATCCGGCAATGATACCTTTGGCAGCAAGGGCTTCAATATAAGGTTTAGCCCAGTGGCCTTCGATATCTGCAAAAGTAGAAGTACCGCCGCCTGTTGGTGGCTTTACCTCAGCAGCGACAAAATCGACTCGACCGGAAATGCGGCTGCGATTGATATCGTTACCGACAGCAACTATAGTGTTGCTGGCAGTAGCGTTGTGGAGATCGAGTTTACCGTTGTTGCGGATAATATTGTTGCCGGGGTTACTTGCAGTTCCCAAATCCGGTTGAGCGTTGATGGTAACAACTACACCATCTCGTGTATTGCTCTGAATCAGATTGTTACGCAGCACCGGGCGGGCTGAATCGTTGATATAAATTCCGTCGGTATTTTGGAGAATGCGATTTTCTGTAACTAAAGGCGATGCCGTACCGCCGATCGCAATCCCAAAGCCGGTACTGACAAATAGATTACCGCGAATTTCACCTGCGGCAGACTTCGCTACAGAGATACCGTTACCGTCGTTGCGAGTGAAAAGGTTATTTTCAATCTTGGGTGTACCGTTACCGGTAACAAAAACACCTTCTCTCTTACTATCGCTGAAAGTGTTGTTGCCGATCGTGGGATTGGTCGATTCTACCCATACTCCTGTACCGCGTTTATTGGGGTTGGTAATCGTCAAACCTCTAATTTGGCTATCTGGCTCGGCAATTATAGTAACGTCTTGACGCGAAAATGTCGGACTGATGTACTGACCCCCACCGATAATAACTATGCCCTGACCTTTGTTGGATTCGTCGCCGCGTAGAGTAACGCCACGTTTGATGGTCAGTGGAAAAACTTCGCCGCTGTCAGCTGTGTAGGAACCCGGTGCTAGCTGGATGGTAGTACCTGGTTGTGCTTGTTTGAGAGCGAAAGTAATCGTTCTATAAGCAGTTGCTTCGCTGTTTCCAGCGCCAGTGCTGTCGTTGCCAGTTTTTGGGTTGACGTAAATAACGTTAGCAGTATTTGGTGTTTGCGCTATTTGTACAGGTGCTGGTTTTATAATGGCCCAAGCCGATTGAGATATTGGCCCACTGTGAGCAGAAAGTAGCAAAGCTGTTAGTCCAAGGGGTAAGGCACAAGGGATGCGTTTGGCTTTATGGACTCGATCGAGATCGGAAGATGGTTGTGTATTCATTGGGAAGTCTATGGCGTGCTGAATTCCTGTAGTTTTAGCGATGATACGATCGTTGCGGATCGTTGAAATAGCTTTCAGTCTCAAGTTGAGCCAAATCTGAGGACAAGTTCCTCACTTGCCAAGTTCCGCTTGGAATATGTGTGCAGCTTGTACGGTTAGCGAACAGAAGCTGAAACTTCACTTATCATAAATGGTGCAATTTAGGCAAGTAGCTTAGCTAAAATCGTGCCGTTTTAAGGCGATCGGATATGAATGTAAAATATTGTAATTAGGAATATGCGACCGCATTCCCAAAAGTGTAAAGTTTGGACTTGCTTGTCCCAAGCGAAACTACCAGATCGGAGTCTGCCGTGCTTAAACCAAACTAGGCGATCCAAAATACGATCGCGTTGACAAAAATCTTTATATTTGGCAAATATATATAATTAAATAGCTGAGCGATTGCAGATCGCTCAAATAGATAAAAGATCCACTCCCTTACCTGAGTGAACTTCTAGAGAACTGACCGAGCAGTTAGAGAACAGACCAAGCGATTAGTAGGCTAAAGTTTCCAGAGTTTCGCGCAAATAACGCTGTACTCGATAATCGAGTGTGGTATCCTCGTAGCGATCGTCTACTTGCTGGCGTTCCATTTGCCAGCTTTGAAAGCCAGAGCTAGAAGCGATCGCCGTTTTAAGATTGGCCCAGATTTGGCTATCTTCGAGAAATTCCCTAGAGGATGAAGCAGGATAAGTGGCCATAGGCACCCCAAGAGCATCTAAATTGAGTTTGAGGAATTTGAGGGTTTAGAACCCGCATCTTCTATTATGGGCGCTGAAGCTGAGGACGACTGTTTTTCCTGAACATTAGTGAATGGCAAAATTTCATTTACTTGCCAACCAGGAATTGTAAAGTCTTGGCGAATCTTTTCCAGAGGATAGGGTTCTGTAGCTGCAAATGCCGATTCGCTGGTCATAAGGACTGTCAGAACGCTAATGGGTACCTGGAAGAACAAATTGCACAACAGAAATGCTGCTGCCGCCAGTAACAACCCAGCGAAACGCCATTCTGGTGGAAAAGGGGCAAAAGGCGCTGCAATGGGAGCAGCACGGTAAAGTTGCCATAGAATGGCAACTAAAAGAATCGGTGCTGCTATTGCCAATACTCGCTGCAAGGGCTTTTTAAACAAACTCAAGATTTTTCGTTGCTCTTGAGTTAGCTTCTCTGGCTTCATGGCGAGAATTAAAATGCTGAATATATTGAAGTGGCGGAATAACTGCATCCACAAAACAGGAGCAATTCCCACCACTGCTACTAATAACAGCTCTAGCCAAACAGGGAGAATGGGATCTCCGACTGCCAATCCCAGCCAGCAAAGCACCAGGAATATGGGAAGAGCCGCCAATCCAGCAAGGTGAATCCACAAAAAAGGTTCTGACCAGAATGAACGCATAGGGATTTGAGATTTGAGATTTGAGATTTTGGATTTTGGACTAAATCTCAAATCCAAAATCCAGAATTGACTAACTAGGAGTGAGAGTACGGCGCTTGGTGACCATCTTGAAGGCTTCGATTCTGTCGCCCACAGACCAGTCATTGAACTTATCGATGCCGATACCGCATTCAAAGCCGGCGTTGACTTCTTTGGCATCTTCTTTCATCCGTTTGAGGGAATCGAGAGTACCTTCGTAGATCACCTGACCGCCTCGGCGCACGCGCACTTTACAGTTGCGAACCGCCTTGCCGGACATAATATAGCAACCGGCGACAGCCCCTCGACCGACTGGGAAGACAGCACGTACTTCTGCTTCGCCCAAGGCTTCTTCTACCAATTCTGGTTCTAGCAAGCCTTCCATCGCTCCTTGAATATCTTCTAGGAGTTTGTAGATGATGTTGTATTCGCGTACATCTACACCCGCTTGGTCGGCTGCTTGACGGGCTCCGCTGGCCAAGGTGGTATTGAAACCAACGATGACAGCATTGCTTGCTGCTGCCAAGTCTACGTCTGTTTGGGTGATTTCGCCAGGGGCCGCTAGCAGGATACGGATTTGCACCTGATTCTGGGGCAGCTGTTGCAGAGAGCTGACAATTGCTTCTGCCGAACCTTGAACATCTGCTTTGAGGATAAGGTTGAGTTCCTTGAGTTCGCCTTCTTGAGCTTTCGCCGAGAGGGTTGTGAGGGTAACTCCGCGCATCAGGCGAGATTGTCGCTGTTGTTCGGCACGTTCTTGAGCAAGCGCACGCGCTTTCTTTTCATCTTGGAACACGTCGAATTCATCGCCAGCGGCGGGAACCTCGCTAAGCCCCAAGACTTCCACTGCAAACGATGGACTTGCGGCGTCCACGCGGTTGCCTCGATCGTCGATCATCGCCCGCACCTTACCGAAGGCAGAACCGGCGACGAGGATATCACCCACTCGCAGAGTACCGTTTTGCACCAACAAAGTAGCAACCGGGCCTCTTGACTTATCCAAATTGGCTTCAATTACCGTTCCTTTGGCCGAGCGGTTCGGGTTGGCCACAAGATGTTCGTCAACTTCTGCTACCAGGAGAATCATTTCCAGGAGGGAATCCAGGTTTTGTTTTTGCATAGCGCTGACGCTAACCATAATGGTCTCGCCGCCCCATTCTTCTGGTACCAAAGCGAATTCCGTCAGTTCTTGCTTGACGCGATCGGGTTGTGCGTCTGGTTTGTCGATTTTGTTAATTGCTACGACAATGGGTACTTCGGCTGCTTTAGCGTGGCTGATCGCTTCGATCGTCTGGGGTTGGACACCATCATCTGCGGCTACTACCAGTACGGCGATATCTGTAACTCTTGCCCCACGCGCCCGCATCGCGGTAAATGCTTCGTGACCGGGCGTATCCAGAAATACTACCTGCTGAGTGTTGCCTTCGTGCTGCACGTCCACATGATAAGCACCGATATGCTGCGTAATACCGCCTGCTTCCCCCTGAGCCACCTTGCTTTCGCGGATGGCATCTAGCAGAGTAGTTTTACCGTGGTCTACGTGACCCATGATTGTGACGACAGGCGGACGACGCTGGAGGTGATCCAGGTCTTCCACATCAATCATCTCGCTACCTTTGCTCGCTTCAGCTTCCTTCTGGGCGGTTTCCACTTCTACACCCAGATCGTTGGCGAGCATAGTCACCGTGGGTACATCAAGGCTTTGAGTAATGGTAACGGCCATACCTTTAAAGAACAGCCGCTTGACAATTTCCGTGTCCGGTACTCCCAGAGCTTGGGCTAGCTCTTGCACGGTCATGCTACCGATTAAAACGAGCTTCTGAGGACGATCGACGGCGGACTCTTCTCGACCTCGGTTGCGAGCCGCTTTCGCAGCGTTACCATCGCGTGAAGGAGCTTCCTTTTGACGCTTTGTAGCGGCTTGGGCTGCTGCGGTTGCTGGTGCCGATCGAGGTGCTTTTGGCTTCGGCGGGCGAGCGACTGAAAGACTGACTTGAATTGTGGGAGGCAAAACTTCTAGGTCGCTTTCATCGAAGTCAACCTCATCCTCATCAAAAAGTGCCTGCTTGCTGCGTTTACCAGCTCCTTTAACTTTTGCCGCTTTGCTGGGCAAATCTTCTTCTTCCTCTTCCCAGTTTTTCGCTTTTTTAGGTGGTCTGGGAGGTTGCGGTCGCTTCAGATCCTGCTCTGACAAAGCTGTCGTTTCTTCTATTTCCTCACCTTCTGCGGCTGTATCTCCTCTGAGATCTGCTTCTTCAGATGCGGCAGGACGGATGGGGCGGCTAGGTGGATTCGGTTTGACCACCGGTTTGGGCCGCTGTAGTTCTGGTAAAGGTGGCGCTGGTGGCGCAGTTGTTCGGTTAGGCTTCGACTCCTGAAGTGATTGCTTTCTGTCTTCTCTTTTCTCTTGTCTTTTATCTTCCCGCTTATCTTCCCTTCCCTCTGCCTTTTTCTCGACAGGCTGCTGCCCAGTTGCGGCTGGCTTAGGCTTTTTCTTAACAGGTTGGTCTGTTTGGTTTTGGTTAGCCTGACGGTTGGGTGGCGAGGCGACTGGTCTCGATGGAGGTTCGGTAAGCTTAGGTTGTTCTGGTGCGGGGCGAGAAGGGGGAACTTGCTGAACTTGCTGTATTTGCTGAACCTTTAAGGGTGTGCCTTTGTCGTTCGCTACAACTTCCTGATTTTGGCTGGGGCGTACTGGTCGAGTAGGTGCCGACGGCTTCATAGATAAAGACGTTGGCTGACTTACTGGCGGTTGGGGCGGGATAGCAACGGGCGCTCCCAATTGTTTCGGAGGGTTAACAGCAGGACGCTCCTGATGTTGGCGAATTCCCAAAATCTGCTGTTTTTTTGGGGCATTGGGCTTTGGGCCCGATGGCGGTGATTGTGAGTGTGTCTTATTGTGAGATGGAGCCGATTTGCTGGGAGATGTATGCTGGGCTGCATATTTCTCCGCAACTGTGCGAATGCGTTCTGCGGACTCGTCGGTAATAGTGCTGCTGTGACTTTTGACTGGAATCCGCAGCTGATCGCAAATTGCAAGAATATCCTTATTGTCCAAATTAAGTTCCCGTGATAAATCGTAAATTCTGACTTTGCCGTTGTTCATCCACGCTTTCCCCTTGACTCATACCAGCGGTCTCTGATGACCTACTGTTCTTAAGATATCTACATCATTGGTATGCTGCCTCCTTTGTGGGAGTTGCAACTGGTTGGAAAGCAATCAAGGAAAACAGATGCAGTTTCGCCGCTTGGCTTTGGCCGAAGAATTTATGAATTGCAACTTTTGATGTATTGGCGGCAGAACTGATGGGGTAATTGGTTCGGTCTGGCCGAGATCTACTCCATGAAGCAGATCGTGTGTTACCGGAGCCCGGTACGATCCGCATTGCCAATGTTGTTAGTTGTAATCTGGCACAAATTTTTCAGCAACTGTGGACGGTTTTGTTTGCAAATTTATCCTTGGCTACTTTAACAAGCACCTATTTACTATTTTGGCACTCACCTTGCTGTTCGGCGCTGTTAGGGTTGGCCGTGTCCCGATGGAAGCCAGAGTGGCAGCGAGTGCTATTCTGGCCTGCATCCGGTTCGGAATCCGATGCGATCCGCTCGCGAGGTTTTGAGTTGCTTGACGCCTGGTGGTTAGATAAATGTTGCCACAAGGCTTGGTATATTTCTGGGGGCACCGCTGTTTTGAGCGCGTTCCCCAGACGATTTTTTTTTTGAGCTGCTTGCAAGCAACTCTGAGTCGGACAAAGATAGGCCGATCGACCTTCCCCCCGATCTAATTCTACCTGCCTGGATGGATAGACTCTGACAATGCGCCAGAAAGCTTGTTTGGGCGCTACCCGACGGCAACTGATACAACGCCGATAATTGGGTTCCACACTCTATCTTCCTCGTCAAAGCATCACAGAGAATTTATTCATCTAAGTCAACATCTTCTTCGACTTCATCCAAATTGTATTTTTCGATGGTGTCGTCTTCCTCTCGCTCCCGATCTAATTCTTCCGCCTCAGCGATAGCCTGAGCTATTTTGCGGTCTTCAGCTGCGGCATCGTATTTTGCTGCGTCTTTGATGTCTATTTTCCATCCGGTGAGGCGGGCGGCCAGACGCACATTTTGTCCTTCTTTGCCGATCGCCAGACTCAGTTGATCTTCAGTGACCAAAACATGAGCTTGACGAGCTTCTGGATTTACCAGTCGCACTTCTTCTACTCTAGCTGGACTGAGGGCGTTAGCAATGTATGTAGCGGGGTCGGGCGACCACCTAATTACATCGATTTTTTCTCCTCGCAATTCGTTTACAACTACTTGAATGCGGGAGCCCCGCGCCCCAATACAAGCACCTACGGGATCTACATCTCGCTCTAAAGTATCGACAGCTATTTTAGTACGCGGGCCAAGAGAACGGGAGGGTGGGTTGGCTTCCCGCGCTACGGCGACGATGCGGACTACTTCATCTTCTATTTCTGGGACTTCAGTGCTGAAAAGTTCGACTACCAAACCAGCAGCTGCTCTGGAAACCAATAGCTGTGGCCCCCGCTGCGGGCCTTCCCGCACTTTTTTAAGATAAACCTTAAAGGTAGCGTTGGCGCGATAGTTGTCGTTGGGTAGCTGTTCTCGTTTGGGCAGTTCGGCTTCTACTTCTGGCTGATTGAAGCCGCTGCTCACAGCCAGGATCGCTGACTGCCGCTCAAAGCGCAGCACCCGTGCCTGCATGACGTTGCCTTCTAAGTCTTGAAATTCCTCTTGAATCATTTTGCGCTGCTGGTCGCGCAGTTTTTGAGAAAGCACTTGCTTGGTTTGGATTGCCGCCATGCGACCGAATTCGCCTTGATCTGGCGTTACGTCTAAAACTACGGTGTCCCCCACCTGCGCTTCTTCCACGACTGGCTTAACTTCTGAGAGAGCTATTTCGTGGTCGCTGCTGTTTAATTCTTCAACAATAGTTTTGGTGGCCAGAACGCGAAAGCCTTCCTCTTCGACGTTTAGTTCTACTTCCAAGTTGTCGAAGTAGTTTTCGTCAAAATGCTTATTGATATTTTGGGTACGCCGATAGCGCTCGTAGCCTTTCAATAAAGCTTCTCTGAGCGCTGCTTGAACAGCGTGCCGGGGTAAATTGCGTTCCCGGCTGATGCTGTCGATCAGCTCTTTAAGTCCGGGTAAATTAACCATTGTCATGGGCGAAATCTCCTGTGATCGGAAATGGAAGATTAAAAACTAAAAATCCAAACGGGAATAGTTTTTGGATTTTTAATTTTTAATTTTTTGTTCGTCTAGTTGCACTCGCGAGACCGAGGTACGGGGAATTGCGATCGCTCGACCTTTTTGGTTCAGGTAAACTGCTGTATCGTCCCGCTTAATCAGTTGTCCTCGCCACTCGCTCTTGCCCTCGTAAGGCTCCGATGTGCTGACTAGCACCGTAAATCCCTTAAATGAAACAAACTCTCTATCTGTGGTAAGCTGCCGCGAAATTCCAGGGCTGGAAATCTCTAGGATGTACGCATCGGGGATAATATCTGTGGCATCTAAGGTTGCTTCCAATGCTCTACTCATACGTTCGCAATCATCCAAGCTTGTATCTTGCTGCGGATTGCGAATGTCCACACGCAGAATCGGTGGGTATTGGTTGGTTTGGAATACCGCTCCGACAACCTCTAACCCGATGGCTTCGGCAACGGGTACAGCCAAGTCAATTATTTGCGGCACAAGGGGATGAGTCATAGGATAACTCCAATAAAAAAAGTGGGACAAATACCCACTTCCTCTGAAAGGAATATGAACTACTCGGCTCTCACAAGTTAGGTAAAAATCTCTTATCTAACAGGAGCTTCGAGTTTCTGACGCTGGAACGCACTGCACATATAAACTTCGTTATAGATGCGGATTCTTTCGCTATATCGGCTTTTGACCACATAACGTTTCCAGGTACGCTGGCGTCCCAGAGCGAGTCGTAGAAGCTTTTGTCTGCGAAACGCCCAGAAGAACTAGCAATTATCGGTCAGAAAATTGCTGCGATCGGTCGTGCCTCCAGATAATTTATCTTTGGCCGTACCACTCTTATTCTACTATAGTGCTGTTGCGCTCAAACTTGATATGATGCCTTTTGGGAACGGTTGAGGTTAACCGCTCTTGTTTGCTTAAGCCTACTACCAAGCGAGTCGATGGTTGTTACGAGCTTTTTATCTATTATAGCTAATCAATCGTTTTCCTGCTTTAAATTGTAAATATTGATGATTAAAATCCCCATAATGCTCAATTTTTCATGTTTGTAAATGGTTAATTTGGGCATTAGCCTTATTTAGTTTTACCAATCGCAGTCAAATGTAATTTAGGCTAGGTTAAATGTTTTTTGTATGGATAAATTTGTCCGTCTTGGGTTTGAGTCAACTGGCGGATTTTCCTGGTTTCTTCCATAATTTGTTCCACATCCTCTTGAGATAACCGCTCGACATAATTAATTTTGATTTCTTCGAGCATATCTAAGACTAAGCTTTGGATTTTATCTACAGTTTGTTGACTTTGGACTTCTTGCGCGATCGCTTCACCGAAGTGTTGCACAAGTTGGGCAGATAGTTTGGCTCCTTCGGTATCTTCAAGGGCAGCCTTAATAGCTTCGTATGCTCCTTGAGAGATTTCCGTAACTAATCTTTCTGTAAGCTGATTGGGTATGTTGGCTAATACAGGTATATTTTGAATATTTCTGTAAGCTGGTAAATTTTTGAGTACGCTTTCAATATTGTGACGCAGTATTGCTTCCAAATCGGGCTTGATTTTTGGCAAAACTCGGTAGACGATCAGTTTAATCATAATATCGGCGATCGCTTCCACCTCGTTCACATTATTGATATCTATATAAGTACGTTTTTCTGGTTGCAATAGCCAGCGCGTTATTTCGCCTTTTTCGATCGAGCCCTGAACTTGCTTAATCACTCGGACTACTACAACTTCAGTTATTTCTTCTGCGAAAGTGGCGACAAAACCTTGACTAAATTGTGCTTGTATGCGATCGAGATCTATTAACTCAGCTTGGTGGAGGCGAAGAGTCACCGGAATAATTCGCAGCCATCGCCAGAATGGAATTAGGAGGAAGATGTCGTACCAACGCCACAACATGGCATCTCGCCAACTAACTCCAACGTGACGGCGACCGATCGACCAGGTACGTCCTAAAAACTCCAAACCGAATATAATTACGAATGGTATATCTAGAATCCAGAATTTATCTACGAATTCGCCGCTTTCAGCGATCGGACGAAAATAATTTGTTTCGATCGAAGGACGAATCTTGTTATTAAAAAAAGTAATTTCTTTTTTCCACCCATTTTTTAATAAGTAATCTTGGCTCCAAAATGTTTTGAAAGACTGGCGGGCAGAATCTAGACCGATGCGATCGCGCATTCTATTTTTAATCTTTTCCAGTGTGCCGCTTTTGTTAGCTACCCTAAACGGATCGCTATCAATCATTTCGTTGCTGAGGCGGCGCATATCGGCGAGCAATTTTTCAGTTTCTGGTGACTGCAAGCCTTGCTGCGCCACTTGCTCTTCCAGTGCATTTAGTGTCTCTAGATACTTTTGTGTTTCTCGATGGGGTTCAATACCCTTAACTGGATCGTACCATTCAGTTATAGGAGGAAGAGGTATTTTTATAACAAAGTCAAGAAATTGGAGATTACCTTGCAGCCAGAAATTCCGCCAAGGTACATAGCTCATATCAAATAGCACCAAGCCTAAGTTGAGGGATGCTAGTATAGCCATCAATCTTTCAAACCAAAGATTGCGGGGAGATGAAGATTTATGTTTACCTAGTTTTGGCAGAGAAGACATAGTTTATATACCAAATTAGCTTGGATTGCGCCCCTTTATGCTTGGGGAGAGTGGGGGAGTGGGGAAGCTAAAAGTCACTCAGTCAAAAGTCACCCAATCAAAATTCCTTTTCCCTGTCCCTCTCCCTCTTCCTCTCCCTTTGAGCTTTGTTTAACTGCGGGCGATACCTTCTTGACGCGCTGCTTGTTGAACGGCGGCGGCAACGGCGATGGCAACTCGCTTGTCAAACACGGAGGGAATGATGTGTTCGCGATGGAGATCTAAGGGATTGATTAGGGACGCGATCGCATATGCTGCTTCCAAATACATTGTGGTGGTAATTGTAGAGGCACGACAGTCTAAGGCACCCCGAAAAACACCAGGGAATGCTAACACATTGTTAATCTGATTCGGGTAATCGCTGCGACCTGTTGCCATTACTGCGACATCCGATCCTACTAATTCCGGTTGTATTTCGGGAATGGGATTTGCCATTGCGAAGACGATCGGATCTTTGGCCATCGATCGCACCATTTCCGGAGTCAAAACGCCCGGTACGCTAAGTCCGATGAATACATCTGCACCTTGTAGGGCACCTGCGAGGGAACCTTGCGCTTTCACGGCAAATTCTCGCTTTTGCTCGGTCAGATCGGTACGACTGAGTGAAAGAATACCCTTGGTGTCGCAGATCCAAATTGTTTCCGCACCAGCTTTTCTCAATAAGCGAGCAACTGCCACTCCTGCTGCGCCAGCGCCGTTAATGACGATGCGGATATCTGAGATGGATTTTTTCACCAGCTTGAGGGCGTTGATCAAAGCGGCTAGTGTAACAATGGCGGTGCCGTGTTGGTCGTCGTGAAATACGGGGATATCTAATTCCTTTCGCAGTCTTTCTTCTATTTCAAAGCATCGGGGTGCGGCGATATCTTCTAAGTTGATGCCGCCAAAAACGGGGGCAATATTTTTGACAGTGCGGACGATTTCGTCGGTGTCTTGAGTTGCCAAACAGATGGGAAAGGCGTCGATCCCGGCAAATTCTTTAAATAGCATCGCTTTGCCTTCCATCACGGGCAAACCCCCGTAGGGGCCAAGATTACCCAGTCCGAGTACAGCGGTACCATCGGTGACGATCGCGACGGTGTTTTGTTTAATGGTGAGGGTGTGTACTTGACTCGGATCTTCGGCGATCGCAGTACAAATGCGACCTACACCTGGCGTGTAGGCCATTGCCAAATCTGATTGACTTTTGAGCGGAATTTTGCTAGTTACAGTAATTTTACCGCCACGGTGAAGATTGAAGGTGCGATCGTAGATTTCGAGAACTGTAACGTCGGGAACTTCCTTGACTGCTTGCACAATTTTCTCTTCGTGTTCGCTGCTGGAGGCATCGACGGTGATTTCTCGAAGGGAGATTTGGCGCGTTTGTTCGATCAGGTTAATTTGACCCAGGTTGCCGCCTACAGATGCGATCGCTTGCGTTACGTTTGCCAACATACCGGCGCGGTTGGGCAGCTGCAAACGAATCGTGACGCTAAAAGACGAGTTGGGTGTGAGATTTACCATGCTGCTGTTGTTCTTATCTGCTAAGGGTGAGGGGTAATAGTAGCGATCTGGAGATTTTATATTTTCCATTAGATCGATTACTCCAGCCTAGATGAACAACAATTATTTGATTGTGTTTGCTCACACCAAAAGTAGAAACGAGTCTGGATAGGTGAATTTTGCTTTATGGAGTTTGCCAACATTGGGGGCGGCAATATTTAATGCCGCCCCCGCTTGTGTCTTTAATGGTTTCTAGTTTTGATGTTTCGCTTGTCTCAGTTGATCGTGTAGGCAGAGTGCAATGCCCACCAGAGTAGAACCGCAATACCGCCGAGTACCAGCAAGGCTGAAATTGCGATCGCTTTCGGGGTATCGGCTCCCTCAAATTTCATGATGCCACGGTTTAAGTCGGTCATAGCGCTGTGATATCTGCTCCATAAAACTGATACAAATCCGGACATAACCGGAAATTGAAGTTTACTTACTGCTTCGTCCAGGGCTGTTGACAGCTTCCTGTCCACAGTCGTTAAGTTCCGGAGAAGCCCTCCGTACTTTGTCGGGGGGTGGATATTCCAAATTTAGTGAGGCGTTGAAATCGCGACACTTAATCGAGCCGCTCTCCTCCGTACTTAGCGCTGCAATGGTTGGTCACAAAACGTTTCTTAGTCTAGATTAGCGATCGAAATACCTATCGTCCATGATTCTGATGGGTGAGAAACGAAAACTTTTGTTAAGACTTGGGTGGTATTAGCGAGGAAAAAGATCTGTGAAGTTAGGGCTGCTAATTTTGGCTGTTGTGGTAGGGTTGTTAGTTCTGTTTGAGGTGGGACTGCGTTTGCTGTTTGGTTTCGGCAATCCTCCAATTTATGTTGCTGATGAGCAAATTGGTTATTTGCTAGCACCGAATCAACGAACTCGTCGCTTTGGCAATCGGATTGAGATCAATCAGTATTCGATGCGGGGGTATGACATCAGTAAGGAACGATCGGCTTCGACATTGCGGGTGTTGCTGTTGGGGGACTCGATCGCTAACGGGGGTTGGTGGACGGATCGGGACTATGTTATTTCCGAGACGATCGCCGCACAACTGCGATCGTCTGTTCTTGGTAATAAATTCAACCAAATAGAAGTGCTTAATGCTTCGGCTAATTCTTGGGGCCCAAGAAATGAACTTGCTTATATAGAGCGTTTCGGTACGTTTGGCGCTCAAGTAGTAGTTTTGCTGATCAATACAGATGATTTATTTGCTACAGCGCCTACTTCTGTACAAGTGGGACGCGATCGCAATTATCCAGAGCGAAAACCTGTGCTAGCTTTGGCGGAAGTGTTTGGTAGGTATGTATTGCCAGCGCCTAAACTGCCGGAGTTGGGAACGGTGAATACGGAAGAGGGCGATCGCGTTAGCCGTAATTTAGCAGCCATAGAAAAAGTTCAGGCGATCGCCCGTCAAAGCAATAGCCATTTTCTACTAGCAATGACACCCTTATTGCGGGAGGTCGGCAGTCCTGGCCCGCGCGATTACGAACTCAAGGAACGTCAGCGTCTGACTGACTTTACCCAAAGTCGGCAAATTATCTACATAGATTTTTTACCCTTGTTCAACTCAGCACAGCTGGCAGAACCTTTATACAGAGACCATATTCACCTCAGCCCTCAAGGGAATCGCCTAGTCAGCGAATCGATTGGCCGCAAGATTTTGGATTTCCAAATTTAGATTGCCGTCTGGAATTGCCAATCTTACATTGTTTTATATCTTGAGGCTCGGCTGATTGGCACGCTCCAATTCTCGCGAATGCCAAACTTGACCGTCGAGTGCCATCTGTTCGATTAAACTTGCCAACCGCAAGGCTTTGAGAGCTTGTTCGCCACCAACAGAAGGTTGATTGCCGCCCCGCACGCAGTTGACAAAATGCTCCAACTCTGCATGGAGTGGCTCAATATTGCTGGTGTAGACTTTTTCAATCAAACCGTCTTGCCGATAAAGTACTTGACCGTAGTCGGTCATGTAGTTGGCAGTTGTCTGTCGGTGAATCAGAATTTCATTGTTCAGAAAATCTGCTTCCGTCAGAGAGTTTTTACAATGGGCCGCAATGCGACGGATTTTCCGGTGAGTGACTTTGCTGGCTGTCAAAGTGGCCACAATGCCATTGGCGAAGCCCAGCGTGGCAGTCACATAATCTAAATAGCCAGAATCGGAGGCGCGGCTACCGCTGGCTGTCAGCTTGACCGCAGGCGCTGCTGCCAATTCCAGCAACAAGTCGATGTCGTGGATCATTAAATCCAAGACGACAGAGACATCATTGGCCCGATGAGAATACGGACTCATCCGGTGCGCTTCCAAAGCCAGCAATTCTTCAGTTTTGAGGACTTTGCCGAGTTCCTGAAAAGCTGGATTGAAGCGTTCGATGTGACCTACTTGTAGAATTCGTCCTGACTCGGCTGCTGCATTGACGAGGGATTCAGCTTCGGCAATACTGGCGGCGATCGGTTTTTCGATGAGGACGTGAACCCCATGTTGCAGACAGGTCATTCCGACTGCATGATGCAGTCGGGTAGGTACTGCGATGCAGACTGCTTCCACATGAGGAAGTAGGTCTCGATAATGTTCAAAAAAGCGAACTCGATACTTACTGGCTGTATCCAGACCGCGCTCGACGTTAATGTCGGCGACACCTACCAGTTCGACATCTTTAAGTAAACTGAGAACACGGGTGTGATGCTGTCCCATATTGCCCACCCCGATGACCCCAATTCGCAACGGTTCCGGTTGATTTCGTTGCACGTAAGCGTTCGCAAATCTCACGGAGATGCTATCTTGCACTCTGTTATGCTCCTCCACCACTTTGGGTCTTATCCGAGTCGAGGCCGGGTTACC
The DNA here is from genome assembly GCF_041929145.1 of Aerosakkonema sp. BLCC-F183. Lineage (NCBI taxonomy): Bacteria > Bacillati > Cyanobacteriota > Cyanophyceae > Aerosakkonematales > Aerosakkonemataceae > Aerosakkonema > Aerosakkonema sp. BLCC-F183. Next base: position 186,415 of record NZ_JBHFNU010000016.1, on the reverse strand, counting down.
CCGCCCTTACGCCGTCAAAAACCATCAAGATGGTAGCACAGTGTCTTTCTTGATTAAGAATTTCTAAGTTGACTTTATGTTCCTACACATTAGAAGTTGATCGAAAGGTCTTTTTGTAGTAAAGGCGACCTATGTGCAGACCGTAGAGTTATATTTACAACATCTGACAAGGGTGAGGAAAAAGTGGTAAAAGCGGTTATTTTGCTGTCTGGGGGATTAGATTCGTCAACTGTTCTATATCAAGCAAAGGCTGATGGATGCCAGTGTTACGCTCTTTCGTTTGATTATCGACAGCGCCATCGGCGGGAGTTGGAAGCGGCAAGGGCGATCGCTTTATCTGCTGGTATCGCAGAACACCAAATTGTCAACTTTGATTTGCGCCTGTGGGGTGCTTCTGCTCTCACGGATGTAAAGATTGATTTACCTTGCGATCGCTCTCTCGCAGATATGTCTCAAAATATTCCCATCACTTATGTGCCAGCCCGCAATACCATATTTTTGAGTTTTGCGCTAGCTTATGCGGAAGCCATAGGTGCCCAACGAGTTTACATCGGCGTCAATGCTTTAGATTATTCCGGTTATCCAGATTGCCGTCCCGATTATATCGAGGCAATGCAGGAGGTGTTTCGCTTGGGTACGAAACAAGGTCGCGAAGGAGAACCAATAAAGATTCTAACGCCTTTGATTGATTTAAAGAAAACTGAGATTATTCAATTAGGAAATAGCTTAGCTGTACCTTGGGAAAAAACTTGGTCTTGCTACGCGGGCGAAGAATTGGCTTGTGGAGTTTGCGATTCTTGTCAGTTGCGTTTGGCAGCATTTGCAGAATTGGGACTAAAAGATCCTCTACCTTATTCAATGCAGAAATAATCTTAAAATAAGGAAAAGTTAATGATGGTCTTTTCACAACTAAAGGTCGGTGTTTGAGTTGTTGGTGCGGGTGTCGTTGTCTGGCGCGATCGCTTTTTGTTCTGAGGAGTCATCTCTCTTGCTGTGTTGCAGAAAATCCGGGGAGGCTTCCAAGCGTCGAATGCGAATTTGATGCAAGCGCGGCCCTTCAGTAGAAACAACCGTAAATTCCAGATTTTTATAGTGTAAAGTTTCTCCTGGATTGGGAATTTTTTGCAGCTGGTAAAGGATAAAACCACCTAAAGTTTGATACTCGTAGGTAAGAGGCAAACCCAAATCCAAAAGATCGTTGAGTTCCTCTAAGTTCATCTGCGCCTGTACCAGAAAAGTTTGCTCGTCCAAACTTTGGACAATTACTTCTTCGTTACTATCTAATTCGCCGGTGTCGCCAATGATTTCGGCAATCAGATCGTTGAGGGTAAGCAAGCCGGCAGTGCCGCCAAACTCATCGACTACCATTACTATTGATTGGTGCGATCGCTGCATCATTGCCAATAGTTCGCTCAAGGGAGTATATTCCGGTACAAATCTGACTGGGCGAATCCACTGTTGAATTGCTGTTTCCAGAGTCAAGCTACCTTGGGCCAAAGGTTCGGCTAGTTCGATGAAGTCAATGTAGCCACGAATGTCATCCAGGGATTCTCCCATGACAGGATAGCGAGAGTGTCCTGCGGAGGCAATTTCGTTCAAGAGTGTATGGAAGGTGGCGGTGCTGGGAATAGCCGCTATGCTGGTGCGGGGAACCATTACTTCTCCCGCCAAGACATCGCCAAATTCAAATACGTTTCGCAGCAGTTCTCGTTCTTCTGCTTCCAGTCCGGTGGATTCGCTGGAAGTGGTGATAATCCGTTGCAATTCTTCTGGGGTAACAGGCGGTTTCCAACCTTGTCCTGTGTAGCGGATACCCACAAGTCGCAACAGCAAGCGGGTGGATTGATTGAGAATCCAGATAAAGGGTTTGAAAAAGCGGGCGATCGCCAGACTGAGGGGTGCTAAAATTCTTGCTAACTGCTCGGAATAAAGCATGGCGACGGTTTTGGGGCAAAGTTCTCCCAAAACAATCTGCAAGTAGGCGATCGACAAAAAAGCCATCGGTACGGCTAGAGTATGGGCGATCGCAATACTCATCTTTTCCGGTAGAGGCAGGTGCGCCATCCAGTTCGCTACCAGGACTGCCATTGTACTTTCGCCAATCCAGCCTAAAGCCAAACTGGAGAGAGTTATACCGAGTTGGGTTGTAGAGAGAAGGCGATCGATGCTTTGTTGCAGGTGTTGTACGGCTCTAGCCTGGGCATCGCCAGAATCTACCAAATGGTTGATGCGCGATCGACGTACCGAGACTATCGAAAACTCAGCAGTTACAAAAAAAGCATTGATTGTAATGAGCAGCAGCACCGACAATAACCGCAGCACCGTGTCTGGCCACGTTAGGAAAGAAACTTGACTTAATCCCCGCTCAGCGACCGAGACAAGCACAAAGGCGGCAACCATTTGTAAAAAAGGCAAGTATGCCAAAGGCAAAAGACAAAATCCAAACCAAAAAGCAGCAATTATAAGTCAAAATTCAGAAGCCGTTCCGATCGTGCTTCTGTTGATTTTTGACTTTTGCCTTCCTATCTTACTGGAATCTCAGAGGTTTGGAGGCGCAGTTGTTGATCCGGGTAGTCCGTCAGGGTCAGGGAAAGTCGATCTGCGCCTTCGAGTACAGAGGTAGGGATACTCACCGTTCCCGAAAATGACTCGCCGTTGGGAGGCAATTCTCCTGGTAGCCCCTCTGCGCTGGCGCTCAAGGGACGACCCCGGTTATCGGTGACATCCAAAAAGCTATATAAAAACTTTACAGGCTGGTCGCCCTCGTTTTTCAAGCTGACATCGAGCAGTAAAGAGCCTTGCTGCTGTTGCACCGATCGGATTTCTAGGGTAACGCCCTTATCTTTGGTAACGATCGGAAATGCCGCATTGGTTGCAGTAGATGGTGTAGATTCAGATGGTGAAAGTGATTTAGTCCGCTTTTCGCTAGGCTCATCATTTTTGTCTGCCTTAGCTTGCTTCCCTTTACCCTGCTTTCTGACGTTGACACTTTTGATGATATCTGCTTCTTTTAACATTACCAGGGGTTGTGTTCCCGCCGGTGTCTCCTTATAATTTTTCGTTTTGGCTGTTGGGCGAGCATCCGGTTGACTTACGCCTTTGAGAGCTTCGTGTCCCAAAGCAAATCCCCACATTCCGCTTACCAGGCCAGCCCCAAGCATCAGAACCAGCAAAACTAAAGTTAACGCTACAGTTGAATTCAACTTCATAGTCAATACGGGTTTACCCTAATTTCCCTACTTTCGATCGATCTGACGATTTATATCTTAGTTAGTATCTAAGGGTTGTCGAACTAAGCTGACTGATTATACAATAGGAAGGCGGCTTGCTCAGGACTGAACGAGTTGTAGCAAACCTGCGATCGGAAACTACCTAAAATACTCCGCGCCCTTGGCTGATTGGGGAAGTAGGGAAACGATCGTTGGCTAAAGAGCTAATATAATACAACGGTAACTACAAATAAACGGCAGTTGGCCGAGCGGTTTAGGCAGCGAACTCATAATTCGCCCCAGGCAGGTTCAACTCCTGCACTGCCGATATTCAGATTCAATAAACCATTGTCGGCTCTTGCTGATTTATGGGGAAAAATGTTTGTTGTGTTACAGTTGAGTGCGATGGTGGCTTACGGCACGGCAACTAAATTATCGATCGAAAGTACTAAAATTATCGCCCGTGCCGTCCCCCACCCTACGATTAGATAAGTTTGTATTATCACCACAAAAACGGGAGAGCCACCCAAAGAAACCCGATTTCTTTTCACCCAGAAAAAATTCAATCGATACCCTAGCGGGGTGGCTGTTCTTCGTAGATAAACTCTGTGCCGGTAACCGAAGTGTTTCCTTTATAGGAATTGAAAGAAGGTAGTTGAAGCAAGGAACTATTATAGGGATTAGGCAAATCTGGAGTGCGAAGCACCGGATCGCTCGATACCTGCTGTCTTAGGACATTCTTGTACAGTTCGTGAATTGCTTTAGCATCGCTGTTAATTTCATTCTCCACATAAGGGCCGAAAAGCAAATTTAACTGCCGTTCTATTGAACGATTTCTGAAAGCTTCTCTATCGTGGCTGAAGAAAGTGCGCTCAAATAATTGATCGATACCGTAACTGCTTGGACTGATGTATGTTCTACGTGGGTTTAAGGGTTCTGCATTTGCTTGAGAAGCAAACGCAAACAGGGTACAAAGGGCACTCAGGATCGAAGCACCTATAAGACCGTTCCGTATACTCATAAGTTTCACCCTCACTTTTCCCAAATATTAACCTATCTTTGGGTCTAAGATCGTTGTTGGCTCTTTCTAATTATCAACTGCAATGACCAGTGGAATCAAACCACCCAGCGATTTTGGTGTAATTTCGGCTACTTCAGATATCTCGATGTTGCGCCAGCAACTTCTAGATTTATTCTGCCAACTGGCTTATAAAGAAGGCGATTTTGTTCTCTCTTCCGGTCAGCGTAGCACTTATTACATTAATGGTAAATTGGTAACGCTGCATCCTCACGGGGCTTTGGCGATCGGACGTATTCTGTTATCGATACTATCTACGGATACTCAGGCGGTAGCAGGTTTGACTTTGGGTGCAGATCCGATCGTGTCCGCCGTCAGCGTAGTTTCTGCTTATGAAAATCGTCCTATTCCCGCGTTGATTATCCGCAAGGAAGCGAAAGGACACGGTACAAAAGCTTACATCGAAGGGCCGGAATTACCGCAGGGTGCAAAAGTAGTCGTTTTGGAAGACGTGGTGACAACTGGGGGATCGGCGCTGAAGGCTGTTGAGCGGTTGCGAGATGCGGGTTATGTGGTTGAGGAAGTGATTTCGCTGGTGGATAGAAAACAGGGTGGTGCTGAATTATACCAATCTGTTGGGTTGAAGTTTGAGGCGGTGTTTGCGATCGGGGAAATTCAGGAAAGGTATAAGCAATTGAAAGTTTAAAATAAAGTTGGGAATTGCTAATTCTAGCCGTGATTTTCCAGACACGGCTAGAGGAGTTTGCGACTTGCTAAAATAAATTTGCTGGGTGAGTTTTGCTGATAATTTGTTTATAAGTTTAAATTTGAGGAGAAAATAGTTATAACACAAACACCAGATAATGAAAGCAAAAGGGTGAGATGGACAGATGAAATGCTGGACAGTTTAGCCTCTGATGTTTCGGAACTAAGAGAAAGCGTTTCGGAATTAAAAGATAGCGTAGATGGGGTAAGGGTTACAGCGCAAGCGTCGTTACAGTTAGCAGCGCAGCAACAGCAAGAGAATGAAGCCAGAAAAGCTGAATTAGCAGCGTGGAAACAAGAAAATGAGCGCCGTTTTAACGAATTGGAAGAGTGGAAACGAGAAAGCGATCGCCGTTTCTATACGTTATTAGAGGAAGATTCAGACTTGTAATACCGAAAATACGCAGCTGGTATGAGGTAAAACAACATCGAATGCCCTGAGAAACCTCTAATAATATAAGCTTTTTGTTGACGGTACTCTTGTAAAGTAAGCTCTCTAATAACCTGGCCATGATTTTTTAGGAAATACTTGCCATTATGTTCGTCAGGCGCTCCACCGCTTGATAAAAAGAAAAACAAAATAAAATTAATAATTGCATAGTAGAAAAAGCCATAAATAGCAAGCCGTAACCAGTTTGGCATTGGTATAGATAAAATATCAGGCATATTTTGGCTTTGTCTGAACTTTCTATCTAGTATAATTATCGGAATATAAAAAATAAATGCCCCTAAGTGCAATAACCAGATTGCCGGGAATCTTTCAATAATATCTATTTCCCAAAAAGTTAATAAGTGAGCAAATAAGCTAAGAGCGAAACCGCCAAAAGCTAAATTAGAGAGACAACGCATATTTGAGTTTTGATAATGTGAGTTGAAGTCAGGATTAAAAAAGTAAGGTGGGCATTGCCCACCTTACTATATTAACCTTTAGCTACTGGCTCTTTAGCCAAAAACTTCTCCAATTCTTCCAATGCTTCGGCATCAACTTTTGTTTGCATCGGGCAGAATTTCGGGCCGCACATCGAGCAGAATTCAGCGGTTTTGTAGATATCTGCTGGGAGGGTTTCGTCGTGATATTCTTTGGCTCGATCGGGATCTAATGCTAACTCAAATTGGCGGTTCCAATCGAAGTTGTAACGCGCTTTCGAGAGTTCATCATCGCGATCGCGTGCCCCCGGACGACGACGGGCAATATCCGCAGCATGGGCAGCTATTTTATAAGCAATTAACCCATTTCGCACGTCTTCTGCATTCGGCAAACCTAAGTGTTCTTTTGGTGTTACATAGCACAGCATCGCCGTACCGTACCAGCCTGCCATCGCCGCACCGATCGCAGAAGTGATATGGTCGTAACCGGGAGCAATATCTGTTACTAATGGCCCCAGCACGTAGAAAGGTGCTTCCGAACACTCTTCCATTTGCTTCTTGACATTAAACTCAATTTGATCCATCGGCACATGACCCGGCCCTTCCACCATCACCTGCACGTTATGTTCCCAAGCTTTGCGGGTGAGTTTACCGAGAGTTTTCAATTCTGCGAGTTGGGCAGCATCCGAGGCATCGTGAGTGCAACCGGGACGGAGAGAATCGCCTAAACTGAAAGAAACATCGTATTTCTTAAAGATTTCGATGATATCCGCGAAGTGGGTGTAGAGAGGATTTTGTTTGTGATGATGCAACATCCACCGGGCGATGATCCCGCCACCGCGAGAAACAATTCCGGTAATCCGACTTTTCACCAAAGGCAAGTATTCAATGAGAATACCTGCGTGAATCGTCATGTAGTCTACGCCTTGTTGGGCGTGCTTTTCGATGATGTGGAGAAAGTCATCCGGCGTGAGATTTTCCATTTTGCCGTGAACGCTTTCTAATGCTTGGTAAATCGGCACAGTACCGATGGGAACTGGGGAAGCATTTATAATAGCGGTGCGAATTTCATCCAAGTTACCGCCACCAGTGGATAAGTCCATCACGGTATCGGCACCGTATTTCACCGCTTGTTTCAGCTTAGTCAGTTCTTCCTCAATACCGGAGGAGTTGGGGGAAGCGCCGATGTTGGCGTTAACCTTACACTTAGAGGCGATGCCGATCGCCATTGGTTCTAAGTTAGTGTGATTGATATTGGCGGGGATAATCATCCGCCCCCGTGCCACTTCGTCGCGAATCAAGTCAGCTGGGAGATTTTCCCGCTGGGCGACGTGTTGCATTTCTTCAGTGATAACGCCTTGGCGGGCGTAGTGCATTTGAGAAACGTTACTTTGCCCGCGACGCTTCGCTACCCATTCGGTACGCATATTAATTTCCTCGAATAAACAGCTTCCCTCCGCCGGTATTACCCGGACTCAGGTGCAAAGGGTTTGTTCTCAGCCCGGTTTGAGGGGCACCCCTAGCTATGGCTGTTGATTGTAGCATCCGTTTGGGTTGCATAGGAGCAAGTATGAAAATCTTAATGGGTGTGTTTGCGAAAAGGTGAGGGTAACGGTATATTCGCGGCGGGATCGCTTTACTTGAAAATCTGCGATCGCAATAAAGTAATTTTACGCTGTAAATTTTTTCATGGAAAATGCAATATTTTTTTACTTTTTCTTTTTTTCAAAAGAGCTATGTAACACTACAGCGACAATTGGTGTTAGGCAACACTCGTGTGGGTTTTGAAGCGGAACGGCTGAGAAACAAGTTTGGAAAACTTCTAATTTACAGAACGAAATATCCGGATAGGTAATTTACGTAAAGGAATATGCTGTTGTAACAATTCGATTAACTCATTGATAGTCAAAAAAAGGGAGAATAATTATGGCAACTATTGCTAGTCCAACCCTCACTTTAACCCCATTTACTGAGGGCGGTCAACAAAAGGTAAAAATTGAGGTTAAATACAATGTAACTTTCACTGCAAACGAAGTTGCTTTACAGACAGATGGGTTTAAATTTCAAGAAGTCATCCAGGTCTTGGGAGTAGATGCGCCTAATCCAGTAGATCAAGTTTTGGTCAGCAATATTCTACCAACTCAAGACATAACTATACCGGGAGCAGGAGTTGCTGTTTCGCGGATGCGTACAGCCAAGGCACTGAGGAAAGAGCTGCAAGAAGATGCAACGACAGGAGATGCTGACGAGATCCGCTGTAGCATACAAATTATACCTGTTGCCGCTAGCGCATTCACAAACACGGTGTCTTTAGCAGGGTAATCTTTGCTCTGGATGTTGGTTAGTTCTGCTAAGTAATGTGGGTTTATTATACGGGGTTGCCGCTTAGGCAACCTCATTCGTATTGATAATAAACATAGTTAATGTTGGCGATATTATAGTCAATATCGCTTTGCTTAAGCCGTGTGAAAATATTAATTATTTGTCTATTAGCAAGCGATTATTGGTTAAATTTGCTGACTGGATTGGGGGGATTTGCAAAATGTGATAACAACAGTATAATAATGCAGATCGCAGATTAATTAAAAAGTGCGATCTGCATGAAATATGGCCATAAAAGGTTTGAGAACTTGGCTCCCATCACAATAAAAATTATGCAGATGTAGAAGTTGTTTCGTAAAATCTTTTAAAGAACAACTGCTGGTTATAAAGTGCTAAGTTACTCCAATGTAATGCTGCGACAAAGAATACTATCGTACAAAACCCTTCCGCGTCAGGGTAGTCTAGCCAAGTTACTCGGATTGTTCCCTGAAAAGATTTTTTCAGTTCGGCAATTTCACTCCTAATTTCATTAAGCTCGCTGCATAGAGGTTCTAGGTCTACCCATTTACCTGATTCTAAGGAAAAAAGGCGAGCTAAAAATGCGCTATTGCTTTCCAATGCCACTAAGTCTGCTGTCAAATCTGAAAGTCGGTCTTCCAAATCGATTTCTAGACTTTCTTCTAAATTCATTTGTTCTAAAGTCATTTGAATATCTCCTGAAACCGTGCAAATTCATCATCCGTTAACGGCTGTCTTTCTCCTTTCCTGATTTTGAGTTGATGAGCTTTATTAGAACGTTCAATGCTTGTAACCAACTCTCCATCTCGTTCAAAGATGTGTTCTCTTCCTCTATCTCCTCGAACTACATATCTACCGTCTGGCTGAATAAAAACATCACTCTGTCTTGCTTTCTAAACATCGGTGAAGGCGGAACTTACAGGTCTTCCTTCGTCTCGCCTATTTTCTGAATGTTCGCTTCTTTTTGTACTAATTTTACACCCCTCCTAACAGTCTTGCTTTTTTATTCTATCACTGCGGTAGCTTTCGGGCTTTACATATACTTACCAAGCTGGGACTAGAAGATTACAACTAGCAGATTGTTGGCAATACTTTTCAATTAAATTTTTGGCATTTTCTCTGCCTTTTCCGGTAAATAGGTTGAAAAATATTTCCTCATTTTTGCAGTAAAGATGCAGTATACCAAAGTCTTTTATTTGGGAATAGAGCAACGGTACTCCGGCAAGTTCGAGCAGAAGAGCTTTTTTCCTGTCTCGCTCTTTTGCTTCTGGGTAATTGTGGTATGATGATTGAAACTCTAGGACTAGGCAAGGTTTGTAGTCAAAGTCTGTGATGAGAGCATCTACGCTAGAGCTAAAGAAAAAATTTCTTAACTCATGTTCAAGATGGCTATCTATTTCACAGAATTGGCATAAGCTAACCTGTGTGTGGATATTATAACTTTTATCTATGCAGGTTTGAAGAAATTCCAGCATCCTTTCTTCGTATGGGTTAATCAGCCTTTTGACTTTGATAGACACTGGTTTTGCTCCATCAATATTTTTCCAAAGTAGCCTAAAAACTCTTCTAGCACTTCTTTAGAATTAATACCAACTTGCCAGGTATAATGAAAAAGTTGATCTTGTCCTATTATTACTAAACAACAATCACTCTCTTTCATCAGTCTCATAAATTCGTAACCGTAAAAACGGGTCTTAGTACCATAGTACATATCTTCATCAGCCTGATCTAAATCAAAATTTCCGACCAAAGGCATATCTACAGTAACTGCACAACCAGTCTTGGCGCATACCTCCATAAAATTTTCTGCTTTACTAGGACGTATCCAATAATAACTAACCATTTGTTCCTCTACTCCATCTAAAAATTTAAATTCTAAAATATGTTGCTGGAGAATGTTTTGAGAAATAGAAATAAATAATTTATCTATTCTTTGAGCCAGAATAACCTGATAGCGTTTCTCTCCTTTTCCAGCATTTTTAAGCCGATAGCCAATATATTGAGATGTGCGTTTTTCCTCAAACTTTTCGTAAAAACCCATTTGAATCAGCATATCGATCGCTAAAGACAGCAAATCTTCGCCACCTTGAATCACCTGGATATTGGTTGACACTAGGCGCGGGACGCCGTTTTCTACCTCGAAGCGCTGGATGACATCGTAGATGATCTTGGACATTCGATGATTCCCAACAATCTTGGCTAAGGTTCATGGGAATAGCATAACTCGTGTTTCTGGGTTTGCCAAGACTCTTAGCTAAGATTTTTAGATTTTAGGTGGGGTGCTAATTGTTTTGGCGGCTGAAGTCCTGGCTACACGAGCATAAGCCAGATCGATCGCACTATACCAAACTAACCTGGGTATAAAGTATCGATCGTAACCTTGCAGTCAAGCTGCTTTTACTTGGGAGTCGGAGAGGCTTGTGACCCAGATCACAAGCATTATGGGGACAAACTCACATAGAAATACAGTTTAAAAACACCGGATTTATACGTAATGTTCACAAAGGCTCAAGGTAGCCAATCACGCAACGAACTAGCAAAACAAGGAATAATTTACTTATTCCTGATTTTTACTGTGGTCATATGCTAGAACAACCTCAAATCCCCAATCATCAACTTCAAATCGAACTTAGCATTTGTCAGGCTAATAAAAATACGATTTTAATTATCGACGATGCTATTAGTAATTTAGAATTTTTGCGCGAAATCCTAATCAATTTAGATTTTAAGCTATTGTTTGCGACCGATAGCGAGACAGCTATTTATCAAGCTGAATATTACCAACCGAATCTCATACTTTTGGATACAACATCACCAATTATTGACGGATTTGAAACTTGTCGTCAGTTAAAATTAAATGAAGTTACTAAAAACATCTCTGTGGTCTTAATGACTGAAAAAGCAGAAACGGAATGCACAATAAGAGGCTTTAAACTTGGAGCGGTTGATTATATTACAAAACCCATACTGCCAGCAGAACTTTTAGCTAGAGTTACAACCCGCCTAACTATCAACAACCTGCAAAAGCAACTGGAAGAGCAAAATGTACGCTTGCAAAAGCAGATGGAGACAGAGCGATTGATTGCCTCTATGCAAGAGCGTATCCGTAAATCTTTGAACTTAGAAGAAATTCTCAATACAACCGTAAATGAAGTACGGCAGTTTCTCCAAATGGATCGCGTGATTATCTACCAATTTAAATCTAAGCACAGTGGATTTGTAGCTGTAGAATCTGTTAGCCCAGAATGGACATCTGTTTTAGAAAACGCAAGTATAGATTCGTGCATTACAGAAAACTTATTCGATGTTTATAGAGAAAGAGAAGGTAGAGACACAAGAAATATTTATCCAGGTGACTTTAATCGTTGCTATGTTGACTTATTAACTCGTTTTCAAGTCAAATCAGACTTAGTAGTTACAATCAAGCAGGGAGAAGAATTATGGGGATTGCTGATCGCTCTTCAATGTTCGCGATCGCGACAGTGGCAGCAAGTAGAAATAGATTTAATCAAGCAATTTGTTACGCAAGTGGGAATAGCTATTCAACAAGCTCAACTTTACGAAGAATTAAAGATAGCAAATCGAAAATTGCGTCGCCTTGCCAATTTAGATAGCCTGACGCAGCTAGCAAATCGCCGTCGATTTAATGCTTACCTAAATCAAGAATGGCGGCGTTTGCAAATAGAAGAATCTGACGAATTCAACTTTGGTAAAAGCGGATCGCCTTTGTCTTTAATTCTTTGCGATGTCGATTTTTTTAAACTTTACAATGACACTTACGGACATCTAGCAGGAGACTTCTGTTTGCAGCAAATCGCCCAAGCTATTCAAGCAGCGGTAAATCGTCCGAGTGCTTTGGTAGCTCGTTACGGGGGAGAAGAGTTGGCGGTAATTTTGCCAAACACAAAGCCAAGGGATGCGTTCTACTTAGCAGAACAAATCCGCAGAAGAGTAAAAGCGTTGAAAATCAGTCATACCAGATCTCCAATCCGCCAGTACGTTACTCTCAGTTTGGGGGTTGCTAGCACGGTTCCCAGTGATGTATCTTCACCTGCAAAGCTAGTGGCTGCGGCTGATAAAGCTCTCTATAAAGCCAAAAAGCAGGGTCGCGATCGCACTTATATAATAGGGCTGGAAGACTGCCGCTGCTCGTATTAAGAATGACGGAGATCGAGGAATCTGCTGCAAACAGCAAATCAAAGCAGATGGGGGCTTCAGCTCTGATTTTAAGCTTATTAGCTTGTAATTTTGAAAATTAACCTGTTCTGGCGCGAGCAATTGGATATCATAGGTAAGGATTTTTACCTGTTAGCTTGAAAATCTACTTATGCAAACAACCAAGTCGATCGGTAAAGTCATCGCTGGCGCAATGCTATCCTTGACTGTGGCAATCATAGGGGGACAAGTTGTACAGGGGAGCGAAAACCCTGTTTCTCTTGTAAAGACTACTTGCGTTGGTAGTGGCCCCGGTCGCTGGCGTCCGGATAGCGAAGATGTTGCTATTGGTAGAGCGGTCTATAAAAGTTTGATGAATCTGAGTCCGAGTAATGGCTCTGCCGCTGTTACTTGTAGAATCAGACCAGAAAATTCCGAGCCCAAATTTCAAACTCTTCAGCTGGAATTTGGTATGCTGGACAGGGATACAACCAGCCCTCCCAACACTGTCAATATTTACTTGGATGGGCGGCAAGTAGCTACTCGAACGGTGACAGCGGCGCAGACAGCCTCTTTGTTATTCAATGTTGTCGGCGTTAGCAATGTTTCGATAGAAACCATCTGCTCTAGCTCTTCTGAATACTGTAGCCGGGTTTATTTTTTTAAAGCTTCCTTGGAGCGTATCCCTAAGCCGCAGCGCCTGAATACATCTGAGCCACAGCGTCTCAACGTTCCTGCGCCACCGCCTGTGAGAAGATAGCGCTAAGGTTTTAAGTAGACTTGTTGAATTTGAAATTCTATGATTCGTGTCGTGGGATTATCAAAGTCAAAGCAATTTTCTCACTACTTCAAGCCCATGAAGCCCAAAATTACTAACATGGTGGCATGGCAGCAAGCCGAACTACTGATGCAACCTGCCTTTCTCCGCGTCATCGATAACATTCGCAAACAGTTGGAGCAATCTGTTTGGAAGGGTACTTACGAAGAAGTGCAATACCCTTATCCAGGGTATTTGCTTTGTTTGCAGCATCGAGACTATCAAATGAGCGTCAACTTGTGGGATCTATGCTATCAAGTGTGTTTCCTTGACTACAAACCCACACATAGCGAATGGGAAAGTCAAGAAGTTGATATCGATACAAGTCTGATCGATGAAACTGGGGATGTGGATTGGGAGCGTTTAGAGGTAAAAACAAGAGCAATCGTGGAACAAGTGTTTACTGATTTGCCGGATGTTTAGTAATTTTTTTGACGGAAATGTACGCAAAAGAAAACGCAGAGGCAGGCAGAAATGATTGAGGCATTGCGAGATGTAGAAGTATCAATTGGAGCGAAATTCGAGGATTCGGTAGCTGTTAGTTTTGGCAATGATGCGGCAGCTATTTTGGCGGCGCAAGAGAAGGTGGCTTTGTGCGATCGCTCTCACTGGGGTAGAATTCTGGTTGGTGATGCCGATCGACTGCGATTTTTGCACAACCAAAGTACCAACGATTTCCAGAAACTCAAACCGGGAGAAGGTTGCGATACTGTTTTTGTCACCTCTACAGCTCGCACAATCGATTTAGCGACTGGCTATGTCTTGGAAGATGCTGTGTTGCTGCTGGTTTCGCCGAATCGCCGCGAGAAGTTGATGAAATGGTTAGACCAATATATCTTTTTCGCGGATAAGGTCAAGTTAACCGATATTACAGATGATACGGCTACTTTTAGTTTGATTGGGCCGGAAAGCGATGCGATTTTGGAAAAGTTGGGGGCTGGGTCAATTATCGGTCAAGCCTACGCCAGTCATCAGTTATTGCCGATTTTGCCTAACCTCTCTTCCGATGCGGGGGATAAAGTGGAAGTTCGCATTGCTGTGGGTAGCGGTTTGGCAATACCGGGATACACTTTAATTGTTCCTGCGGGCGATGCGCCGAAAGTTTGGAGTAACTTAGTGCAAGCGGGTGCTGTGCCTATGGGCGCTAGCATTTGGGAACAATTAAGAACAGAACAAGGACGCCCAGTGCCCGATCGCGAACTGACTGAGGATTACAATCCTTTAGAAGCGGGACTGTGGCAAACAATTTCTTTTAATAAAGGTTGCTACATCGGTCAAGAAACTATTGCGAGATTGAATACTTATAAAGGAGTAAAGCAACAACTTTGGGGTATTCGTCTACAAGCACCTGCCGAACCCGGTAGCATTATTACTGTTGGAGATGAAAAAGTCGGTAAACTTACCAGCTATACGGAAAGCGATCGCGGTTGCTTCGGACTGGGTTATATTCGTACCAAAGCTGGCGGCGAAGGATTAAAGGTACAGGTTGGCGAAGTGGAAGGAGAAATAGTTGCTGTTCCTTTTTTGACTTACACTCCTCAGTGAAGTGAAAAGTCAAAAGTAGAAATTTACTCCTCCCGACGCCCTAGTTTCTTCTGATAGAGCATTGCCGTCACAGGTCGATCGCCGCGCAAATGGCGTTCTACTACGGTCGGTACTTCATCTGGGTGTACGCGATTATACCAGATATTGTCTGGCTCTACGAGTACCATTGGGCCGTTGCCGCACTGTCCCAGACAACCGGAGGCGATCGCATTTACATCTGGAACGGGGTGCGCCTGAAAAGCAGCTAGGACTTTGGCTGCACCCTGTTTGCGGCAAGCGTTGCTGTGGCAAATTAAAACTGTTCTGGGAAATGGCATTATTTGTGATTTGTCATCGGTCATTTTTCATCTGTTTTTGACCGATGCCTAATCGGGTAGCAACCCTTTTGATGCCATCCATTCCCGATTGTAAAGTCGCGATTGATAACGACTGCCGCTATCGCAGAGGATGGTGACAATCGTGTGACCTGGGCCCATTTGCTTTGCTAATGCTACAGCTGCACCTACGTTGATACCGGAAGAACCGCCCAGAAATAAACCATCTTTTTTCAACAGTTGGTAAATTACGCGCACTGCTTCTTTATCGTCAATTTGGATCGCGTCGTCGATCGGCACATCTCCCATGTTAGCGGTAACGCGACTGTTACCAATTCCTTCTGTAATCGAATTGCCTTCCATTTTAAGGTCGCCTGTTTTGATGTAACTGTAAAGCGCACTGCCCATTGGGTCTGCCAAAACAGTTTTCACATCGGGATTTTTTTCTTTTAGGTACATCGCTACACCTGCTAAAGTGCCGCCTGTTCCGGTAGCGCAAGTAAAGGCATTAACTTTACCGTTTGTTTGTTCCCAGATTTCTTTTCCGGTAGTCTCGTAGTGGGCGTGACGGTTGGCTAAATTATCGAATTGGTTAGCCCAAATAGCGTTTTCCATCTCCGAGGCAATTCTGCCAGAAAGTCTCACATAGTTATTTGGGTCTTTGTAAGGTACGGCTGGAACGGGACGCACTTCTGCACCCAACGTCCTCAACATATCCATTTTTTCTTGGGATTGAGTATCTGGAATGATAATCAGGCATTTGTAGCCTTTGGCGTTGCAAATGTGGGCCAATCCGATGCCTGTGTTGCCTGCGGTTCCTTCAACTACTGTACCGCCTGGTTTGAGTAAACCTTTTTGTTCGGCATCTTCGATAATGTAGAGGGCGGCGCGGTCTTTCACAGACCCGCCGGGATTGAGAAATTCTGCTTTGCCGAGGATTTCGCACCCGGTTTCTTCGCTGAAGCTGTTTAACCGAATTAGGGGCGTGTTGCCAACAGTGCCTATAAAGCCGTTTTTGATGTCCATTTTTGGATTTACTTAAAGTTCCTTTAAAATTTTCACTTATTGCGGTATTTTAGGATTTAGAATTTTTTGGGAGTGCGATCGCTCTTTCTACCAAACTTTACTCATATTCAGAACAAATCCAGGCAATACAGGATCGCCGCTAACTCTATCGGGATTATCTAAACATTCTACTTCTCTAGCTGGATGATAAATATAAACTTTTCGCTGCTTTCGGTCAATTAACCAGCCTAATTGTACTCCAGGCTCTCTCATATATTCTGCCATTTTTTCTTGTAATGGTTTCAGGTTATCGGAAGGCGACCTGAGTTCAATTACAAAGTCGGGACAAATGGGAGCAAACTTTTGTTGTTCTTCAGAAGAAAGAGCATTCCACCGTTCTAATTTTATCCAGGAAGCATCCGGCGATCGCTCTGCACCTGTTGACAGTTTAAATCCGGTACTTGGGCTAAAAGCTATACCAGTACCATCTTGTTCCGACCACACCCATAACTGCCCAAATACATTACCTTCTCTATTTCCTGTTTCCGAACCAGTGGGGGGCATAATTATTAATTCTCCAAATTTGTTACGTTCGATGCGTAAATCGCGATTGATTTGGCAGAACTCAAAAAATTGCTCGTCTGTCATTTGCAGTGCTGGCGGCATCCGCAATACTATTAGTTCGGAAAGCATATCAATTTCCTCAAGGGTTACTTTTACTAAATAACATTATGACTGAAGCATAAAGCACAACAACATATTAAAAAAAAGGTGGGCATTGCCCACCCTACTTTTACTTTACTTGTCGGGTTGAGGTGTCATCCGTAGATAGGGTTTAATTTCTTCGTATCCTTTGGGGAATTTCTGCTTGAGGACTTCGGGATCTTTGAGAGAAGGGACAATCACCACATCATCCCCATCTTTCCAGTTAACTGGAGTCGCTACACTATATTGATCCGTCAGTTGCAGGGAGTCGATGACTCGCAGGATTTCGTCGAAATTGCGACCTGTGCTGGGAGGATAGGTGAAGCTGAGACGCAATTTCTTTTGCGGGTCAATTACGAAGACTGTCCGAACGGTCACGGTGTTGGTGGCGTTCGGGTGGATCATGTCGTAAAGGTCAGAGACTTTCTTATCCGGGTCTGCCAGAATGGGATAATTGAGAGCGACACTCTGGGTTTCTTCGATATCTCCAATCCAGCCTTTGTGAGATTCCACGTCATCTACGCTCAGAGCGATCGCTTTGACGTTGCGCTTGTCAAATTCTGGTTTGAGACGGGCGACTTCGCCTAGCTCGGTGGTGCAAACTGGTGTATAATCTGCGGGGTGGGAGAAAAGTACGACCCAGCTATCGCCTGCCCAGTCGTAAAAGTTGATTTCGCCTTCGTTCGATGCTTGAGTAAAGTTGGGTACGGTGTCGCCAAGTCTAAGCGCCATAATAATTGGTTTCCTCTGATCTGAAACCGCTAAATCATTTACTTTGAGATCATGCCATAAATACTCCCGTTGTCCGAGCGGAGTTTAGATATTTTAAGAATTGGGGTCGGGGAAACGGGAATAAATGCCTATGCCTGGTTTGGCGATCGCACCTACCCATACTTACAGAGGATCTAGACTCAAGGATGGGGAAAGTGCAACTTGGTGCAAAATGTAGCTATTGGCAAAATCGAGCTAATTGCTAAAATCTGTGTTGTGGAAAATCATTTTTCAAGCGATCGCTTTACTGCTGGGACTGTGGTTGGTTTATGACCTGCTGTCCCATTTAGCAGTAGAAATCTTATGGTTTAACGAAGTTGGGTATCTGTCGGTATTTTTGTTGAGTCTCAAGACGCAGCTGGGGTTGTGGGCGATCGCATCCACTGCCAGCACAGTCTTTATCGTGCTTAATCTGTGGATAGCGCGACGGTGGCAGCATCCCAAACCAGAAACAACGAAAGCGCAGATCCGAGTATCTTCTGTCACAAGAACGATAAAGCTGCCCTGGCTGTTGCCGATCGTGGTGGTATTGAGTTTCCTGATCGGGATGATGTTAATTCATTACGGTCGCGCTGCCTTAAACTTTTGGCAACCCGATCGCAGCAGTGCCACTGCGCCACCATTATTACCGCCTCGCTTCGATTTCAGTTCGATTTGGCAGATTTTGGGGTTACCGTCAGGGCAAATTTGGTGGCTGGGTGTATTGACAATTATGGCGATCCCGATTATCAGTCGCCCCCAGTTTTGCTTGAAAGCGGTCGGGCTGCTAATGAGTTTATGTTTTGGTGTAATTATATCGGGATACTGGGCTGAGGTTTTGCAGTATTTTCATCCTATATTATTCAACCGTACCGATCCGTTATTTCATAGAGATATTAGTTTTTATGTATTTATTTTGCCCGGTCGAGAATTACTAGAATTTTGGCTAGTCGGATTATTTTTGTACACCTTGTTAGCTGTCGCATTAGTCTATTTACTATCTGGAGATAGCCTCAGCCAAGGAATTTTTCCCGGTTTCAGCAGGTCACAGCAGCGCCACTTATACGGACTGGGCGGTGCTTTCATGCTTAGTATAGCTTTTAGCTATTGGTTACGTCGCTACGAACTGGTTTATTCTAATCGCGGAGTTACTTACGGTGCCACTTACACGGATGTGACGGTGCAATTACCTGTTTATACCGGGTTAAGTTTTCTCTCACTGGCGATCGGCCTTTTCCTGCTGTGGCAAACTGTTTTCTGGTTTCCAAAAAAGAAGCCTTGGTTAAATAAGCTAAGTATAATTTTGCCTATTTCTTTCTTGTTTTGTGTCTTTACTTTTGCCGTTCTATTGCCGAATGCAGTGCAACGGTTCATCGTCCAACCTAACGAATTAGCGAGAGAAAGACCCTACATAGAGCGCGGTATTACCCTCACACGTCAGGCATTTGGTCTGGATGATATCGAAGTCAGAACTTTTGAACCTGAAGGAGGGCTAACTTATCAAAAAATCCAGGCTAACGATCTGACTATTAATAATATTCGTCTTTGGGATACGCGCCCCCTATTGCAAACTAATCGACAACTGCAACAAATTCGACCCTATTACAAGTTTGCTAACGCTGATATCGATCGCTACACCTTGAAAAGCGATAATAATGATACTGAAAAGCGGCAAGTAATTCTGGCAGGACGCGAGTTAGATTACAGTGCTGTACCAAAAGAAGCTCAAACTTGGGTAAACAAACACTTAATCTATACTCACGGTTATGGTTTTACTATGTCTCCTGTGAATACCGTTGGGGCTGGAGGGCTGCCAGATTACTTCGTTAAAAATATTAATAGCCCCAATCCAAATAAAGGTGGTGGCTTGGAAACTTCCAGTCAAAAGATTGGTGTTAGCATTCCGATTGGTTATCCTCGAATTTATTATGGCGAAATTACTGATAATTATGTGATGGCTCCAACTAAAGTGAACGAGTTGGACTATCCTACGGGTGATGAAAATGTTTATAATTCCTATGATGGACGGGGTGGTATCCGTATTAATTCATGGTGGCGTCGTTTAGTATTTGCTGAATATTTGAAAGATTGGCAAATGCTTTTTACTGGCAACTTTACGTCTGAGACTAAAGTGCTTTTGCGCCGAAATATCGATGTGCGAATTAGGACGATCGCTCCTTTTTTACGCTATGACAAAGATCCATATCTTGTAGTAGCTAATGCCAATCTTTATGTAGCAGATAAAAGTGTTTACTCTAGTTCGCGAAATTATTTGTATTGGCTAGTCGATGCTTATACTACAAGCGAACGCTACCCTTATTCCGATCCCGGAAAAGACGAATTCAATTACATACGCAATTCGGTCAAAGTTCTGATTGATGCTTACAATGGCAAGGTCTTTTTCTACATCTCCGACTTCCAAGATCCAATCATTAATTCCTGGAAAGCTATTTTTCCCGAACTATTTAAACCATTAAGCGAGATGCCTTTAACCATACGCAGTCATCTGCGTTATCCTGTAGATTTTTACAGCATTCAATCAGAAAGATTGCTGACTTACCACATGACCGATCCCCAAGTTTTCTACAATCGCGAAGATGTTTGGCAGATTCCTACCGAAATTTACGGTAACGAACCGCAACGGATGGAACCTTACTATTTAATTATGAAATTGCCTACAGAAGCAAACGAAGAATTTATTCTGTTGTTGCCATTTACCCCCACCCAGCGCCCTAATTTAATTGGCTGGCTAGCAGGACGTTCGGATGGAGAAAACTACGGAAAGCTATTGCTTTACCAGTTCCCTAAACAAGAACTGGTATATGGAATCGAACAAATTGAGGCGTTAATTAACCAAGATCCGGTCATTTCCCAGCAAATTGCTCTATGGAATCGCGAAGGTTCGCGAGTGCTGCAAGGAAATCTTTTGGCGATTCCGATCGAGAAGTCTTTGATTTATGTAGAACCGCTTTATTTGGAAGCAACGCACAATAGCTTGCCGACATTAGTAAGGGTAATTGTAGCTTATGAGAACAAGATTGTGATGGGAAAAACTCTCGAAGAAGCAATTAAAGCAATTTTTATGGAGCCGAAACCTACTCCGCCAATTGTTCGAGGTGTTGGAGAAAGATAATAGTATATGTTGATTTTTAATGGTTTATTGGAAATGACGACAATCCAAAAACTATGAAACTTCTCCTACTAGAGGCGCAGGCGAGGAGATGCGATCGAGCTACAAATCCAAAAATAGGTTAAATAACCAGTATACTCTTACCTACTGCGTTTCGTGAAAAACGTAAAAAAATCTTTACTTTTTTGGCTGTCCCATACACTGTACGATCGGCATCTGAGATTGTTTTGCTCGTATTATCAGTGTATAAAGCTTTTTCATATCTTAAGTTTTATGTCCGCAAACTCGCCCTTTCACACTTAGCAGGGGAGAGCCGCTATTTTTCGCTTGTCATTGATATTTGACAAACAGAAGAAGCCCTTGCCACACAGGAACAAAAAAGCTAACCTAAAGAAAGCTATTTTTTAAATAACTTATTAAGCAAAACTTATCTTTACATTTTCTAACAAAATACCGCTATCTCGCTCTGGAAAGAGCCTCCAAAAAAAACAATACCTCTGGGCGAGAAAATGGAAATTGGGTTGGAGCGAGGAGATCTAATAAAAATAGAACCAGGTAAAATTGCTAAAAAAGACACAAAATTTATAGGTAGTAATATGCAGAACGCTGTACATAATATACATTATTCTCTGGCACTATTGGCTGAATATCCCAAGGCTTCAAAAAGAGAAAAAAAGCAATATTTAAGCCGAGTTGCATCCAATCAAAAGAAAATGAAAGAGTGGGTTTATGAGAATCCAGATAAGTTTAAACATAAGTACGATTTAGTGGAAGCAGAAATAGCACGAGTATTGGGTCAAGATGACCGAGCAAACGAATATTATCAAATAGCGATTCAAGAAGCTTCTCAAAACGGATACATTCAGGAAGAAGCACTAGCAAACGAACTAGCAGCAGAGTTTTATTTGTCTCTTGGTATAAAGAAAGTAGGGGAATTTTATTTAACTCAGTCTTACTATACCTATATTCGCTGTGGAGACAAAACAAAGATTAAAGATTTAGAAGAAAGATATCCTGAGTTTTTCTCGTCCTTGGTTCACCGCGAAACCATCAGTAAAGATGTTGCCATGACAGCTGCACCGACGGTAGGAAACAGTTCGGCAGAATTGCATTTGGTGACACTCACAAAAACTTCGCAATCGATTTCCACTAAAGGTTATGAAAGCGTGCTAGATATAAGCACAGTGATCAAAGCCTGTCAAGCGCTTGCTGGTGAAGTTATGCTGGATAATTTACTGGCAAAGCTGATGCTTATCGTTATGGAAAATGCTGGAGCAGAATCAGGTTTTCTAATTCTCAACAGAGAAGGTAAACTACTAATAGAAGCCTCCGGTAATATGGCCAAAAATGAGGTAAAAGTACGGCAATCGATGCCAGTTATAAGTAGCGATATATTGCCTGTATCTGCTATTAATTATGTGTCCAGAAGTCAGTCAGATGTAGTTTTAAACGATGCACGTACTGAGGGAAAATTTACCAACGATCCATACATCATCGCGCAGCAATCTAAATCTGTTTTGTGTACTCCTATACTCGGTCAAGGTAAGTTAATCGGCATTCTTTACCTGGAAAACAGCTTAACTACTGGGGCGTTTACTCCGGCACGATTGGAAATTTTGAAATTGCTCTGTTCCCAGGCAGCGATTTGTCTAGAAAATGCTCAGCTTTATGAAGCTCAAAAAGAGTATGCCCAGACCCTAGAGGTTAAAGTGCAAGAGCGCACTCAAGAATTGCAACAGGAAATTATCGTTAGAAAACAAACAGAATTAGCTTTGCGAGTGGAGCAAGAAAAGTTTGCCAAAGCTTTTCTTTCTTCGCCATTTCCGATCGCAATTACCAATTTTGCAGATGGCACATATATTGATGTAAACGATAGCTTTTTGAGTATATTTGGTTATTCCCGCTCGGAGGTTATCGGTCATACAGTACTGGAAACTAATATTTTGTTTAATCCCGAAGACTTCCATAAATACGCACAAGTATTGCAAGTAGATGAAAAAATACGAAATCAAGAATTAAACGTTCGCACTAAATCAGGCAATGTAAGGACGATACTTTTATCTTCAGATCAGATCGATCTGGGTGGAGAAGTCTATACCCTTTCGGTCATGAACGATATTACCGAGCGCAAACGTGCAGAAGATGCGCTGCGGCAAAGTGAGGAACGCTATCGTGCAGTTGTAGAAGATCAAACCGAATTAGTTTGTCGTTTCAAACCTGATGGTACCCTGACATTTGTCAACGATGCGTATTGTCGATATTTTAACGCCAAGCGATCCGAACTAATCGGGCGTAGCTTTGAGGGTTTAGTGTCGGAAGAAGATAAAATTAATATCGCACAGTTGCTTGCGTCTTTAAATTTAGATAACCCGATAGGGACGATCGAACATAGAGTCTTGTTTGGGAAAGTGCAAAGATGGCATCAGTGGACAGACAGGGCTATTTTTGACGATACAGGTAACTTTATCGAATTTCAGGCAGTAGGTCGAGATATTACCGATCGCAAACAAGCAGAAGATGCTTTACGGGAATCGGAAGCTAACTTTAAAAAAGCAAAAGAAGCCGCAGATGCAGCCAATCGCGCCAAAAGCGAATTTCTCTCCAAAATGAGCCACGAACTGAGAACGCCGCTAAACGCTATTTTAGGCTTTACCCAAGTCCTAGCGCGGGATTCTTCCCTCACCACGCAACAGCAAGAACATTTAGGGATTATTAGTCGCGCCGGAGAACATTTACTCACCTTGATTAACGATGTACTAGAAATGTCCAAAATCGAGGCAGGCAGAATCGAACTGCACGAACATAGTTTTGACCTGTTCCGACTCCTCAATACGCTCGCAGAGATGTTCCAGCTTAAAGCTGAATCTAAAGGATTGCAACTTATTTTCGAGCGTTCCCAAGACATTCCCCAATATGTAAAAACTGACGAAAGTAAGTTACGTCAGGTATTAATTAACTTGGTAGGAAATGCGATCAAATTTACTGAAAAAGGTAGTGTAACATTACGGGTATTATTGGTTATCAATTCTTCAAATTTAGCAAATAGTTCGGCTATTTTGGCCGATAAATTAGACGATATAACAGATGAAAAAAGTAGAGGAAAAATAATAATTCAATTTCAAGTAGAAGATACAGGCCCAGGCATTGCACCGGAGGAATTGTCAACCTTATTCGCTCCGTTCGTACAAACAGAAACAGGTAAGAAATCTCAGTCTGGTACAGGCTTGGGTTTACCTATTAGCCGTCAATTCGTACAACTGATGGGGGGAGATATCACCGTCAGCAGCAGATTGGGTAAAGGAACTATTTTTAAATTTAATATCCAAATTAAGTTCGCCGAAGCAAGGGAAGTCCCCAGTCAAATACCTAGCAAAAAGGTAATTGGTTTGGCGGCAGACCAACCTCAGTATCGCATCTTGGTGGTTGATGATAAATGGGAGAGCCGATTGTTGCTTGTTAACTTACTTTCTCCATTAGGTTTTGAAGTGCAAGAAGCTGTTAACGGTGTAGAAGCTATTTCTATCTGGCAAAATTGGCAGCCGCACCTAATTTGGATGGATATGCAGATGCCTGTGATGGACGGATATGAGGCTACTAAACAAATCAAAGCGATCCAAAAAAGCTATGGTGAAGAAGGGAATCATTATTCTGAATGCCCCGTTCCTCCACCTGTAGTTATTGCTTTAACTGCGAGCGCTTTTGCAGAGAACCGCGCCACGGTTTTAGCAGCAGGATGCGATGATTTTGTCAGCAAACCTTTTCGAGAAGAACTGATTTTTAGTAAAATGTCTGAATATTTGGGGGTGCGTTATGTCTATGAAGAATCACAGCTCGAACAAAAATTACAAATCCCAGAACAAACCACTAACTGGCAAGTGAGTTCAGAGGATTTGGCTGCTATGCCAAATGAGTGGATAGTCCAACTATACCAAGCTGCTAAAGCATTGGATGATGAGACGATCGTACAACTGAGCGCACAAATCAAAAATTCAGATGCACGTATAGCTAACTGCTTGGTAGAGTTATCTAAAAAAGTTCGTTTTGATAAAATTACTGAGTTAATTGAGCAAATTAATCATGACTGAAGAGCGCGAATCAAAAGGAAAAATTTTAATAGTTGATGATACTCTAGATAACATCAACCTTTTAGCAAATATGTTGACTGATTCTGGATATAAAGTTCGCAAAGCACTGAATGGGCAAATGGCGCTGATGGGAGTGCAGGCTTCTCCTCCGGATCTGATTTTGCTCGATATCAATATGCCGGAAATAAATGGTTATGAGGTTTGCAAAAAACTGAAAAGCGATGACAAAAATCGCGAGATTCCTGTAATTTTTTTAAGTGCGTTTGACGATGTACTGGATAAGGTTAAAGCTTTTTCTGTGGGTGGAGTAGATTACATTACCAAACCGTTTCAATTTCAAGAGGTTTTGGCGCGAGTTGAAACGCACTTAACTATCCAGCGCTTGCAAAATAAACTTGCCGAACAAAATGCTCTCCTGCAAAAGTCGTCAGCTTTAGAGCGGGAGAAATCCCAACAGCTTGAGCAAGCTTTGCACCAGCTGCAACAAACCCAGGCTCAATTAATTCAAAGTGAAAAAATGTCTTCATTGGGTCAAACTGTGGCTGGAATTGCCCACGAAATTAATAATCCAATTAATTTTATCTATGGCAACCTTCGTTATATAAATGAGTGCAGTTATCAGATGTTACAACTAATTCAACTATATCAGCAAATATTGCCCAATCCTTCCACAGATATTCAGCAATTGCAAGAGTCGCTAGACATAGAATTTCTCGCAGAAGATTTTCCGAAACTTTTAGCTTCTATGAAGGCAGGCTCTGAACGAATCAGAGATATTGTGTTGAGTTTGCGAAATTTTTCGCGTCTTGGTGAGGCGGAACTCAAACCAGTGGATATTCATGAAGGGTTGGACAGCACTTTGATGATTTTACAGCATCGGCTTAACGAACAGTCTAATAGTCCAGCTATTACAGTAGTAAAAGCATACGGAACGCTACCTTTCGTGGAATGCTATGCAGGTTTAATTAATCAAGTTTTTATGAATATTTTGAATAATGCGATTGACTCTTTGGAGTCACGCTTCGCGAACGATGCTTTGTTAGAGGGGAGTACGGAACAATTAAATCCATCACCTACCATTAGTATTTGCACGCAAATTAAGGAGGGCGATCGAGTAATAATTCGTATTGGCGATAATGGTACAGGAATGACAGAAGCAATCCAAAAGAAAGCCTTCGATCCATTTTTTACAACTAAGAAATTAGGTGTTAGAACTGGATTGGGTCTGTCGATCGCTTATCAAATTGTGGTGGAGCATCACGGCGGAGAAATTTTTTGTGAAAGCGTACTGGGAGAGGGGACACAATTCATGATTGAAATTCCTCTGCGCCAGCAACTTCAAAAAGTAGGTTGAGGAAAAAGGTAAACATCCTTAATCATTTTTACCCAGCTATCCGAAAGTGATTCTAGGATGCGATCGCCTTTCTCTTTTGTCGCCACAGTCGCGTCGCCCACAACTCCGCTTTGGCTCAAATCTCGCGTCACCCAGCCAAATTGCAACCTACCCTCCATCGTTACAAGATTATCGTTTGGGAAATCGGGATACTCCATCACCGCCGCTTCCATTTTCACTTGGTCGGGCAAAATGGATAGCATTAAACTGGTTTCGGCGTCACCCGCATGAATACCCAGCTGTAGTTCCTTGGGTGTCAGTAATTCCTTGGTTATCTGCGGTACCCTCCACGTAAATAGAGGAAAAACCAAAAAATCGTCATACTTGACGTGCAGATCCCGCGCCGCAATTTCCATCACCTGGGGCTGACCCCCGTGGGAATTCATCAACACCAGTTTGCGAAAACCAGCGCGGTAAAGACTTTCGGCAATTTCGGTAATGGTTGCCAACAGAGTTTGGGCGCTGAGGGTAATTGTGCCGGGAAAATGCCAGTGCTCGTTCGATTTGCCGTAGTACAGGGATGGTAAGGCGTAAGCTGGGATGTCGGGTTCTAGTTTTTCCAGCGCCTTACCCAGTACTGCTTCACCAATTGCCGCATCCACAATTAGCGGCAGATGGGGGCCATGCTGTTCGATCGCTCCCACAGGTAAAATTAACACCACGTTTGCTTTATCCGGCATAGCCTGGATATCTGTCCAGCGGAGGTAAGGAAAAAAGCGCGTTGGTGGAATGAAGCTCGATTTCATAATCATTTTTTAACTATGTCCGCATTTTATCCGTATTCAACTGGCCAACCAAATATACTCTACTGTTGAATTTATCAACACATCCAGACAGAAAAACGATAATTTCAGCAAAATTACAGTTGCACGGATTATTAAAAAAATTTTTAATAATAACATGAATTAATTAAAAAAAGTTAATAAAAATGAACGCAAACTCTTTATCTGTGGCCAAGATAGCGCATTTACTAGACTGCGTGAATCATCAACGAGGAACCGGGGAATTAATTTTGGCTGGCAGCAACAAGCAATGGCAGCTATACTTTTTCCACGGTCGGCTACTTTATGCAACTGGAGGAAGCCACCAAGTCCGGCGCTGGCAGAGGGCCCTGAAACAACACTGCCCTAACTTTACACCTAAAGAATCGTCTGTGGATGAACCTTGGGAGTACCATCAGCTCGAGCAAGGCATTGCTGAAAATCAGCTTGGTGTTAACCAAGCTAGAGGTATAATTCAAAGTAGCGTTTTGGAAGTATTTTTCGAGCTCGTCAGTTATCCAAATCCTGTCAAGAGCCGTTGGCAAAATAGCAAACCACCTAACACTCAAATAGCTTTACTAGATGCCAACCAAATATTTCAGAAAACTCTACATTTTTGGGAACAGTGGCAAGCCCACGATTTAGGAAATTTTTCACCTAGTTTAGCGCCGATTTTGAGACAACCATACCTGGAAAAAAACCTGAATATGGAAAGTATGGCATCTTTACTCAACGGTGAAAACACGCTTTGGGATATTTCTTACCATCACCGCATTCCTGCGATCGCAACAATGGTTTCCTTGCTTCCTTTGGTTCGCCAAGGCATAGTCGAATTTAAAGAAGTGGCGGATTTACATTTGCCAATAGGACAAATTTCAAGAGAGCCATCAAATTTAGTAAGTCCGAATCTCACATTGCTACATAAGCCTTTAATCGCCTGCATTGATGATAGTCCTGTTATTGGCAAAACTTTAGAAAATCTACTCTCACCATCTGGCTATCGCGTGCTAAATATAACCAACCCTCTACAGCAAATGACTACCCTCGTTAAAGAAAAGCCTGACTTAATTTTTCTCGACTTGCTTATGCCAGATACAAATGGCTACAGCCTCTGCACTTTTTTACGGAAAACGCCAATATTTCAGAAAACGCCAATTATTATTCTCACCAGCCGAGATAATATTATTAATCGCGCCCATGCGAGATTAATAGGTGCTTCAGATTTTTTAAGCAAACCTCCCGAACGAGAAAAACTGATGCAAACACTTCAGAAATACCTCGTAAAAAAAGATCGCGATATCCAGGTCATACGTCATGAACATACATTAAAATTTGCACAATGAAATCTCAATATCTTGCCCCTTCTTAAGGCTTTGTCCTTTTGGGTCAAATTGCTAAGAGGTACAATGTCTGTGCAATTGGAGACACCGACTCTAAGTTGCACGGATATTTTTTGTAAAAAGTTAAATTTTTCCGTGCTTTTCCGTCCTCTCTGTTTAAATAGATGCTAATTATGTGTAGTTTGTCGGAAAAAAAATATTAAATTAAACTTAAGAAAGATATCATAGCTTTACGGGAAAAAAGCTCTATATTAAAAAGAGTGAAGCTCCGTAAACTAGATAACTTAGCCGTTAGCAGCGCGATCGCCACTCATATGTCTACATTACCTAAGCTGGCCCAGAACATCGCATTGCTGAGCCAGAAACGAGCAACCGGAGAATGGCTTCTCAACAGCAATAATAGCGAATGGAAGCTAAACTTCTATCGCGGTCGCCTCCTCTGTACTCCTGGAGGCGTCCACCGCTGCCGACGGTGGCAAAGAGCTCTCAAACAACATTGCCCTGACTTCGTACCAGAAGAAACAGATCTCAACGAACCTTGGGAGTACCAGCTGCTCAACTTTGGGATCTCTCAAAAACAGCTTAGCATCACTCAAGCCAAAGCTGTTATTCGCACGATGGCGGAGGAAGTTTTATTTTCTCTAGCTTGCCATTCAGTTACAGGCAGTCGTTGGTTGCCCAGCAAACAACCTAATGTTGAAATCCTATTATCTTTACCGTTGCCCTCAGAAGAGATCGAGCCAAGTATCAAAAAAGTTCAACACCTGTGGCAACAATGGCAAAAAGCGAATTTAGATAACATTTTACCCGAACAGGTACCTGTTTGGAAAGAGCCTCCTAAAGAGCAAAATTGGAGCCTACAAAAATTACTCAACGGAGACAACACCCTTTGGGATATTGCTTATCAGCTGAAGCGTCCTGTTACAAACGTAACTCTCTCGTTGCTTCCTTTGATTAAGCGGGGAGCGGTAGAACTAAAAGAAGTGCCCGATTTGTCTTCACCAATTTTCAAGCAAAGAAATAAAAAAGTTCGATTGGCGATTGCGGGCAAGAGTACCTCTAGCAATAAACAACCCTTGATTGCCTGTATTGATGACAGTCCCGTAGTTGCACAAACCTTAGAAAAAATCCTGGCCCCGGCTGGGTATCGAGTGCTGAAAATAACCGAACCGTTGCGGCAAATGTCTGCACTTGTCAAGCACAAACCAGACTTAATTTTTCTCGACCTGCTCATGCCTGATGCCAGCGGTTATAACATCTGCACATTTTTGCGGAAAACACCAATGTTTCAGAAAACGCCAATTATTATTCTTACCAGTCGCGATACCGTTGTCAATCGCGGTCAAGCTAAATTGACTGGTGCTTCCGATTTTTTGAGCAAACCCCCAGAACCCGAAAAAGTCTTACAAGTAATCCAGAAGTATCTGTCTGTCGATCGGCAACCATAGGTGTCAGTTATTACCGTAAAGGTTGATGTAATTTTTGTTATCTTATAATCAAGATAAATGGTGATTTTTGGTGTAGCATATGGCAACAATTTTAGTAGTAGAAGATAGCATAACCGAAGCGCAATTCATTTCTAATTCTCTTCGGGAAGTTGGATTAAATACTATTACAGTTAACACTGCGGAAGCGGCCAAAGTAATAGTTTCACAAAAAAAGATTGATGCTATTGTTTTGGATGTAGTTTTACCGGGAGAAAGCGGTTTTGGTTTTTGTAGACAGCTAAAAAACGAAGGCCAAACCAGCCATATACCGATTATAATTTGCTCCAGTAAAAATGGAAAAATAGATATAAGTTGGGGGTTAAAGCAGGGAGCTTCTGCTTATTTAACTAAACCATTAGATCGGGAAGAACTTCTGCAAACAGTACAACGCTTTCTCCAACTTAAATAGCAAAAATGCAATTGATCAGCTTCTCCCTCACGCCCGAAAATAAAGCCGGACTTCCAACAGATCGCGTCGCTGAAGTGTTGAGTTTAGAGCCCAGTCACGTTACCCCCATACCTGATATGCCCGCAGGTGTGATGGGCGTTTGTAATTGGCGATCGCAAGTTCTATGGCTGGTAGATCTAGCTTATCTATTGGGGCTCGGTTCCCTTTTTTCCCAAGATTTGGACGAGCGAAAATATACCGTCCTGGTAGTTCGCAATAAAAGTAAAGTTTTGGGCTTAGCAGTTAAGGAATTGGGCAATATGATGGGTTACGATCGCTCCCAAATCCAGCCACCCCCAAAAATTGCCATGCCCCAGATGCAGGTGTTAACCTTATGTCTAAAAGGTCAGATAATCAACCCGAACGGCAAAAATATGCTGATTTTAGATGCAAATCCCATTATGGAATTTTTAGCCAAACATCGACATCAATAATACTTTTACGCTCTGTAAAATAGGGTCTAGGGGTAAAATTTAAGCCAATCGACGACAAAATACAACAAGGTTTCTCACATGGATCGGACATCTACCAAAACTTCAACCTCAAATAGTACTACTAATTCTGAAGAGCAAGGGAATTTAATTTCACTGTCTTCTTCATCGGAAATTCTACCAGTAGCGCCAAATACAGAACCCAGTGCAGTGGCGTTACAAGATCCCTCAGATTCCTTGCCACTTACAAGCAATTCAATATCTCCAAACAAGCTAATCGATACCATAGCACTGGAGATCGAAGCCGGATGGTGGAAAAAACTGAGTTTGAAAAATAAAGCCACAATCGGTGCGATCGCGATCGCTACCCTGCCAACATTGATAATAGGTACAACCAGCTATTATTCTGCCGACAAATTAGCTGGTGTAGTAATTGGCACAGGCTTTTCTGTAGCGATAGGGAGTGCGATCGCCATTTTCCTCGCTAACCGCATCATTCTGCCCATATTGGTAGCAGCAGCTGCCGTCAAGCAACTCGGACAAGGTAAACTCGATACGCGCATTAACTTTGAAACAAAAGACGAACTCGGCATCTTAGGATCTAACATCAACCAACTAGCAGATCGGTTGCAAACGCTATTAGCAGAAAAAGAAGCAGCCGCCAGACGAGATAGGTTACTGGGCGACATAGCTTGGAGAGCGCGTCAAGCCACAGATACCCAAGAACTGACAAACAGAATTCTGGCTGGGATTCGACGAATTTTAAATGTCGATCGCGCTGTAATTTATCGTTTCAATTCAGACTGGAGCGGCACAATAGTGGCCGAGTCAGTCGGTGCCGGGTGGACGAAAGCTCTCGACGAAAAAATTGACGACCCCTGTTTTCGGGCTCGTTATATCCCGCAGTACCAAAATGGGCGCGTTCGTGCGATCGACGATATTTACAACGAACCTGGATTAACCGATTGTCACATTCGTACCTTAGAACAATTTGAAGTCAAAGCTAACCTCGTCGCACCGATGCGAAAAGATAATCGACTGGTAGGTTTGCTGATCGCGCATCAATGTTCCGGGACACGCAACTGGAAAGAATCAGAAATCGATTTCTTCTTACAATTAGCTTCTCAAATAGAATACGCTCTCGACCACGTGGGCTTCATCGAACAACTGCAAGCTGTTGCCAGACGAGAGAGATTATTAGGCGATCTTGCTTGGAAAGCCCGTCAAGCAACAGAACCATCGGAACTTTTATCCTCATGTCTTAATAGCATCCGCAAAGTTTTGCAAGTCGATCGAGCTTTAATTTATCAGTTCAACCCAGATTGGAGCGGCACAATAGTTGCCGAATCGGTAGCTACCGGTTGGACAAAAGCTCTTGACGAACAAATTGACGATCCCTGTTTTCGGGCTCGTTATATCCCGCAGTACCAAAATGGGCGCGTTCGTGCGATCGACAATATATACAGCGAATCGGGATTAACCGATTGTCACATTCGTACCTTAGAACAATTTGAAGTCAAAGCTAATCTCGTTGCCCCCATGCGGAAAGACGATCGACTGGTAGGTTTGCTCATAGTTCATCAATGTTCCAGTCCGCGTAATTGGCAGCAGTCAGAAATTGATTTTTTGCTGCAAGTAGCCATACAAATTGAATACGCTCTCGACCACGTTGGGTTTATCAAAGAATTAGAAAAATCCCGCCAAGAAGCTGAAGCAAAGTCTGCCGAACAACGTCAAGAAAAAGAAGCATTGCAAGCACAATTAGAAAAATTTCTGCAACAGATAGAAGGAGCTTTTCAAGGAGATTTAACAGTTCGCGCTGGCGTAACTGCTGGCGAACTGGGAACCGTAGCTGACTTTTTCAACGCCTTGATCGAGAACTTGCAATACATTGTTATGCAAGTGCAATCATCTGCCGATGCGGTAACGCAAACAGCCAAGGTGAGCGAAGTAGACGTAAATACGCTTTCCGATGAAGCGAGACGGCAGTCAGAGTCGATCGCTGCTATTTTAGAGCAAATTCAAATCATGGCAAATTCCATCCAGAAAGTTGCCAGTAGCGCCCAGCAAGCAGCACTCAAAGTTCAGGAGGCAAATCAAACATTAAAAGTGGGTGACAAAGCCATGAACAAAACAGTAGATGGGATTTTAGCCATCCAAAAAACAGTTGAAGAAACAGCCTTAAAAGTCAAACGCTTGGGCGAATCTTCTCAAAAAATCTCCAGAGTCAGCAGCCTGATCAAAGATTTAGCCAATCAAACAAACATTTTGGCGCTCAATGCTTCCATTGAAGCTACAGGATCTGGTAAACAAAGCCAAGGATTTGCTATTGTCGCCGAAGAAGTACGTACATTGGCAGAACAATCAGCCGGGGCTGCCAAAGAAATTGAACAAATTGTTGAAGAAATTCAAATCGAAACCAACGAAGTTGTCGCCGCGATGGAAGCTGGAATTGCACAGGTGAGTACCGGCACCAACCTTGTCAAAACAACAAGAGCCAAACTGACTTCGATCGCCGCAGTCAGCGCCCAAATTCGCACCCTTGTTGAAGATATGGCTTCTTCCGCAACATCGCAAATGCAGACATCGAGCAACCTCAGCCAAAGCATACAGGAAGTAGCTACTATTGCCAATCAAACTTCCGAACAATCCCAAGCTGTAGCGGACTCATTCACAAAACTTTTAGGAGTTGCCGATGAACTCCAAGAAAGCGTCGCCCAGTTCAAAGTAAAGTAAAACTTTAATCAAAAGTCGGTCATCAATACCTACCTAAAAATTATAGAAAAATACCTATTTTTAGGTAGGTTTAAGGGCGAAACAGCGTAAAATTACTCTATCTAAAATCCTGAATCGGAAGATTAAGCAAGCAACTATAACTTCGCGTACATTTGTCTAAAAAAGCCTAAAAAAGATGATGAATCAAATTGAAATTGATGATGAAACTTACCAATTTTTTGTCCAAGAATCCTTGGAATTACTACAACGCCTTGAAGAAGGATTGCTAACTTTACAGCAAGACCATAGCATCAAAAAAGTACACAACCTTATGCGATCGGCTCATTCTATCAAAGGAGGAGCAGGCTGTGTTGGTTTAACTGGGATTCAAACTTTAGCTCATGAGCTAGAAAACGGATTGAGGGCGTTATATAGAGAAAATATTAAATTCGATCGCGAACTGGAAGATTTGCTGTTGCAAGCTTACGATACCCTGCGATCTCCTCTGATGGAGCAAATTCAATCGGGCAAATGTTCTACTGATGGCGCGATCGAAAAGATAAAACTGATAAGTAGCCAATTGGAAGTTAAACTCGGCCATAGCTTGGAGGAAGAAACTCAACTTCCTGAAGTGGAAATGGATGTAGATATCGTGCAGTTTCTGTTTACTGAGGAAGTAGAACAGGGACTGGCTCGCTGGTCGGCTCTTTTAAGTAATTCCCAAACATCAGAATTAGTAGCAAAATTAAAGGAGCAAGCAGAAGTTTTTGCCAGTATTGGGGAACTGTTGAATCTCCCCGGTTTTGTCACTATTGCTAAAAAAACTATCTCGGCGTTGCAAGCTAATCCTGACCGAGTGAAGAAGATTGGAAAAC
This sequence comes from Aerosakkonema sp. BLCC-F183, assembly GCF_041929145.1. NCBI lineage: Bacteria > Bacillati > Cyanobacteriota > Cyanophyceae > Aerosakkonematales > Aerosakkonemataceae > Aerosakkonema > Aerosakkonema sp. BLCC-F183. The sequence goes on along the minus strand of NZ_JBHFNU010000016.1, from coordinate 152,260 downwards.
TAGCTGGTGCTGATTTTCGGGCAGCGCAAGCGGCAGTTTTAAAAGGCGATCGCTCAACAGGAGGAAGTCCTGACGCTGAGTTAGTAAAACTCGCGCAAACTACTCAATTAAAAGCTAAAACTAGCAACGGTCATCGAATGCGATCGCAACCAAAAGCTAAATCCTCAACTAAATCGCTTTTGGAAGATTTGGAGCAAAATTCTGGCCCAATTCAAAACTTACAAGAATCAACATCATCCTTACTCGAATATCTCGACAAAACTTCTACTGAAGTTGGGATATCGCCAAAGGGATCTGAGTCAGAATCATCGCTGCTGGCGGATCTGGAAAATGGCTTAAACAGAAACAGTAACGGCTCGCCAAAGCCGCCATCTCCAATTGCAAATGTCAAACCTATAGTAACTAAACCGTCGCCGAAAAGAGAAAGTAAAAACGGCTTCGCTCGCAATGGCAGTGTCAAAATCGAAGCTGTGGATATACCCGTTCCTCCTTCCCCAGCTAATTTAAAATTAGAAGCGACTGAAGAAAAACAAGAACCTGCCAAAGATCGCAATTCCAAATTGGCAGTTCGAGTCGATTTAGAACGACTGGAACTTGTCAATAATTTAGTTGGCGATCTAGTCACTCAAGAAAACAGCTTTCTCCTGCAACATCAGCAACAGAAAGAAATTGTTGATGCGATCGCACAGAAATTGAACCTCTTTCATAAACAAAGTCGCAATTATTTGAACAGGGTAGTCACTCCACCATCTCCCCGCAGTACGAGAAGGGGAGTAGAGGAGAAAGAAGAATTAACAATTAATAATTATCAATTACTGGTTTCCTTAACACAAACAATAGGAGAAGAAATCGCACAACTGCAAGAAGCCATTCAAGATATGGCTTTAACCCAACAGCAAGTGCAACAAATTATCAAAAAAAGGCAACAAACTCTCAAGCAGCTGCAAACAAATATCCTAGAGGCTCGGATGCTGCCTTTGGGAAACCTCCTGAACCGATTTCCTCGCATGGTGCGAGACTTGGCGGGAAGCCACAAACAAGTCAACCTGCGGCTAATTGGGATGTCTACGTTAATCGACAAAGCAATTTTAGAAAAACTTTACGACCCATTAATTCATCTGGTACGCAATGCTTTAGATCACGGTATCGAAACCCCCAAAATGCGCCAGGAACAAGGAAAATCAGCAACAGGTACTATTACTATCCGCGCTTACCATCGAGGCAATCACACCTATATTGAAGTGCAAGATGACGGTCAAGGTATTGATGTAGAAAAAATTGCTCGTCGCGTTGCGGCTTTAAATTTGCTGTCTGCATCTGAGGCATCTAAATTGCCCAAAAAACGCTTGTATGAATATATGTTTGTTCCTGGTTTTTCTACTGCTGCTCAAGTGAGCGAACTTTCTGGCCGAGGAGTCGGCTTAGAGGCGGTACGTTTGCAAGTCGTTGCTTTAAAAGGCTCGATCGCGGTTAATTCCGATGCAGGAAAAGGAACTACTTTTATCTTGCGTTTGCCTTTTACTTTGACAATTACTAGGTTATTGATTTTCACTGTTAACAATAATCTCTTGGCAATTCCTGTAGATGCCCTGGCAGCGATCGCCTTAGCGCCACAAAACCAAATAGAAAACCGTCAAGGACAAGATTTTTACCGTTGGCAAGGGCAACTAATTCCTGTCTATTCCGAATCGGTTATATCTGCCTATAATTATCCCAACACGGCAGCAGTTTTATGGCAACGCGGGGCTGATTACCTTGGGCAGGAATCTGGAAAAGTTCCTCTGTTATTAATATCGCAAAATTCTCAATTTATTGCCTTGAAAATAGATCGAATTTTGATGGAACAGGATCTTGTAATTAAACCTTTCGGTGAAGTGATGACGCCACCTCCTTATCTGTATGGTTGTACAATTATGGGCGATGGACGTATGGTTCCTGTAATCGATAGCCAACAGTTAGTAGCTTGGCTTCAACAACAGAAATCACTGGCAAATACTCCTATTTTGGATTTACCAATAGCGCCAAATTTAAATTATGTTGCTAGCTCATCAACATCTACCGTTTTGGTAATCGATGATTCGCTCACGATGAGGAAGAGTCTGTCTTTGACTCTTAGCAAAGGTGGATATCAAGTATTGCAAGCTCGCAATGGTTGGGAGGCGATCGAGCAATTACGCCAAAACCCCCAAATTAAAGCGATCGTCTCCGATGTTGAAATGCCCCAAATGAACGGGTTTGAATTTCTCAGTCGCTGTCGCAAAGAGTTTGCCGATCGTCATTTACCTATCATTATGCTGACATCCCGCAGTAGCGACAGGTATCGTTTGTTAGCTAAAAAATTAGGAGCAACTGCTTATTTAACTAAACCATATTTAGAGAAGCAGTTGCACAATACTTTAAAAGCTTGTTTGCAATAAAAGTAAATCTGCTACTTTGACAAATAGTTAAATTTATTGAATTTGGGTGATGCGAATAAGGTATGGAGTAAACTTGTCTTTTTGATAAGAGCCTATCCAAATGCTATAAGTCCCAGCTAGCCACTGACCGGCAATGCCAGCATTTTTCTTGTCGTTGTCATCATTACACCAAGTTCCGCCTGGGCCTTTAATTATTAGGGTGGTGTCTTCTGGACTATCAACCTGAAGGCGCAAATAATTAAAGCCAGAAGCGAGAACTAATGTATGGCTGGGATTGCTACCCACAAAACCCACACAAGGGCCATTTGTTGTTTCCTGAACACCAGCAATGTCGGCAGCACGTTGAGAACCACCGCTAATACCTCTAATAATAGTGGGATCGGGTTTAAACCCAGGCCCAATAGAAACATTCTCGAACATTGGCATAGCTGGCGCTGGCTGAGCCAAAGTTTTTTGAGCAAGTAAAAAGAAAAAAGTAATAAGTGAAAAGTAGAATATAAACGCCTGTTTGTTTTTTTGTTTTATTTCTTGCATTCGCTCTTTTAGCATAAACTCTGCCTCTATATCTAGCACCTTATTTGGCGCTACAATTGTCATAGATTAAAGGAAAAACAGTACAGCTATATAAGTTTATATTGAAACAGACGCTGAGATTATCAACAAAGTTCCCCATTCAAACAAATACATTAAAAATTAAAAATTAAAAATGAATAATTTGCCATTTTTAATTTTTAATTTTTAATTTTACACCGCTGATTGTAAGCGAATCCGATCGATTCCCCGCTGATGCAGCAGCAACCAAGATTGTATCAAGTCTGGGCCATGCACGTCGCCGGTGAGAGCAGCTCGGAGACTTCGCATTACTAATCCTTTTTTCAGGTTAAGTTCTTTGGTGACTTGTTTGATAATTTCTTGCGTGCCTGCTTCTGTTAGCGGTTGATGGCGATCGAGCGCATCAAGTATGGCTTTGAGTGCGGTTTTGGCGGCTTCCTGCTGTAACTGAGTTTTTCCTTCTTCCGTAAATTCTACATTGGCGGTGAAGAAATATCGGGTCATTTCGATCGCATCCGGTGCAGCTGCCAAATCCGGGCCGATCGCAGTCATAATTTCTTGTAGCCAAGCGCGATCGCTTACGGGTAAGCGCACTAAGCTAGGCCCGATCAAAGCGGTAATTTGCTCTAACCAAGCGCGATCGCTCACTGGATCGAATTGATAGCCAGCTGCTTGCCAGTAGGGAATCAGCACATCAGTTAGCTGCGGTACTGGTATCGCGTGCAGGTACTGAGTATTAATCCAATCCAGCTTCGCCCAGTCAAACTTTGCCCCCGCCTTATTGACGCGATCGAAACTAAACAGCTCGGCGGCTTCAGCCAAGGTAAAAATTTCCTTTGTCGAGTCTGGCGGCGACCAACCCAGCAAAGTCATGTAATTCACCATCGCTTCAGGTGTATAACCCAACTTCTTAAAGTCGAAGATAGAAGTCACACCCTTACGTTTAGACAGCTTTTCTCCCTTCTTGTTCAAAATCAAAGGAGTGTGGGCAAACTGCGGCACTGCTGCGCCAAAAGCTTCGTAAAGCAAAATTTGTTTGGCGGTGTTGGCGATATGGTCTTCACCCCGGATGACATGAGTAATTTTCATATCAATGTCATCCAACACCACTGCCAAATTGTACAGCGGCTGACCGAAGGGTTCCGTTTCCGAAGCACGGGCAATTACGATATCGCCACCCAGATCGCTGCTTTTCCAGGCGATCTTACCCCGTACCATATCGTGCCAAGAAATCTCGCGATCGTCATCGATTTTGAAGCGAATCACCGGACGTCGCCCTTCGGCTTCAAAAGCTGCCTGCTGCTCTGGCGTCAGATTGCGATGTCGTTTATCGTAGCGGGGAGCCTCCTTTCTCGCTATCTGAGCTGCTCGCATTTCTTCCAGTTCCGCTTCGCTGGTGTAGCAACGATAGGCTAAACCTTTCTCCAGTAGCGTTTGAATCGCTTGCTTATACAGGTCGAAACGCTGGGTTTGGAAAAATGGCCCTTCATCCCAGTTCAGTCCCAGCCAAGTCAGACCGTCAAGAATGTTTTGGGTGTACTCCGGACGAGAGCGTTCTAAATCCGTGTCTTCAATTCGCAAGATAAACTGCCCGCCTTGATGACGGGCAAACAGCCAATTAAATACAGCCGTTCTGGCCGTACCGATGTGTAGATTTCCCGTAGGACTGGGTGCTATCCGAACTCTAACTGTCACAGTTACTTGTCACTTGTTACTTGTTACTTGTCGATCGCTATAGCCGATGCTAGAATTCTAGTCTTTTCACTGGTGAATTCAGCATTCACAACTCAGCACTTTCTACGGGACTGACGGGGCTCGAACCCGCAACTTCCGCCGTGACAGGGCGGTGCTCTAACCGATTGAACTACAGTCCCTTTTTGGGCACGTTTTCCATTGTGCAGTTCTTTCCCTTTTTTGTCAAATCGTGTTTACAAAACTTTACAATTATTTCTTTGAGGGAGTTAAGTAGGTTGGGTTGAGTCAAGCGAAACCCAACAAATGCGTTGGGTTTCGTGCCTCAACCCAACCTACGAATCTAGCTAGCCGCTATGGGCAACGCGCTTTACTCGCATAAAGAGCAACGTTAGGAGGACAAAACCAGCGATCGCCCTTGGTTCTGGAATTCTTCGAGGCGGATCGTCATCCTCATCATCGTCAACATCCTCAACATACAAACCGAGAGCGGCCACAACATTCTCGTTAGGAATACGTACACCTTCCTCATTCTTCTCCGTCAAACCGAAACCCCCTGCGTATTCCCACATAGCCCATCCAATATCGTACTTTTCCAGGGCAACGCGGGTGTCGTGAATCCAAGCAATGCGATCGTCCTCAGCCACAGAAGAACGGTAAACGCCAAACTCATTCGCGGTTATCCGCACGTTGTTTTTTTGGGCCCAAGCAGCAGCTTCTCCAATCCGCGCTTCTATTTTGGCGGCATCCCACTTGGCATCGCAATAAGATTGCGCCCATTTCCTGGCAGTTACGTCAATTATCGTGGGGATAAGCGCCGCGCAGTCCTCTTGATTGTAGGGATAAGGCAGATCGTGGAGATATAAAAATGCTTCATCCATCCAATCTGCACCCTGATGCGTGAAAACCATCGGCTCATAAAAGTGAAAGTTATAAACTACATTTGGATCTTCAACAGGAGTCAGCGCCTTGAGACCGTCAATACCGTCCCAATCGAATCCCTTCGCAATCAAAGTATGATTCGGTGCGCCTTCGCGCATAGCAGCTAGCAGCTTTCCCTGCACTTCATTCCAACGCTCTACAGGATTAATACTGGGATTGTTACTGAGAAAGTAACCGAAGGCAGGTTCGTTGAGCGTTTCTAGGAAAACCTGTTCTGGATTGCGAGTACTGAGATGTCCTGCCAAAGTTTTCCAGAACTGACTAACAGAGTTCACAAAAACATCATCGTTAGCCAAAAGCTGCTTAAATTTATCTTCTGGACTAAGGTCTATTATTACTGACAAGTCCTGTGCCAATATCTTGTCAAGGGCGCTGTCCAAATAACTTAAATACTTAGTATTGAGTACTCCTGGATTGTTTTCATTGAATAGAAAAGCGGAGTCGATCGGCAAGCGAACGTGTTCAAAACCCAAGCTCTTAATGGTTTCCAGATCGCTGTCGGTGATGCGATCGAAGTTAAAGCTAGAGGTTTGGGAAAACCAACCTGTGAGATTAATACCCCGCGTTAACTCATCGAAGCGCGTATCGACGATGTTACTAATGCTTTGGTCGCCCTGCAAACTTTCTGAGCCTGAAATAGCTTCATTGGCATAGGCGATCCCTGGCATCATACAACAGATAATTGTGATGCTAAACAATTTGATAATTTTCATTTTTTAGTACCAGGCAGATGCAAATATTCCTGAAGTCTACTTAGTTTGTTAATCCTGCGATGATGTGCAGTTCGCGGTTCGCAGTAATGAACCATCAACTGCGAACCGAAACAAAAAGCTCAGTTTTTCATCGCGCAAAGGTTATGTAAAATTACAGATTCATTGCTCAGTATTCTTCAGGAATTCCAAAGCAATATGGCATAATTATTAGCGAAAATCTAGTATATTTACGTACTTTACGAAAAATTCATACTTGTTTCACTGTAAATTTACATACTTTATTTAAATCTTCTGTAATTTTTAGGTTAAGCTTCAGTATTTTTGCTGTGTAGGATTGACTTAGCCCCTTTTTCTTTGACTTTTGGCCTTTTTAGCCCTTTTTCGCCTTCCACCACTTCAGAACGATCGGCAAAGCAGACAGCACAGCTAACATTGCCAAAGCACCGAAAAGCTGCCAAGGGGGACGACCTGTAGCTGCTTGTAATCCACCTTGGCCCAACCAAGCATAAGCAAAGGTTCCGGGTACAATCCCAATAGCTGTGGCCAGGATGTAGACTGGTAGGGAAATTGGCGTCAAACCTAACAAATAGTTAACCGCATTGAATGGAAAAATAGGGGCGAGGCGGATCGATAGGGCAAACCAAAATTCATTTTCCTCAATACCCTGACTGAGTTCGCGCAAGCGATCGCCCTTTTCAAACTGCTGCTTTACCCACTCACCGGCAATAAACCGGGCCACCAAAAAAGCACCCGTTGCCCCCAAAGTCGCCCCGATCGCCGTCCATAAACCACCCCAAATCGCCCCAAATAGCGCCCCAGATGAGAGTGTTAAAATCGTACCCGGTATAGCAAATAATGTCGCAAAAAAGTAAATAACAATATACCCCAGCGGTGCAAAAACTCCCGCCTGCTGCTTGAGGGCTTGTAGATTTTCTGGCATCAACCAAGAACCTACTGGTGTATATTTGAGGAGGAGAAAGTCAGCCACGATAAACACGACTATCCCCACAACCAGTTTTATCCACGAGTGGTTTTTTTGCTCATTTGTCATCGGTCATCTCATTAGTTCAAATTTTCAAGTAAAGCGCCACCGCAACTGGAACCGCACCCTGCCGTACAACCATAACAATAAGGCGCTGTTTGCACTTCGTCAATTAAATCTAAACTGCCCGCAGCTAGTAAATCAGCAACGGTTAAAGGTTCGCCATCCCGCGTTTTAGCTGCTATATTTTCCATCTGGTTAAAGTCGCAATCATAAACATTCCCCAAATAATCGATCGAAAGCTCATCTCTGCACATCAGGTGTGCAACTGTGCTGGGATTAAAATTCGATTGCAAAAATTGCAGATAGGGAGCGTAGAGTTTTTGGCGTTGTATATGCAGTTTTGTCCGTCCGATCGGCAGATTAGTAATGGTCAACAAGTTATTAAAATAAATTTGAAATTGCTCTAACAAAAACTTTTTGTAATCTTGTTCAAGCTTAATCTGATTTGGAGTTAGAGAAAAATTTTCTGTCCTGGGTACTTGCGGATTGTATACCAAGTCAAGCATTAAATTATCTTTTTTAGCGTAGCCAAGCTTGTTAAGCAATTGGAGAGCGCGAATTGAGGCATCGTAAACACCGTTTCCCCGCATTTTATCCACATTATCTTGCAGGTAGCACGGTAAGGAAGCAACTATTCTCAGTTGGTGTTTGGCACAATATTCAGGAATATCTTGAAAACCTTCTTCAAAATAAATTGTCAGGTTCGATCGCACAATTACTTGTTTGCCTGCGTGACGTGCTGCTTCTGCTAGTGGCTTAAAGCCGTAGAGCATTTCCGGTGCGCCGCCAGTCAGGTCAACTATCTTAATTTGGGGGAATTTATAGATAAGTTCAATTAGTCGATCGCAAATTTCTGGAGAAAGTTCTTCAGTGCGTTTTGGCCCAGCTTCCACATGGCAATGCGTACAAGCAAGGTTGCAGCGTTTACCCAGATTTATTTGCAAAACACTAATGTTCTTTTTAGTTAAAGGTTCGCCAAGTTTTTTCCTAAATGGGGTAACTTCTGTGGTAGTCGATCGTGCCTGTACCATTTTGCTTTGGCATAAGTAGGGTGCGTTAACAATAGTGTAACGCACCGCTAAGATTGCTTGGCATACTCTAGCTGTAGGGGTAATTCATGAATTACTCCTACAGCCAAAGCTAGTTGACAAATTCAACCAACTTTGCTACTCTTTCCTTGACTTCATCGCGAACTCTACGAAAAACTTCGATCGCTTGTCCGTCGGGATCGTCTAGTTGCCAATCTTCAAAAACTTCGCGCATTACCCAATCTTCTGGTAAGTTCACTCCGCAGCCGCACAGAGATATGACGATATCGTAGTCTTGGGGTTGAAAATCGCTCAAAGGCTTTGATGTTTGAGAGGTGATATCGATACCAATTTCATCCATCACTTTAACGGCGACTTGATTAACGTGACTTGCTTCCAGTCCTGAACTGGTAACAGATATTTTACCTTGTCCTAACCTGCGAGCAAATCCTTCTGCCATTTGGGAACGGCAAGAGTTTTTCTTGCAAACGAACATGACTCGTTTCATAGCTTTTTAAGCAGGGTAAACTATATTGTGTCCGGTTGCATCGGTTGTATCGGTTGTATATGAGCGATACAAAAGATTATCTGTGGGAATCAAGCGTTAAATTTTTACCGCAGATGTAAGCAGATAAACGCAGATGGACGCGGATAAGAAAGCGATTTTTTATACAACTGATGCTACCGGAGTTGAGATTATTCAAAATAACCGACACAGCGGGGGTCTCGCAATGACGCCTTTTCGGGAGTGCGGGGGAACCAAAATGCGGTTTTTTTGCAAAGTTCTACCAGCATAAGCATTACCGGAACTTCAATTAAAACGCCTACTACTGTGGCGAGTGCTGCGCCGGAATTTAAACCGAAAAGCATGACAGCGGTGGCGATCGCCACTTCAAAATGATTGCTAGCACCTATCAGCGCAGCGGGTGCAGCATCCTCATAAGGAAGTTTCATTTTCAAAGCTGCTACGTAACTAATTAGGAAAATAAAGTTGGTTTGGATAAACAGCGGTACTGCAATTAGCAGAATGTGCAGGGGATTGTTAACAATTAGTTCTCCCTTGAAGGCAAACAGAAGGATCAATGTCAGTAAAAGCGCTGCGATCGCAATTGGACTGAGATACTTCAAAAAGCGTCGTTCAAACCACTCTCTTCCCTTATTTTTGAGAATCCAGTAACGGCTGAACATTCCAGCAGCTAAAGGCAAACCCACATATATTAACACTGATAGCACAATTGTTTGCCAAGGCACTACCAGATCGTTTGCTGCTAGCAACCACCTACCCAATGGTGCGTACAGAAACAGCATTGTCAGAGAATTTACTGCTACCATTACTAGAGTATGTCCCTGATTGCCGTAGGAAAGATATCCCCACATCAGCACCATCGCTGTACAAGGAGCAATTCCTAATAAAATTGTCCCGGCGATGTAGGAGTTAGTTAATGCGACTTCAGCGCCGCGAATCAGTTCGTTTCCTGGGATTAAAGGGCGAAACAGCCATCCCAAGAAAAACTGTGCAAAAGCTACCATTGTAAATGGCTTAATTAACCAGTTTACTATTAAAGTAAGGATGACTGGTTTGGGCGATCGCATCGCATTTGCTGCTTGGGTAAAGTCAATTTTTACCATGATGGGATACATCATGAAAAACAAACAAATGGCAATCGGAATGGACACTTGATAAACGCTCATTGCATCAAGTGCTACCGCTACACCTGGGAATAACCTACCCAGTGCTATTCCTGCCAAAATGCACAAAAATACCCAGACAGTCAGATATTTTTCAAAAAAACTGAGATTGCTTCCAGCATGAACTGGAAGTCTACTCGATCGAGACTTATTTGTATTCATTATCATTACCTGAATTTGGGATCGGCTATGAGAGCCGATCCCATACAATACTGGTCGGTGTTTTTCCCCCAGATCGAACAGTTTAGGGGTACAAATCTATCATTTCAAAAAAAATTGATTTGTCAAGTATGTTTTACGAGAAATAAACAAATAATCTTGTTAAGAAAGTTGATGAATTATACTCAATCCCCGTAACTACCCCTTTTTCTGCCTCATTGTCCCTTCTCCCGCTCCCCCGCTCCCCCGCTCCCCCACTCCCCCACTCCCCTATTTGCACGGGCGGGCGGGCAGCATGGTACTGAAGCGACGGAACTCTGCCAGGTACTGTTCTAGGACGACAAACTGAGATAGGTTGAGGCTGTAGTAAATCCAGCGTCCTTCCTGACGGGCGAACACCAAGCCCGCTTCTTTCAGGGTTTTCAGGTGAAAGGAGAGTTTAGATTGAGTGACGTTTAATCGATCGCAGAGTTCGCAGACGCACAGCTCTTGAGAACGCAGCAGATCCAGGATCTGAAGCCGCAGGGGGTCAGATAGGGCATGAAAGCCAGCAACGATAGTATCCGGTGCGATCGCAGGTAGGTTTAGCATCAAATTTTCTTGAAACGTCTCTTCAGCTATCCTACCTGAATCATTGAGTTCAGCAGCAACCGCCACCCGTGTAGTGCCAAGTGGAATCCGTAATTAAAATGTCATTTGGCACGATCGAGGCGAACTTACGCGCAGTTTTATCGCACACAGCTGCTGGGACGCCGCGCTGGAGGATATGTCCGGCGGAATCATCAAAAAACTCTTCCGCACCCGCGTAAATTGCCGTTTTGCCGGTAAAAATGCAAGGGCCATCTTCTGGAATTATCACTTTGAAGGAAACAGAATCAAGACTTTCCAAGAGCAACGGTGTTTCCAAATTGTAGTTTTGACAGTCCAGAAGTCGGTAAGGACGACGGGCGCGGATTTCGACTTGACCGAAGCCAGCACTGACGAGTTGCTGGATATACTGCTCGTAGGTTAAAGCACCAGATAGGCACATTGCCCGTAAGCGATCGTCTTGTTGCAGGTGCGGCGGAATCGGACGAGTAGCAATAGGGTCGCTCATCAGCAGGCGTCCCCCCGGTTTGAGAACTCGGTAGGCTTCTTGCAGGGCTTTGGCTAAGTCGCTTGGTGCAAAGATATTAAACAGACAATTTTGAGCGACTACATCCACAGAAGCGTCTGGCACCGGCAGGGCAAAAGCATCGCCTTCCCGAATTTCCACATAACTGGGGTCAAACCAGTCATTTTTGACGGCTGCGATCGCTAAATTGCGGTTAGCTGCTTCGCGCATAGCGGCGACCGGATCGACAGCAATTACACCTGCGGGACGGCGGGAAAAGTAAGCAAATTGCAACGCTTCCAAGCCCCCACCTACGCCTACATACAGGACAGTGGGCTCGCCTGCCAATTCAGTGGGATGTACGGTAGTGCCGCAACCGTAGTTCATGTCGCGCATCTGACAGGGAACTTTCAGTCCTGGCAGTTGTAGGGGACTGCTTTGCACGCAACACAGACCTACTTGTGGCGTCTGTGCTACTTCCGAGTAAAATTCTGCGGCAGTTTCGAGATAACTCATTTTTGCCATTTGTAATTAGTCATTAGCTATTAGTCATTAGTTATTAGCTATTTGTGATTTGTCAATAATCCTTATTCTTTTTTAACTTTCCTGTCGAATCGGAATCTCAATGATAAATTCTGTCCCTTTACCTTGTTCGCTCAAGCAGCGCAACTGCCCACGGTGTTTTTCCACGACAATTTGGTAGCTAATCGACAAACCCAAGCCAGTACCTACACCGACAGGTTTGGTGGTGAAGAACGGATCGAATAGCTGCGATCGCACTGACTCGCTCATACCTGGGCCGTTATCGATGATGCGGATCGCTATGCAGTTGCTGTCCAACACTTCGGTGCGAATGCAAATAGTAGCTAATGGGTGAGATTTTTCCTTACTACCCTCTTCCAGAGCGTCAATAGCATTCGTAATAATATTCATAAATACTTGATTGAGTTGGCCGGGATAGCAGTTAATTTTAGGCAATTTACCGTATTCTTTAACGATCTGGACGCCTGGACTATCCGATCTGGCTTTGATGCGATTGTGCAAAATCATTAAAGTACTATCGATACCTTCGTGAAGATCGACTTCCTTCATTTGGCTTTCATCAAGCCGCGAGAAATTTCGCAGCGACATGACAATTTCGCGAATGCGATCGGCCCCCACTTTCATAGAAGACAATAGTTTCGGTAAATCTTCCATCAAGAATTCTAAGTCGATCGATTCCGCTTCTGCTTCGATTTCAGGTATGGGATTGGTGTAATGCTCTTGATAAAGTTCCACTAAACCCAAGAGGTCTTTAGCATATTCGCTGGCATGGCAGAGATTGCCGTAAATAAAGTTAACCGGGTTGTTAATTTCGTGAGCAACACCAGCCAGCAACTGACCCAAAGAAGACATTTTTTCGCTCTGAATCAGTAGTGATTGAGCTTGTTTAAGTTCTTCTAAAGCTTGTTGAAGTTGCGAAGCTCTTTCCCTCTCTCTCGCTTCCGAATTTCGCAAAGCTTCCTCAGCTTGTTTGCGTTCGGTAATGTCGCGGGCAACACAATATATTAACCCTTCTGCCACCACGGGAACGCAACTCCATGCCAGCCACTTGTAAGATCCATCTTTGCAGCGAAAGCGATTCTCGAAGTAGGGAGTAGTGACACCGCTCTTGAGCTTTTCTACTTCCGCAACTGTAGCAGCTCGATCTTCAGGATGAACAAAATCGAAAAACGGTAGATTGAGGAAATGGGAGAGAGTATGGCCGAAGGTGCTTTCCCAAGCGGGATTGAGCCGTTTAAAATAGCCGTCCACAGTGGCGACGGCAAGCATATCGAAAGAAAGATGAAAAATGCGGTTTAGTTCGGCTTGTACTTGCTTGCGATCGCTGATATCTTCAACTACTGCGATCGCATACTTGGCTGTGCCGTTGGAAGAACGTCGCAAGGAAACTGTTAAATTAATCCAAACAGACGATCGATCTTTGCGAAGGTAACGCTTTTCTATGGAATAGTTCTGAATTTCACCTAACAATAACTGACGCAGATATTCCATGTGAAGATTTACGTCGTCCGGATGGCTAATTTCCTGAAAAGTGCTACTCAGCAACTCTTCGCGGGTGTAACCTACGATATCGCAAAATTTTTGATTAACTCTTAACCACCGACCCTCTAATCCAATATGAGCTATGCCCACTGCTGCTTGCTCAAAGGTGGCGCGGAATCGTTGCTCGCTTTCTCGCAATTCCTGTTCGATTCGTTCGCGATCGCGTATTTCCCGGCGTAGCTTTTCCAAAGCTACAGCCATACCTGTGCTACTTGCTTCATCGCTGCCCAATAGTTTCTCAATTTCTTCTTCTATGCAACGATGGGAAGGTAGCACGAGGAATTCATCGAATTCATCTCCTCTGGCGATAAAGGCAGTTTGCTCAGTCCAGCAGTTTTTCCCGAACAGTTTAGTGCAGTATCCTGCTAGTTTGCCGGCTAACATAGCGCTACCCCAACAGACGCCCAGAGCTTTTTGATACCTCCCTTCCCAAGATTTTTTCACTCGGAAGCTACATTCTTGCTTTTCCCAATCTAGCGATACCATCTGCCAATTTCCCCAACCAGCGACGAAAGCGACTTTGCTGAGTTCTTGGAAGCCTTCCGCAAAGTTGGCAGATTGGGAAATCACTTGCCAATCAGCTTCTACGCTTTTGCGTCCCTCCCTTTGCAGGATGAGTGCAAAACGCTCTGTTCCTATCATTGCCTGCACGCCAGCCATCAAGCTAGCTAATGTGGTATCGATCCACATCATCGCTACGGGTAAGTTTCCCAGGAGACATTGCTCCTGGGGAAGCCATTCTATATCGAGTCCGCAGATGCGGATTTTGGCGCTGTCTGTCGGTGGGAATTGGGATTCTAGTTCCACAACGCGATCGGACAGTGCCACCGCTTCCGATGTACGATCGGCTACATTGGCTTTGAGATCGTCAATCTCTTGGCGCAGAAGTGCCAACTCATCAATCAGTTGTTCTTTTGTTTTTTCACAATCTCTCACAAGGCGCTTCTCCCCGATCTTCCTCATTCAAACTTATTCCATCGGAAACCCGGTTTCTCAGGTTTTGTGGAAAATTCTGCAAGATGTGAGTTTTTGGACATCTGGCAGTCCAACCCAACCTATTACTAATATGGCTCAGGTAGACAATTATTTGAAAGAGTTAGCAGAGCAGAAAACCCAAACCTTACAGGGAATGCGATCGCTAGTTCCAAAAATCATCTAACTCCAGATCCCCTGCTTCTGCCTGGATTTCTTGGAAATAATCGCTTTGAGTAATGGCAGCAACTTCCTGCTGGCGCTTTTGCTGGTCAATTTCAATGCGGAGTTCTTGCAACTGGCGTTGCAGATCTTCTTCTTTGCGCCTGCGTTCGGTGACATCTTGAATAATCCCTTCAAAATAAAGCACATTGCCATCTCCGTCGCGAACCGCACGGGCATCTTCCTGTACCCAGATAATACTGCCATCTTTGCGATAAGCTCGATACTCAAAGTCTTTCACTTTCCCTTGGGACTGCATCAGGTGATAGAACTCATCCAAGCTGCTAGAGTCAACATAAATTTCGCTCCCAATGTTGCCGATGGAAGCGATCATCTCATCGGGAGAATCGTAACCATAGGTACGTGCCATAGCCGGATTAACGCTGATGTAACGACCGGAGGGGGTAGCTTGGAAAATGCCCTCTAGCGCGTTTTCAAAGATACTGCGGTAATTTTCTTCTGCGATCCGCAGTTCTTCATTTTTGGCGATCAGTGTTTGATAGAGGCGGGCATTTTCTAGAGAAATAGCTGCTTGGGACGATAAAATTTTGAGAACTTCTAAGCGAGCGGGGGTAAAAGCGCCTGTAGCGAGATTGTTTTCTAAGTAAAGAATGCCGATCGCTTTGCCTTGATTGACAATCGGAACACACAATAATGATTTCGGTTGGTGCTGGATAATATAGCGATCGGCTGCGAAGGTCGCATCTGTTGTCGCATTTGCCAGTACTAACACTTCTTGGGTACGAAAAACATAATTAATTACTGATAGAGGTATCTCTTTGCTTTCGCTGACAGGCACTGAGGGCAGCACTTTGACGGCAAGGTTTGAATTATGACTATTTTCATTCTGTGGGAGATAATTTTCTAAATTCGGACACCCAGTTACGGCTTCAAGAACTAAATTTTCTCCCGAAATTAACATAAGAGCACCTTTAGATGCTCCCGCATTTTCAATCGCTACTTCCATCAGCTTGGAGAGCAATTTCCCCAAATTTATTTCTCCAGAAATAGCTTGAGAAGCTTTGATGACACTTCCCAAATCTAGAAACTGAGACATACTGCCACTGGTAGAAGTGACGGTTGCTTTCTTCATTTCAAGAATTGTCTCTTGTCTGTCAAAGCTAGTTGTTTCTGGCAGAAATTCGGAGAGCAATTCTGGATAACATTTTTGTAAATCTGCAAGTTTGGCTGTAGCTCCCCAACGCTCGTAAGTGTAGTAGGCATCAGTTAGATATAATTTGGCAATTTTTTCTTTCCCCCACGCCAGATACATTTTGGCAGAAAGTTCGTAAGCTAGGGCTTCTTCGTGGATAAATTCATTTTCTTTCGCGAGGGCGATCGCACGATCGTAATAATAAGTTCCTTGCGTAAAATTACCAAGCACGCGATGCTGCTCTGCCTCGATCAAATAATATTTATGCAGATAATTTATCGGCGCATAGTACGTCCATTTCTGCATATTATCTTGATTCGCTTTAACTTTTTTGAAGATATCGCCTCTGTTCTTTTTAGTTTCATTAAATGTCTCTAAACGAGCTAATGAATCATATAAATAAAATGCTGGAACGCACAACATTCCTGTCATGCTGTCCAAATATTCTTCTGCCAAAACAGCATTTTCAACAGCTTGATATGGCTGCCCGAACAGATAATAGAGAATTAATTTGCTTAAATATATATTATGCAGTCCGATGCGATTATTTGTGGCGTGAAAATCTGCTAAAGATTGTTCCTCATTATAAGCTTCCCCAATTAAAACGCACGGATTTTCCGATTGTCCTTTTAAATTCAATACCACTTGTCGAAATATTTCATTATAATTCAATGGTTTTTCTTGCTTCAACTGAGCTAGGGCATTACTGAAGGTTTTTATTTCCCGTTCAAGCTCTGTTAGTTCCAAACCGCAGAAAAAAGAGTACTGACATTTAAAAAATGCCGAATACCCTACGTGTTGCATATCTCCTGTTTCCAGTCCGCTTTTGTAGGACTCTTGCAGCAGCGATAAAGTTTCCCTGGCTTTATGTTTGCGATGCCAAGTAAACATCGGCACTTTGAAGAATATCTTACTCTTCAATTCTTTAGCATTTAAACGTTCCAATAATTTGAAAGCTAGTTCTCCAAATTGATAACCGTTTTCAATATCTTGGAACAGTCCGCATAAAATTCCTGCGTAATCAGCATAACTAGAAGTTGATAAGTTTGCGTTCCCATATTCGATCGACAACTTCACCTGCTCAAAACCCATCAACATAAACAGGGGCGGGATAAGATTGTAGGCAGCAGGTGCTAAACTCGATATAATTCTCAGAGCTGCTTGTTTGCTCGCATCTTGCATCAACGGCAGATTAATCAAATCGGGTATGTTCTTACCTTTCAAATAAGCATTTGTTTCCTCTAATCCCCGCTGAATATCTGACTGCGTAGGCGAATTCGGTAAGTTTACGCCCAATAGCTTCAGCACTTCTAGCCCAACTTTAAGCGCCTCGTGTTGGTTAATTTGGGTGTAGGTATAAATTTTGGCTTCATAAACTTTCACTTTGTCGAGAACAGTTTTTGCGTGTTGCAGGACAACTGCTGCGAATTTTTCCATCTGCTCAAAGTCGCCGTTTAAGTAGGACGCCTCTGTGACAGACTCGTACAATCCCAAAGTTAAGTCATACTGATTTTGCCAGCTAGAATCTGGTAACAGTTCTATGCCAACAGATAAATACCTAATAGCAGCTGCATAAGCAGTAGACACCATAGCCTTACGTCCGGCAATTAGGTTTAACTGTGCCAGTTCGATCCGTTCGGTTTGTTTCGTAATTAACTCTTTGCCAATATTTAATTGGTTGACAATATCAAAAATAAGTTCTTCCCTTTCTGCGAGAGGAGTATTGCTTAATAACAACTGTCCTATTTTCAGGTGAGTTGACTGTTTCTGTGATTCGGGGATGAGAAAATATCCAGCTTGCTGTACCCGATCGTGCAAAAATTTATAACGTACAGACGAATGGCGATCGTCTGCACTCGTAGGTTCAGATTCCTGAAATAGCTTGTAAACTTCCCCAACAGGAATAACTAGCCCTTCTTGTAAGGCTTTCCACAAATCAGCCGCTGTTTCGCCTTGAGATTTCTCGTGTACTATTGCCAGAGTTGCCAAGTCAAATTGGTTGCCGATGCAAGCTCCCAGTTTCAAAACTTCGCGGGTATTTTCTGGGAATTTTTGCAACTGAGTTGCCATAAACTCGACTATATCATCGCTGAGGGATAGCGCTCGTACTCCTGCGATATCGCACTGCCAATAACCGCTATTAAAGTCAAAAAATATTAACCCTTCTTCATATAGTGATTTCAAAAATTGATTGCTAAAGAAAGGATTGCCTTTGGTTTTTTGAAAAACCAGTTCTGTTAAGGGCATTGCCCGTAATGGCGGACAACTGAGAGTATCGGCAATCAAGCGATTTAGGGAAGTTTGGTCTAGGGGCGCTAATATAATTTGATTAATTATCGCTGATTCTTTGCGAATTTCGTCCAATGTGAGCATGAAGGGATGGGCGTCGGAAACTTCGTTATCCCGATAAGCACCAATTAGCAAAAGATTGTGGCTATTTTTCTCGCTCATCAGCAATTGCATCAATTTTAAAGATGCTAAATCTGCCCATTGTAAGTCATCCAAGAAAATGACGAGGGGATGCTCTTTGGTGGCAAATACTTGCATAAAATTTTGAAATAGCAAATTGAAGCGATTTTGGGCTGCACTACCTTCCAGTTCTGCTAAGGGAGGTTGCTTACCGATGAGGATTTCTAGTTCTGGAATAACATCAATAATGACTTGACCGTTTTCTCCTAAAGCTGCCAAGATTTTGGCTTTCCACTCGGCTAGGTCGGCGGCACTTTCAGTGAGCAATTGCCGGATGAGATTCTGGAATGCTTGTACCCAAGCAGAAAAGGGGATATCGCGCTTGAATTGGTCGTATTTACCTTTGATGAAGTAACCGCGCTGGCGGACGATCGGTTTGTGGACTTCATTGACTATGGCAGTTTTGCCAATTCCGGAAAATCCTGCTACCAGCATCATTTCTGTGCTTCCGAAACTCACTCTGTCAAAGGCGGCTAAGAGGGTTGCTACTTCTGCTTCTCTACCGTACAGCGTTTCTGGAATTGAGAAGCGCTCGGCGATATCCCTTTTTGCCAAGTCAAAGGGTGATATCCTACCTTTCGCTGAGTATTCCTGCAAACACTTTTCCAGATCGTACCTGATACCAAATGCAGACTGATACCGCTCTTCTGCGGTTTTGGCCATCAGTTTGATTACCATATTGCTCAATACCTGGGGTATGAGTGGATTTACATCTATAGGCGGAACTGGCTTTCTGGCAATGTGGCAATGGACTAATTCCATTGGGTCATCGGATTGGAAGGGAAGTTTTCCGGTGAGCAGTTCGTAGAAGGTAACTCCCAAGGAATAAAAATCGGTGCGATAGTCGATACTTTTGTTCATCCGTCCTGTCTGTTCGGGGGACATATAGGGTAGTGTCCCTTCTAGGACGTTTGGGTTTTGAATTTCCTGGTTTTCTTTTGGTAGTAGGGTGGAAATGCTGAAGTCAATCAGTTTGATTTGTCTGGTTTCGGGGTTAATCAGAATATTGTCGGGTTTAATATCTTTGTGAATAACGCGGTTTTGATATAATCCTTCTAAGCTTTCGACAACGTGGATGGCAATCTGAAGAAATTCTTTAAGGGAATCGGCGGATGTGCCAAAACCTCTTTCCCCGAATTTTTGCATTTCTTCTTTGAGGGAAATACCGCCAAAGTCTTCCAGGACTAAAACTAACTTGCGATCGAAGGTTTGCAGTCGCAGGTGCTTGACAACTCCTGGCAAGTCAAGATTTTTAGCGATCGTATACTGGTTGCGGAACTGCACCTGTTCGTTCAGAGGGGGATTGTCAGACTTGAGCAGTTTGATGACTATTGGTTGAGTGTCTGATTCGGAAATACCCCGATAAACTTCGGTTCTGGAACCTGAGTAAATCTGCTCGGTGAGGCGATAGCCAGGAATTGCGATCGAAGCCATTTTTTTACAACCAGTAATAAACTTTTATCTGTATTGTTTGAGGTATAGCCAAGAAGGATACTTTTTGTCAACCGTGCTACTGAGGTTAGCAGCCTTATATCTTGGTATTTGTGGGGAATGGTGTACGCGATCGCTATGTTCGCCAAAATATTTTATTTTTGGTAAAGATTCTTACAATATACGCCACTATAAAAGTGTAAAGTATACCTTTAAGGAATCCCAGCCAGGGAGTTTTGGTGTTTTCTATGACCCACCCATCTATTTTGGTTAACACTAAGATTGGCCATACTAAATTGGCAAATCCTACGTAGGCAATCATCGGGTTCTGGCCATTGTCTATTAATATTTGTAAATTTTTTTGGTATTTAAAGATATCTATTATTATTGTAAAAATAATTAATATGAAGAAAGCCATACCTACAGTCACAAAATAGTAGCTAAAAGTGGCAGGATCTTTTTTGATGCCGCTCTGAAATGGCTCAAAAAATAACCCCAAAAAAAGCCAATAAACGCCCCATTTATATAATTTTTTGATTAAATATTCGGTTTCGTTGGTAGGTTTGCTGAAGAAAAACCAACATAGCCAACATAGCGCAGCACTGAGTAAAGTTGTTTGCCATATCCATCTAGCTTGCAATCCTACCAGCAGCGCTAAGCAGTTAAATAATAGTAATAAAATAATACAATAAAACCGATTTTTAGACCATTGCCGATTTGTTTTTTTAGATAATGGTTTATCTTCAGTTGCTCCGGACGGATCGACCGCATCTGCATTTGGGTTTGTTTGGAGCCAATTTAAAATCAAATCCCCCGCAATAGTGCCGGGTATTACTACGAACAAATAGGACAAATAGGCAAACTGGAAAATCCAGGGTATTGGTGAAGTTGACCAAAGCTGTCCGATCCAACTGTTACCGACAGTAGCTGACAAACGCACGGCGAATAATAAAGCCAAAAATCCCAGACGTACCCATAAGTTTGACTTTGTAAATAACCAGATTATGGAGCCAAAAACGGCTATATTAGTCAGAACAATTAGGATAATATCGCTGCGATCGAGCGAAAACCCGCTGCCATCCGGATATTGCAGTTGAGAAAGCAGTACAATTACCGATACCCATGCTATAACGGTAATTGTTGTGCGTTGCCATTTTGGTAGAGAATCCGGCAAACGTACAAACATAAAAAATAGTACTAAAAATCCCCACAAAGCAATCCACCATTTTTGGGTAGTATACGCTTCACTGATTACAGTCGGGCGCAAATGCTGAAGAACTATGGCAAATGTTCCTAAAAAAAACCCTCTTTTGAGGATATATAAAATAACTTCTATGTAATTATCTTTTTTGGCAAGGCGACGAGACAGTGCTAAGGGTATGGCTGCTCCCATCGAAAATAAAAATAATGGAAATACGAGATCGACCCAGGTTAATCCGGGCAGATTGGGATTGTAGTTGTGAGTTGGCGGCGGTTCTTGGGCGTGATACATCCAAGTGGGTAATATCCTGTAGGCGATCGTACCCGATAAGATCATTGTTAAAACGGCGAATCCACGCAGAGCATCTAGGGCGTAGGCGCGTTTTTGAGTAGCTACAGTAATAGTTTTTTCCTCCTCTTGGCCGATGCAAGGATTTTGGATTGGCGATCGATCCGCAACAGCCCGTTTCAAGGCCAACCGAAATCTCTATTATCGTAGAAATGCAGGCGTCCGAAGCCGAGAAACTGACCGTGTGTTTTCTCACCTGCGGGAAAAGCTGTGACTCCAAATAAGTAGACTCCGGCATATTTGGGATTGCGAATGGGATTGAGCGCAATTGTGACAGTTTTGCCTGGAGGCACTGGCGGATCGAATGCGATCGAGAGCATACGTTTATTATCATCCCTCATTACAGATCTTAGCGCCACACTTTTACCTTTTTCCGCGCGAGTTCCCTCAAAAGCGCGGCTATCTTCCAAATCGAATTCAATATCATCTATTCCCTCTTGCTGGGTAATCGTCACTCTTTGCAGCGGTTCTCCGGCATTCTCCGGTACGCTGAGAGTAAAATAGTATTTAGCTCCCCAGACATAAACGTCGTTAAAGGTTGTTGATGCAGAGACGAGGCTGGGAGGTTGGGCGAAGTAAACTGTGCCATCCGCTAAGCGAATAGCCGATGCTGCTGCGATGTTGGACAACAGTCCTGCTGTCAACGTTAACGTTGTTCCTAAAATGGTAGAAATACGCATCGTCCTTGCCCAAAATTAATCTTTAAAAAGCGAAAGAAAAATTAATTAACAGATTATTGTTGAGTTAACTTAGTTCTTAACAATTATTATATTAACTTTTTTAAATAGGTTTGACAGTAAACTCTGTAAAAATATTTCACACTTGTTGCAAAAGATTTTAGTTAAGCTAAAGATAACGCCTAAAGCAAGGAAATTATATGTCTGCTTTTTCTAGCGTTGAATTAAAACGCCCCGTATGGCAAACAGTAGTTATTTTTACGTTGGCCTTTTGGCTGAGCGCAACGCTGATTCTCGATTTAGTAATTATGCCCGGTATGTATGCGGCGGGCATGATGAATCAAGCCGGATTTGCCACGGCTGGGTATATTATTTTCTGGTTTTTTAACCGCATCGAGCTACTGTGTGCTGCCTTGGTATTAACAGGGGCTTTAGTTCTCGATCGCACTCATTATATTGGTGGGAAGCAGAGCCGTAACGCAATTATCTTATCTTCCATACTTCTGACGATCGCTCTGGTTTGCACCTATGCCTTGAGTCCCCAAATGAGTGCGCTGGGATTAAATCTCAATCTTTTTGAGCCTGTTGCGGAAGTTCCTGGCACGATGAATATGCTCCATGAAGGCTATTGGGCTCTTGATGTAATCAAACTCATTGCTGGTGGTGCGATTCTCAGCCTGTGCTATCGGGAAAGATTGTAAAGTAGGGTGGGGTAATGCCCACCATCCATATTGAAATATTTGTAGGGTGGGCAATGCCCACCCTAC
The DNA here is from genome assembly GCF_041929145.1 of Aerosakkonema sp. BLCC-F183. Classification (NCBI taxonomy): domain Bacteria; kingdom Bacillati; phylum Cyanobacteriota; class Cyanophyceae; order Aerosakkonematales; family Aerosakkonemataceae; genus Aerosakkonema; species Aerosakkonema sp. BLCC-F183. The sequence continues at coordinate 129,605 of NZ_JBHFNU010000016.1, read as the reverse complement.
ATTTTTTAATCGGACGAATCGGCTGCGGGCCAAAGCAAACGTACCCCCATAAAGGCAAAACCGATCGCTGCGATCGTCTTTACCAGACGGACAGGTAACAGAACAGATGCGCCTTCTCCCGCCAGTACACCCAGAAAGCTAGTCAGCAGTAACGCCCCAGCCGTTCCGAAAAATACTGTGCGCGGAAATTTGGAACTGCCACTGAGAGCGATCGCCGCCAGTTGGCTTTTGTCACCCAACTCGGACAAAAACACAGTAATGAAACTTAATCCCAATAGATTCCAGTCGAGCATATTAATTTTGAATTTTGGAATTTAGATTGTAGCGGTTTAGTAGTGGGTGACTTCCCAGAACAGCTGGATGGCGATGAATAGCAAACTCACTCCAGCTGCTTTTTTGAGCATTTGCGGAGATATGCGGTTTGCTAACCAGCAACCCAGCACGCACCCCAACAAGCTCGTTGCCACAAGCGCTGAGGACGCCCCAGCAAAAACAAGCCAGGGAGACTGAGATTCGGCACTCATCAGCAGCGTCGCTACCTGGGTTTTATCTCCCATTTCGGACAGGAAGATGGTCAAAAAGGTGGAGCCGAAGACAGCTAACGCTCCCTGCCGCACTTTCTGAGCTTGTCGGATCTGGTTTGTGTTGTCGGCAGGTTCGTCGTCGATCGAGTCTTTCGGTTTTGGCTCGGTTGCAGCTTCCAGGGTGCTAAGACTCTGACTGACTGATTCAAAAGCAGGCAAGCTCCCAGATGCAGAGGATAGTTTCACAGGCACTTTGGCTAACTACTCGCTTTTTTCATATTTTTTTCATTTTATCTGCTCCGGCACGAAATCTCACCCAGGAGGGAGGGAAATTTTAAAGCCAACCGAAAAAAGCGCAACACTATATGCGATCGGGCTGTGTTGCGCTTGTGTATAAACTGCGACGCATCTAGTTTTAATAATCGCAAGAATGTGAAACTCTTGTGGGGCGGGCATCTTGCCTGCCGTAGGGTAGGTTAGGTACGGGTGATAAATTCAGAACTTTCAACCAATAATCGACGATCGCTACCACTTACATCGCCTTGCTAGGCATTGCCAGAAAATTTATGTGTTAAGTCCGGCTTTGTAACAAAATCAAACAAGTTCTCCATTAAACAGTTGCAAGTTTTAGATCGCTCGCCTAGTTCTATTTTTAAAAAATTTGTTAAAAATTGATTCTCAGGAGGGTCTATAAAGTATTCTTCCACAGCTTCTTCGTTAGTGGAAAAGTCTTCCGAACTGAAGCTAAATGTAAACAGAGGAATTTCTTCTAATAACCCAGCAAACATCAATCGGAAAGCAGCTTGCTGAACTTTAACAGTAGGTTGATTAATTTGCTTAGCGATACTACTTAGAGATAGCGTGCCATCAGCATATTCCCAAATCTGCCATTCTAGGGAATTCAGTGGTAGTAGAGGTTTCCCCGATCCGATACTTTGAATTGCCGAAGTAGCATCGGGAATTACATCAGCAAAACCCTCCCAGTTAGAGAGCGATCTCAACCCCGCGAGAGCGACTTCCATCGCGGGAATGCTCAAGCCAGTCATCTCGGCAGTTGATAAAGTAGCTCTACAATCGAAATCAAATTTACCACTATGTATGCTGAAAAATCCACATATTTCGCGGATCTGGTCTGCAAAAATTGAGTTAAGCTGTTCTGCTTGTAAAGCACCTTGAGCCTTTAAAGTTAACCCTAAAGGAGCTTCTTGTTGAGAAAGTTTTTGCAGCCGTTCGATCGCTCGCTGACTCAACCAACCTTTTTCCACGATCTTAGAAATTAAACCTTGACCGTGGAGCCGGTCGCCAGCAGCTATGACCCGTCCTTGCTGAAACCAAATGTAGTATGGTCTTCGCTCTTCAGATACTGGAGAATCGGGCGGAATCGATAAGGTTAAGCGACCAGACTTTCCTTCCCGTTCTATCCATCGGAATAATTCAGCTAAGGAAAAGTCTTCAATACAACTGGCTGGTGTCATTTCTGCTGGCCCCAATCTCTGATGTTAATAGGGTTCGGCGATTAATTATATGAGCGATGCCTTGCCCCTACTTAAATGCTAGATTAAGAGCAAATAGTGAAAAAGTTGGGAAAACAGGGGCTTAGCCAAAATTAAGAAATTGTGTAGAGTACTTCATCCTGATTCTTTCGCTCCTAATTCGGTGATGGATTTTGATTGCTTACTGTGAGTCGATCGAACACAAAGCGAGACATTTGGGGAAATAATTTCCAATTGCTGGAGTAGGTGCGAGAGCTTCCTAAAATAGCCAAAATGTAAGCTACTTGACCATCTCTTGTCTTCACAAAAGCAACCTCGTGCCGCGAAGTAGAAGTCCATCCGGCCTTAGAAGCAAAGTCAACACTATCCGGTGGCAAAGATTCACCCAAAAAACCCCTGACCGGGTTGAAACCTCCTATGCTAGCCGAATCTACATCCCAAGCTTCTGGATGTAAATCCCTAGCCAGCAAACGAACCATTTTTCGACTGGCTGCCTCTGAAACTGACTTGCCCGTCACAATTTCATACATCAGTCTGGCAGCTTGATCGCTGCTAATTTTATTCTGCATGGGATCTTCTGGATCTTTCCACATTTGCATCTCCCTACCTTCTGGTTTTTGCAACTTCAAATAACCGATCGGATAGGTTTTTTGGTTGAGAATGATACCTTCGTACCCAGCTTTTTGGAAAAAATTATTCAGTTGCTGACGCTTATTGAGCCAATCTTGATACTCTTCGCCTTTTAATCTCGCTCCTGATTTCGCACCAGTAACTGCGTCCATAATCCGACTCGCAGCATCATTTGATGAGTTTTGAATCATCTGATAGAGGTCTACATTAAAGGCTGCTTCATCTGTAAAAATACCTTGTTCTAACAGAGCGTATACGTAAACCATCCAAAACATTTTGATAACGCTGGCAGGATACCTCAATTCCTGTTGTTGATATCCGGCAATTTCGCCTGTTTTGACGTTAATTAGAGTGATGGATAGAGAGTCTGTGGGCAAGTTTTTTTCATCGGCCATATTGACAAGTTCATCAACAATGGCTTGCAAATCTTGGCTTTGTTTCAGGTCTGGAGGGAGATTGGGGTTGTAGACTATTTCTATATTTTCTGGTGTCTGCTCCGAGAAACTTGCCAATGCAACTGTCCCAGTCGAGGCGGGAATTTCTGGCGGTGCTAAAGGAGATTCCGGCAATAATAGCACATTGGTAGGAGTGGGTTGGGGAGATGGCTCCGGTGCCGGAGGTCGATACACCAATCGCACCACTATTAATCCTACAAGGAAAAACATTGCCGCTACTCCCAAGGCTATGCCAGCCAATCGCAACTGATATACTCTGGCTAAGCGACGTTTCGGAGTAAGTCTCCTGGTGGGATGGGTCTGTTCTCGGGCAGAATGTTTAGCTCGGCGTCGTCTTCTTCTACGGCTTGGTTGTTTTTCCGGTAAAAGCGGAATATCTTCGATCCGACTTGGCTGTCTTTCCGGTAAAACAGGAATATCTTTGAGCGAAAGTGCAGATTGATGCTTATCCCGTTTCTGCAATGAGAAAAGCTGTTTTTGCAACTCGGCATTGTTCTGCTGCAACCGCTTGATAAATCGATTGGCACGGTTTAGTTTTTCCTCAAGCTCACTAATCCTTTGATAAGAGCTTTTGGATTGATATGGTTCTCGCTGTCTCACTCCTACCTCACTCCTACACCTTTTTGCTTTAATAGCTTGGTCTGTATTATCTTAGACTGGCTGCTTTTTTGCTAAAAAACTGTTCGTTAGGGCGTCGGGAAAGTCAAAAGTCAAAAGTTAAAAGTCAAAAAGAAGAGAGAAAAGAAGTAATAAACAGTAAAAATGAGCAAAAAAGCTCTAAACTGGAATATTGGTCATTTTAAACCAATATTCCAGTTTTGACTTTTGACTTTTGACTTTTGACTTCCCCTACTCCCCCACTTCTCGGTTAAAGCGAAGCAGTTCCAGGCTACGATCGCCATACACTCCCTCTATCTGTTGACGGCAACATTCGATCGCAAAATCGTTTAAGTCTTCCGCTTCGATACCGTACATATCCTGAAAAACGTCTGCCTCTACTCGACAAAAGCGCGGACGCTTAGCATAGATGCGACATTCCCGGTTAATGGGGTCAAAATTAATACACCATCCCCCTTCTCCCACCATACTCAGATATAGCTCCAACTCTTCTTTTGATAAATACTCTTCCAAATCGGGACGGTCTGCCGGATCTAGATGACAGCACGCTCCACACTGCTTTACACAACGCCAAGTTGCCATTGTTCCACACCTACTCTCAAGTCTCTGCCAGTCTTGAGCTTAGCGATTTTTCTGCCGCCCCGCTGACTTCACTTTTGTTTATCTTTTTTTATAGTTTTGTGAATTTAATTAAAAAACAGGTGCGATCGCCAGGTAATATAGATGGCGGATTTTCCAGTACAGTCATTCACTTGTTGGGTAAGTTTGGGAGGAAAAATGGATTTTCTATCTGGGATTCTTAGCCCTATCACCAGCCTCAACTGGGAAGTGATTGCCCAACTGGTTCTGCTGGCACTGATCGTGCTTGCCGGACCTGCGGTAATTGTGGTACTGGCTACTCGCGGCGGCGACCTGTAGAAAACTCTCGCGAGTTCAAGGGCGGCGAAAAAGGAGAAGGGGGATAATTTCCCCCTCAAACTTTTCTTTTGGCGATTTCCAAAGCTGTATAAGCTGCATCAACTAAGTGAGAATAAAAAGGTTGGGAAATATCGACCTCTTTGGCGTCTTCTCGGCTATTTCCAAGCAAGCCTATGGTTTGTCCGATTTCGATCGCCAAAACTTTTCCTTCTGCATTGCGAATTCTTAACTCGTGGGAAACATCTTTGGCAAAGAAGCCGCAGGTGTAACGTCGCTCTTTGTAGTAAAATTCTGCTTTGAGAGGAACAGTAAGAGATCGATCGATCGGCACTACCGACAGTCGAACTCCCACTAATTCCAGTTCAACAGTTTTGTTACCGTTAAAGTCGTTTTCCCGGAGTCGGTAGGCGATATCGACTGGGGACGGGAAGGGAAAGTAATCGCGCCATCGCCACGCGATCGCTTTAATTGTCAAAGACGAACTTTCGTGGGCGACCGTTAGTTTAACGTGACCTTTGCCGACGATTTGTTGTTCGACAACTCGCACGTTGGGTGAAAAGAAAACAGGTGCGGAATTTTCGATGCCACAGGGATGCAGAGCGTCAATTTGCTGGTATAATTCGTAATCTATTCGATCGAGATCGGCTTTGACATCAATGTTCAGCAGCGGTTTGAGGTGTTCTGGTTGCAGACATTGATGAGCAAAAGTACTGAGACGCGATCGAAATTCTGCTAAATTTTTTGCGGGCAGAGAAAATCCTCCCGCAGCCTTGTGTCCGCCAAACTTTCCTAACAAATCTTCGCAGAACAACAAAGCTTCAAATACGTGAAATTCGGGGATTCCCCGCGCCGAACCGCGAATGTGTTCGTCTTCTTCGTAAGTACCGATAAACACTGGCACGCCGTAGCGTTCCACCAAGCGAGAAGCTACAATACCGATAACGCCGTGGTGCCAGTTAGGTTGAACAACAACTAAAACCCGCTCTTGCTGCAAATCAATTTGACTTTGTTCGCACCAAGCAATTGCTTCCTGTTCGATTTGTTCGCACAATTCTTGACGATGCTTGTTAATTTGTTCGCATTGCATCGCTCTTTCTAGTGCTATCCCCATATCATCAGTAGTTAGCAATTCAATCACAATTTGGGGGTCGGCAATGCGACCCACAGCATTAATGCGGGGGCCGAGTCTAAAGCCAATATCTTCCGGCTTTAAAGATTTTGGATTTGGGATTTTGGATTTGGGATTGAGAGATTGAGAATTGCTAATTGCTGAAGTTGAGTTTTCCCCATTTACTCCGCTTTCCTGCACGCCAGACATTTGAATTAACGCCTGGACTCCTGCTAGCTGAGATTCGGGTAGGATTTGCAAACCGCGTTTTACCCAGCGGCGGTTGACACCGGTTAAGGGTGCTAAATCGGCGATCGTACCTAGTGTAAATAATTCCAGCATCGGCTTTACTAAGCCTTTCGCTTTGCCTAGCTGTTGCGCTAGAGAAACTGCCAAAATATAAGCAACGCCAACTCCAGCCAGACTGCGATAGGGAGAGGATTCTGGAATTAATTTGGGATTGAGGATGGCGTCAGCGGGTGGTAGCTGTGGCGGAATGTCGTGGTGATCGGTAACGATAACTTTTATACCCAACTGCCGCGCTCTATCGATCGGATCGTAAGCTGAAATACCGTTATCTACCGTTAAAATCAGTTTGACATCTTCTGCGTAAAACTCTTCTATAATGCGTTTATTTATACCATAACCTTCGCTCATACGACTGGGAATGGCATAATCAACCAAAGCGCCTAACCAGCGAAGACTACGCAGTAACAAAGCGGTGCTAGTCATACCATCAGCGTCGTAGTCCCCGCAAATGGCAATTTTTTCCTGATTTTTTATTGCTTTTTGCAATAATTCCAGACTCATCGCCAAATCGGGAAATTCTTCTATTGGTGAAGGCAAAAGTTGAGATTCCGGATCTAAAAAAGCTTGTACTTGTTCCGGTGTCTCTATGCCTCGGTTAAGCAATACCTGCGCCAACAATGGGGACAGGTGATTTGCAATCGCTAGTTTTTCGGCTTTTTCTGGCAATTCTGGATAAATATGCCATCGCTGGTTAGGCAATCGTTTATTGTGCATTAGAAGACCAAGACATTACCGGGAATTTCCGTATCGTAGATCGCGCGATCGTCATCATAGTAGCTGCTGGGATACAAATCCAAGTTTATCGTTTGAGAATTTGGTTTAACGAGCTTGCCTTGCAATCCGATTTTTTGTTGATTTGTCCAGTACAGGACTGAAAGACCGTGTTCGTTATTTCTCAGCTTGAATTTAAATCTGCGCCTTTCTTTTGGCTGGATAGTAATCTGGTCGGTGTAGGAGGGTATTTCGACTTGAACTGTCTCCGATGTTTGATTTCTTACCTGTAAACTTATCGGCATTTCTGGTTTTAGCACTTTTCCCGTCTTCAAAAATTTCGGGCCTGCCAGGGCTGTACTAAATATTACAACAGGAGTAGCGAACAGAGCAGTTGCTAACAACAGAAAGCGTGGAAGTTTAGGCATAACAGACCCTGCCAAAATTTGGTTTCAAATTTAATAGCAAAAAGCCATTATACAGAAAGTACAGTTTGTTTGACGATCGCGTCCAAAAATTTACCTTTTTTTAAAGTACAGTAACGCGACCGTCGTTGAGAATGTAGATAGAGCGATCGCCTGGAGGACGACCGCCAGGACGCAACTCGATCCGCAGCGTATCCTCATCCGGCTTGGAAAGTCTCGTCACCAAAGACAGACCCGTCGCATCCCAAAACACCACCGACAAATTCGGTTCCGTTCCCGTCCACCGTTGAAATCTGACCTCCTGTCCCGGTCGCAGGGGAAATGCGTCCGTATCCTGTACCTTTTCCAAAAGCACAATACTACCTGTGCGGTTAACAACCTGTATATTTACCCGCTGTCCGGGTATAAACCCAAGCGGGGGCGGCGGACACTTGGAAGCGCAAGTACCTGCCAGTGTTAGCTGAGGATGTTCTGCGTACCCCAGCAGAAGAGCAACTCCCATTAGGACGGTAGGGAATAGTGATTTCTTCTTTCTTGCAACCATAACTGTAAATCAAATCCAGTAATCTCAAGAAGATATGCGTAACTATCGTTACCCGACATTATCCTCCATCCACTACTGTTGAATTATTTTTTCTAACGAATTGTTTATCTCATTAGGGTTCATCAAGCAGGTTTCTCCAAGACAACTATGGTGTCGTGTTTGATCGTTCCTGCCCAATTTACATTTCTTGGTAGATTCAATTGGCGATTTTTTAACAGCAGGTTAAAATGGTATTGCTTACAAAACCCTACTTCGCAAGCCAATTCTGTCAAAATTGATGCTACTGGGATATCAACGCCGCAAATTTTACTGATATCGCCTATAGAAAAACAGTAGTAACCGCCTGGACGCAAATGCGAAAAACTACTGGCAAAGTGGTTTTTCATATCCTGAAAATACTTATATACAACTCGCGCTCTTAATTCATTCTGCCCTTTCGATGCCTTGTAATTATTACCAGTATAAATATCCTCAATTAAAGAATCCAGAAATTGATTTCCCGTGACGCCAAGAGCTTTGCATTCTTCTCTAGGTATGCGTTTAGTTCCTATTTCCTTTGAGTATAAATCCAATCGCTCGCGATCGCTCTCCACCATTCCCAGCCAATGTAGTTCAAATTTAGCCGCCCAAACATAATCTATGGCATTAATATAAGGTGGAGAAGTTACAATAGCATCGCACAACCATTCACCTGACAAAGTTCGCGCATCCGCCAAAGGTAACTCTTCCACATTGTTAATTGATTCTTCTAAAAATGGATTCCATTCAGCTATTGCTTCAACTGCTTTTTCCACATATTGCAAAAAATATCTAAAAACATCCGCTCGCGAACGTTTAGGTATTTCTTCAAAACGAGAACGTTTAGCTGCTAGGAGCATTCCATCGTTTATATTTGATGTTTTTCTTACGGTTGAGGCAAAGGCCAACCAAAGTACAGGTTGAATTGTGATTTTTGTTTCTTCTATATGTTCTCGAATAATTTCAAGTCCTTCTTGAACTTGTTGTTGAAACCAGAAATCCTTATTGGCAAAGTGAACTGTGTTTGGTGCATATTTCTGATTTTCCGAAGTTTTAATAATTGCTGATGCTGACTGCAAAACTTCGCTAGGTGAAACAGGAGAGGTTTTGACGCGACAAATCAGACGGCTGAGAGGGTGATAGTCTAGCCAATATACAGATGCTCCATACTTCAGACTCTCAATTATTGTCGTACCAGATCCAGCGAAAGGATCTAGTACAGTAAATGGTTTACGCGCATATTTATGTAAAAACCAACGTGGAATTTCAGGAATTGATTTAGCGGGTTGAAAGCCAAGCGAATAAATCTTTAGAGCAGGTTTTCTAGTTACAGAAATAAACGCTCCTTCATCTAGGTCTGCTGGAATATCTCCTTCAATATGTAGATATGCAGTTTGTTGATTTTGTACGGCAACTATCATAGGTGTTTGTTAGAAGAGTCTAGAATCAAGCGTTTGGGCAATTAAGAATGTCCTAACTGACTTTTCATCAGTTGCTATACTATTTACTTACAAACTTAATTTATTCCCATTGGTTAGAGCTATTTCACGGAATAGCTAAAGCAAACGCAACTGACCGTCGGCATTTACCATCGGCATTTGATTTCCCTCTTCCATCTCAGATCCATCTAACCACGTTTCCGCCGACCCTGCGAGCAAACTTTGCGCCGCCTCCATCATTTCACCAGCAATATCTTTGAGGTCATCTCGGTTATCTAAATAAGTTTTCAGTGCTGATAACGGGTCGATGCTAGCGCTAGAACCTAGTTCGGGTAGGCGAGGTCGCGCCAACTGACTGAGTAATTCTGGTTGAATGGTATAGGTGTGGGCGCTACTTAACGCTGTGTGCAAAGAAGCGGTGTCGATTTGGTCTAGTTGTTCGGAACGCAGTTTGTAGATTAGTCGCACTACCGCGTGTTCTATATTCTTTTTTGCAATTGCTTTGAGTATGGCAGCTTGCGGGTCGTCTGATTTGGAAACATCTACTTCGATCGTACAAAACGATCGCACCGGTAGAGGACAAAATTCCCACTCAGCATTGCCTTTTTCCAGATGAATCAGCACATAACCTTTTTCTTCTTTTTCTTCGCTGAAATCTACGCGCTCAATGCTACCTGGATAAATCACTGGCGGGTCGTTAGACGAGTTGAGATTTTGGTGTTTGTGGACGTGACCCAAAGCCACATAATCAAAACAGGGTCGCGTCAGTAAAGATAGCGGAATTGTAAATCCTTTCCCAACTGCCAAATAGCGCTCTGCTCCCAAGATAGCGCGATCGACCATGATGTGAGCCAGCAGCACAGTCGGTATTTCTGGGTCTAAGCGGCGAATTTCACCTTCTAGCGCCGGTTCCAAGCGCTTAATCAATAAATCGTTGACTTCCGCTAGCGAGAGTCCTTCTGTTTCCGGACGTGTCAGCAGTCCGGAACGAGTCAACCAAGGAAGAGTAATAACTTGAACAAAACCATTGCGCGTTTGGATGCGGTGCGTTTCTATTTTATCCCCCACCTCAAACCCAGGCACTCCCAAAGTGCGATAAATGCCCAAACTTGCACCCCCCTGACCTTGGGAATGTTGGTCGTGATTTCCCACTAGCATTACTGTGGGGATTTGGGCATCTGCCAAACGGCGGAATTGACTCGCAAAAGCTTGTTTTACATACGGTGGCGGTGTAGCGTCGGGAAAAGCATCGCCACCGAATATAACTAAATCTACTGGTTCGGAAATTGCTCGATCGATACACCGACCCAGCGTGTTAACGAAATCTTCCAGCCGCGTATTCAAACCTGTTTGTGGGTTAATTCGTCCGTGAGGAAACCCACTTCCCATATGGATATCGGACAGGTGAAGAATTTTAATCATTTTAGTCATTAATTATTAATCATTAGCCATTAGTTAATTTTCCAATAACTAATGACCAATGACCCATGACCCATGACCAAATTAAATATGAATTCCGCACTCAGTCTTACCGGTTCCCCGCCAGCGACCGGCGCGTTCGTCTTCGCCTGGGGCTACTTGTGTGGTGATGGGTTCGTCCCCAATGCTGGGATAACCTTGGTCGTGTAAGGGATTGTAGATTACGTTATGCTCGGATACGTAAGCCCAGGTTTCTTTGCGCGTCCAGGCTGCGATCGGATTTACTTTGATCCGGTGTTTGATATCTTTTTCAAATATGGGCATATCGGCGCGAGTTACAGCTTGGTCGCGGCGACGACCGGTAATCCACGCAACAGCGCCTAATTCTGCCAAACCGCGTTGCAGCGGTTCGATTTTGGTGACGTAGTGGAATTTTTGAATGTCTCTGTCCCACAGCGCATCGCCGTAAGCGGCGGCAAAAGCTTCGCGGGAGTTGATGTCGGGAACTTTGTAAACCTGGAGATCTAAATTGTAGAGTTTGACAGCTTTCGCTACTAGCTCCAGAGTTTGGGGAAAATGGTGCAGGGTGTCTAGAAACATCACCGGTACGGCCTTTTTGGGCTTGAGTTCGCGGTAGAGAATATCGGTGATTACTAAGTCATCCACATTAAAAGCACTGGTTTGCACCAGTTTGGTGGGGATATTCGCTACACACCAAGCCAGGATTTCTCTGGGATGAGCGGATTCAAACCGCTGATTGAGTTCGTCCAGGTCAAGGTTGTCAATTTGTACCGGTGTTTCTAGAGAATATACCATGCTTCCGTCCGACTTCACTTTTCTTAACGTTTTCTCAATTTATTATACCCTGATATGCACGTAATCCGATCGGGTATTGTGCTTTATTATATAACGATCGAATTGACATGATGCAATTTTAATTGAGTATTATTGCTCAGGGGTTGTCTGAAGTTTATCATATCTGCGGCAAAAATATAAAAAAAACATAAAAATCCTGACGGGAGGGAGTGGGGGAGTAGGAGATAAATTTCGCCATTTTTTTAAAAAAAAGCTCAAGCATCTATGCCTGAGCCTTTTTTGCTTAAATTTATTAACCGAGACGGATGAATCTCAACACTGCAAATCTCAACACACTGAGAAGTGGCAAGTCGTTAATGCTTAGTACCGACGAGAGAAGCTGTTGTTGCTCCGACCGCGACCACCGCCACCAGAAGGACCGCGCTCTTCGCGGGGCTTGGCCTTATTGACTTTCATGTCGCGGCCCATCCACTCAGCACCGTCGAGGGCTTCGATCGCTGCTGCTTCTTCAGCTTCGCTGTTCATTTCAACAAAAGCAAAGCCGCGCAGACGACCTGTTTCCCGGTCGGTCGGTAACTGAACGCGCTTTACAGAACCATATTCTGCAAAAACGGCGCTCAGGTCTTCTTGGGTAACTTGGTAGGAAAGGTTACCTACGTAAATGGACATAGATTATCTCCAAAATCTAAGAGGTGCAGAGGTTGAGATTTCGGAGAGAAGCCTGTCAATACCAAAAGGGAAATGCCCATCAATACTAAAAACAAACGCCACAACCGAATCTTTATACTCATTTAGGATGGTAACACAGGCTGGCAAAATTAATACAGGAGGCAAGAAATTGTTATAAAACGCAACATAGCAAACTGAGCCTTATCTGGGAGTGTAGAAAAAGCGGCTTCTCGATCTGCTTCTCACAGAAGAATATTATAGTCATTTTGACACTCTGCCGGATAAATCGCGGCAAATTCTCAGTTGAACGAGTGGGCTCTCCGCTTGTAGATTCTCTGTAAACTCTCAAATGGGCGGCGCTGGCTAGAACAGCTAAGCCCCCCCAGTGTCAAAAGAGCCGATGTCGGCAGTATGAAGCGATCGAATCAAGCAAATGCGATTAATTTTGTACGGCAAGCCCGGTTGTCACTTGTGCGAAGGCTTGCAAGAAAAGCTCGAACAAGTGGAAAATCTTAAATTCGATCTAGAGGTACGGGACATCACCACTCGTGAAGATTGGTTTGAAGCCTTTCAATACGAAATTCCCGTCCTGTTCCGAGTGCGAGAAGAGCGTAATGGCGTAGAAGAACCAATACCCCGCCCTTCGCCTCGCGCTACGGTGCGGCAGTTGGAGCAAATGTTACAGAAATATCTTGTGAATAATGATTCAGAATAACCGCAATAGGGATATGTGAGGAGTTGATGACATGAAGCTGCGAGAAATATTGGCAAAGGTTTCCAATATTGTGGAGTTACCCAATGAGTCGGCCCTAGATGTGGAAGTAACTGGGTTGACGACCAATTCCCACGCCTGCAAACCTGGAGATTTGTTTATCGGAATGCCCGGAACGCGGGTAGATGGTGGGGATTTTTGGCCCAGCGCGATCGCCGCCGGTGCTGTAGCTGCCTTGGTTTCTCCTCACGCCGCTCAAAAAGGCGCTCTTGAGATCTTGAGCGGGGGAGCGGGGGAGAAACCCCTTGTGATTCCGGCAAATGACATGGTGAAAGCTTGTGCGGAAGTGGCGCTAGCTTTTTATGGTTATCCCGGAGAAAAACTCAAACTGATTGGGGTAACAGGTACTAACGGGAAAACTACTACAACTCACTTAATTGAATTTTTCCTCAATCAAGCAGAGCAAGCTACAGGTTTAATTGGCACGCTGTACGCTCGTTGGCCCGGTTTTGAGCAAACTGCTACCCATACGACGCCTTTCTCCGTAGAATTACAACATCAACTCGCTCAAGCTGTAGCTGCTGGCTGCCACAAGCTGGTAATGGAAGTCAGTTCTCACGCTCTCGCGCAGGGACGAGTGATGGGTTGTCCGTTTGAGGTAGCTGTTTTTACTAACCTTACTCAGGATCACTTGGACTTCCATAAAGATATGGAAGATTACTTCAGCGCCAAAGCGCTGCTGTTTGGTTCGGATTATCTGAAAGGGCGGGCGATCGTTAATTTAGACGATCCTTATGGAGAGCGGTTAATTTCTCAGTTAGGCCCGGATCGAGTTTGGAGTTACAGTGTAAGCAACCCTAACGCAGATCTGTGGACCAGCGACCTCAGCTACGAGCCAACTGGCGTTAGCGGCAAACTGCACACGCCCAAGGGTGAAGTTGTTTTTCGATCGCCCTTAGTAGGTCAGTATAATTTAGCGAATTTGCTGGCCGCTGTGGGAACGGTTTTGCATCTGGGTTTGGATTTGTCTGCAATCGCGGACAAAATTCCTGAATTTCCGGGTGTGCCGGGACGAATGGAGACTGTACAAATTATACCGAACCAGGATATCAGTGCGATCGTAGATTACGCTCACACACCGGATAGTCTGGAGAATTTACTGAAAGCAGCGCGACCTTTTATACCGGGTCAGATGATTTGCGTGTTTGGTTGCGGAGGCGATCGCGATCGCACCAAGCGTCCTAAAATGGGTGGGATTGCCGCTCAATTAGCCGATAAAGTCGTTGTCACCTCGGATAACCCCCGCACTGAAGATGCAGAGAAAATTCTGCAAGATATCCTTGCTGGTATTCCAGAGTCAGTCAATCCGACGGTGATATGCGATCGGGCTGTCGCAATTCGCACTGCTATTTTGGAAGCCCAACCCGGAGATGGAGTTTTAATCGCTGGCAAAGGTCACGAAGATTACCAAATTCTCGGTACGGAGAAAATTCATTTTGACGATCGAGAACAAGCGCGATCGGCTTTATCCGAGCGTTTGTCAGCAACAGTCTGAAATAGACATCTGCAAAAATTATTGTGGGGTAGGCATCCTGCCTGCCCTTTGAGATTATTTTGGAGGAGATGTCTAACTAATGATGAGTTATGAGTTTGAAAAGTAAAAAATTAACTCATAACTCATAACTCACAGCTCAAATTTACTTGATCGCCAACCGTTGTCTTTCTTGCGCCGACACATTACTCAGTCCGGCTTGCTCCAGCAGCGACATAAAATCGGCACTGATAGACGGATCGTTTGGATTAGCTGTGTAGCTCCTAGCTAAATCTTCTAAGGCGTTGTACCATATGCCGGCTTGAGCGTAAACTCTGGCTTGTTCTCTGAGCGTCTGAGCAGAAGAGTATCCTGTTTGTACTGCTGCCAATTTTTGAGTTAGCTCGGCACTGGGAGAGACGCGCTCGATCCAGCTTTGCACAAATACATTATTAGAAGGGCGATTAGAATCGCAGATGAGGGACACCGACCACCGATATTTTTTCCCTACTTCCAGTGCCGGCAATTCCTTGGGTAGCTGGACTTGCACGATCCCGCTTTTTTCTACGGACATCTGCTGTAAGTATAGCGGTTTCGATACTCCCGGTTCGACTAAGGAAAACTGTATCGGTACCGATGTTTTATCTGAGACGTACCATAGAAATGTGGGATGACCGGAGACAGTTTGTCCGTTATGATCGTTAGGAACCAGCAGAGCCACGCTTATCGGTATAGACTGAGTGCATCCTCGCGAGCCAGCTCCTACGGTAGTTTTGGGTACTCCCCGATTGGGGGGATTGTATTGGAAAGGAGCATTAGCCCAAGCGATCGAGCTAAAACTCGAACTCAGATAGGTATTCCGCAACGCCCGATCCACACCAGCGTTCGACAAGCCGATCGTCGATATGGCAACGATAGAGGCCGTTCCTGCCAATACTGGGGCTAATTTCCGAAGATTAAGTATCATATCCAGTCGATCCCAGTGTTGAATTTAACAATTACGTTTTGCAGTTACAAAGATAGAACCCATCCAAACTACTCAAGAAATCGGTTTTTTGGCGCAGAAAAAACGGCTGTAATGACGCATTTTCATTCAAAAACCGCATTGAGAGTATAAGCCCTAAGAGAATGGACACCCTGTTAAAACTTTCCCTAGTTTGAGGGAATTATGTATCTTTGGACAAAAATAAATATTACTATCTTACTTAATTAGTATACCAAAAGGTAGAGAGATGTTTGTAAATATTTGGTTAATTTATATAATCTCTACATAAATAAGATGCAAACACTGGGATCTTGACGGGTAGTATTTTTGAATTAATCGAGCAGAACTTGGTAGATAGGAGTCAGCTGTTCTCGACCCTTAAGCTGCGTACTACCTACCAGTTTGGTGGTAAAAGAAGCGTGAATATACCGATAAGTTTCTTCGTTGATCAAAATCCGGCAGATGCCACCGTCGATCGATTTATCGTAACTTTCCAACCGCGCCGCTACGTTAACGCTATCTCCAATTGCTGTGTAATCTAGCCTTTGGGAACTGCCGATACTGCCAGTAACGATCGTACCAGTAGCAATACCGACACGCATAGCAACGGTAGGGCGTCCTTGGGTTTTCCACAATTCATTCAGTAATTCTAACGTTGAGCCCATTTGCACAGCACAACGCACGGCTGCGTTGGCGTCATGGGAAATCGCTTCTTCAGTGGTGCGGGGAATGGGAACGCCAAACACAGCCATAATTGCATCCCCAATAAACTTATCGACAACACCGCCGTGAGCTAAGACTAGCTGAGACATCGCTTCCATATATTCGTTAAGCCAAGACATCAGCACTTCCGGGTCGAGTTGTTCCGAGATGGTACTGAAGTTTTTCAAGTCGGTAAACAACACAGTAGCTGTCACCTTTTGTCCTTTGAGGCGTCCTTCCTTGAGTAAGCGATCGCGATCGTGCCAGATCGCTTCCGCAATTTGGGGAGTTACGTAACGACCGAAGATATTCATCACGATTTGGCGGTCTTTTCGTTCTATATGGGCAATGTATGCCACGATCGCCACAGCAGAAAGCAGCAAGCTGGCGATCGGCGGAATCACTGGTATCCACCAACTGTTCAAAAACGCCAAGTACGAACTCCCCAGCAAAGCTGTGGTAGCGATCGCCAGACTACCGGCAGTCCACCGCCAACTTTGTAACTGCCAAGCTAATGCAGCACCAACGCAAGACCAGAAAAAGATCCATCCATATTCCAGCGCATCAGGCCAACTTTTAATCAGGGAACCTCCTGATAGCGCCGCACTCAGAATTTGACTGCTTAGATGGGCGTGAATCTCCACACCAGCTGCCCGCTCTTGGAAATTAGTGCGACCGCCACTGTATGGAGTATAAAAAAAGTCATTCAAGCTAGCAGCTGTGGGGCCTACAATGACGATCCGGTTGCGAATCTTCTCTGGCGGTATCCGACCTTGCAGCACATCATTCATGGAAACCGTGGGGAAAGTGCCTCTTGGCCCTCTAAAATTCAATATTACTTGGTATCCCCCTGCATCTGCCCCCACATAGCTACCGTCGTTAGCTTCAAAAGGAACAAAAACGGTTTTACCCAGCTTCAGAAAACCGTTATCTGCCGCTTGGGGGGTAATACCTTCCGCTTGTAAATAAAGCATCGCCAGCAGCAGCCCAAAACTGGGGATGCTTCTATCTGGTGGTGTCAAAAATAACAAACCGCGACGGATTTTGCCATCACCATCCAATACCACATCATTAGCCCCGACTCTACCTTGCTTGCCCAGTATTGGCGGTGGGGCGACAGAAAAACCGCGACTGTCGCCAACAATTTTCTCAATTCCGATTAGGTTCGGTGTAGATTCAAACACCTTAATTAAGGCTTGATGACCGGGTTCTACTGGCAAATCTCGATACAAGTCTAAGCCGATCGCTCTCGGTTGCTGACTTTTTATTTTGTTGAGCAACTTTGCCAATACCTCATCCGGAACTGGCCACTTTTTAATTCCTTGCAGATCGGATTCATCAATACCAACAATCAGGATGCGTTCGTCAATTGGTTCTTTAGGACGCCAACGAAAAAATTGATCGAGCGCCGCCCACTCCAACGATTGCAATAAGCCACTCAAACGTATAATTATAATTAATCCTGCTACAGTAGGGGTGGCGAGTGCAACACCCCGCCATTCCCAAAGATTCTGTTTTAACTTGGGCCAGGATAAGTGCAATTTAGTCATTGCCGATCGAGTGAAGTGACGATAATTTTCGCTCTAATAATTTTTCCATTATTTTTATTTCGTCTACTCAAGATAATTCCATAATATGCTATTTTATTTATTTAGGTATTTGAGCCCACCTGCCATATTAAAATTGACAAATTAAATTGTTAGCATTGGCAACAACTGCCAATTGAGAGCTTGTTCCTAAAATAATGCTACCATCAGCTAGGATTGCAATTCCTTGCGCTTCCTGAATTGGGTCTTGTTCGCGCCATACAGGTAAGGGTAAACTTTGCGGCATTTCAGGACTTTTGCTTGAGCTTATATTTTCAATTACGGTGAGATTGTAACGACTGGTAAGAGCGTCGTAGGGATTGCTGGGTAAACCGCCTGTACCGATGAAAGTAAAACTGTTTTGTAAACTCTTTCCCCGCACAAGGCAACTGGTTGTTAAAACAGCTGAAGAAACGTCAAAATTATTCAGCAATGGAGCGAAAATATTTGGTACTTTGCTATCAGTAGTTCTGACTTGCACTACGCCACTAATTCCATTTTCAGAACTGGCAGTAATAGCGCTATCTGGGGAAATAAAAATTCCTTGACTGTTGATTTGTATATTACCTCCTTGACCGGAGAAAGCATTGGCATTAATTTCACTATTTTTTTTCACAACTAATGTATTTGTAAAAATAGTAATATTGCCTCCGTTACCCGCACCGCCTTCTGTACCAGCAGTAGCGGACATGAAACTATTTTCGTCCAGTAGCAAGGTTCTAGATATGACATTTATATCTGCACCTTCTCCCTTTATTGCTGTTCCTTCAAATCCACCTTCTTTTACAAGAAAAATAGAATCAGCTTTAATATCTAAATTGCCAGTTCTTCCGGTACCTCGACTGCGAACGCTGAGTCTGCCTCCATCTTGAAGAATGAGATTACCAGTATTTACGATGAGATTTCCCCCATTGCCTGTAGAGCCAGGCTCGGTAACAGCAGCAACAGAACTGAGAGCCGTACCGTCGGGAGACTTGCTCATTAATTCTATCATTGACAAAGCATTAATGACGATATCCCCCCCATTTCCTTGAGAAAACGAACTGGCTGCCAATCCTGCGCCCGATCGCACTGTTAACCGTCCAGTATTTACTTGCAATTTACCAGCATTTCCCGTACCCAAACTGCTGGTAAAAAAACCAGTGAAAAGGCGCACAATTGGCGAAATATAAATTGGGTTACTGCCAATCAATTCTAGCGACTCAGCAACGTTGGCAAGCAAATTTCCGCCTTCGCCTCCCCCAATAGTAGAAGTTGACAGAAAGGCATTATCCCGCGCTCTAAAATTGCGCGTATTTAGGGTCAATTTTCCGGCATTCCCGCCATTGCCAACTCCAGAGCCTGTCGCCAAAAACGATGCGCTCAAATCTATCGATTCTGTAGCATTTACCGCGATATCTCCACCGCGACCTGTGCTAAAAGTGGAAGTAGTAACGTAGGTGCCATTGCTAGCCATAAAATCGCGACTATTAATTATAATATTACCAGCGGCTCCCGCACCAAAGCTGATGCTGAAAAAACCATTTCGGAGACCATCAATAGTAAGATTTCCAGACACGAATCGTCTAATATTTTCATCATATTCTCCTGTGCCTATCATTTGTAATGATTCAGCAGTATTGGCAATTATTGTGCCGCCGTTATCGGTACCCAAAGTAATAGATATAATGCGCGATCGATCTTGCAATTGCAAATTTTGCGCTGTTACTTGAATTTCACCGCCGCCTGTACCGCTAGTATCGACAGTTGCTCCATTTAATAGTTGAATGTTACCAAAGCTTTGAATATCTGAATAGCCGAAAGCAAAACCGAGTTGAGTGGGTGCGATCGACACTTTACCAGAAGTAACGCTGCCCAATTCAATCCGTCCGCCCCTTGTAGTTGGTACGACATTTCCTGCTACTATTGTTAAGGGAATTCCACCCGCAGTTAAACCAGTTGCTTGGGGATTGTTGCTGCCAGAAATTGTGACATCACCACCCAGAAGTGCCAAAGTGTTTCCAGTTTGTACGGCGAGATTTGACCCTTGCACTTCCATTGTACCCGGATGCGATCTGCCAAATTGCAAACCAACAGGAACGCTCACAGCGAGTAGGGGTGGAAAATTTGGTTCAACAGCGCTAAATTCTGTTTTATCTGCGAACAAAATGGTATTGGCGGTACTAGCTAGAAAGGAACCGCCGATATTTAGCTGCGCGTTCGGGCCAAAAATAATTCCGTTGGGATTGAGGAAGAATATGTTGGTGCTGCCGTTAGCTTTGATAATACCATCTATATGAGAAATATTTCCACCGGTGACGCGAGTGAATATATTTTGAATATCGAGAGCGTTGTTGAAAAATGCGCTACTATCGCTGGGAATAGAAAATTCTTGAAAACTGTGAAATAGGTTGTTACCTGTTCTAGTTCCTCCGTCGATCGAGTGGGTATTGCCCTGTCGGTTAACAATAGAATTAACTGGCAAAGTGGCATCGGGTACAATTTGTGCCGATACTCTGGCAGTGATAAGGCAAAAGGTTAAGGGGAAAATAAAAAGTTTTTGCACATTTCTAATCTAGGGGGTAGAAAAAGTCAAAATTCATGGATTCAAAAGTCAAAAAAAGGCTAGCGGAGAAAGGAGAAAAGGAAAAATACTCATTGAGAAGAGTTGACAACTCACCCACCAGTATCAAAGACTCGTGAGCGAGTCTCAAGAACTACTTATAAATTAAACGATCGACATTAGCCGCATTACCTTGTCCCTCAGCGCGTATGGCAAAAAGTTGCACTGGCGTTACCAGCGTAGTCTGTCCATTTGATATGACGATATTCTTAAGCCAACTCAGCTAGTAAACTATAGCCAATTGCCAATCAGTATCAAGGGCGACCAAACTCCTGGATGACTGTAGTCATCTGAAGCAATCAATTTCATTTGCGCTCTTCGTAGCGCTTCCGCTTTGCTAATGTTAGGTTGGCGCAATTGGGTATAAAATGCTTCAATTAGCGGTACGGTTGCTTCGTCATTAATATACCACAAACTAGCCAGGGCACTTCTTACTCCCGCACGAACCGCAACGCCAGCAATTCCCAGTGCAGCGCGGTTATCTCCGGCGGCAGTTTGACAGGCACTTAATGTGAGCAGTTCTACTGGTTGTTTGTTTTTATTTGCAGCGTTATTTCGTCCCGCGAATCGCAATAAATTATCAATTTCATCGATCCCGATCCGGCGATCGTATCCCAATAAAAAGGTACTGGCAGCATCGACGCCAAATTTACCGTGGGTAGCCATATGAATGATGGGAAAGTTATTTTGGCGCAGTTCTGTTTCTAAGCGATTTAAGGTAAAATCTTTATCTAAGAGTTTGGTTCCTCCCAAAATCTTTTGCACTTCTGCTACTTCGGTTGCTACATTGGCAAGGGGTGCAAATGGTGGCCGTTCGACTGTTAAACCAACGCTGAGAGCTTTGAAGTTGCGGCGCTCGACTGGTTTGCTGGCAGTTAGGCTCAGGCTTGGTGTTGTGGCGATCGCATATTTTTGGATTAAAAATTGTTTGCCGTCGTGCAATGCTGCCATCGGGATTTTTCGCAACACTCCATCGTTAATAAAAACGAGGGTTTTAATATTTATTAATTCCCCATCTTTCTCCATTGGCCAAATCAACAAATCGTAGATTTTTTGAGCTTGAGGCAGGTATTCTTCTGTGGCTCTGTTTTCCAATAACAAGCGCAATCGATCTATTTCTTGTTGTAGTTGCTTTTGCCCCATCGCGACGGTATAATTTTTTAGTTTTCCTTCAGGCGATCGCACAATCATTTCTGTGCGATCGTCCAAAATAACCGAGTAAACTATTGCTGCATCTAGATCGGCTAAATTGCCATCATTTTGGGCGTTTTCTTTGGCTACTTGCACGCACTCGTCGCCGAAGAAATTCTGCAATTCTGCTAATTTAAGTAACTCCAGAATATCGATAACTTTACTTAAATTTTTCGGTTGTGTTTCACCGTTATTCATCTCTGCGGGTGACGTATAAATATTGCCGCCGTCAGAGCCAACTGAGTTTGATGGTTGTAAAAGCAGCCCCATCATTTGCCGATAAACTGGTTCTACAGAATCGCGAAAGTCAAATTGCAAGTCTTTGTTAGCCGCGAGAATGTCGCTGCGTATACTTTGGAGCGATGCGATCGCTTCAGAGTAGTAAGATATGGCTTTGGGAATTTTGCCAGTGGCTTTTTCGATCCGCCCTGCCTGCCATTGCCAGCGATAGAGACTATCAACAGCATTTATTTTCTGGGCAGCAAATAAAGCTTGGCGATTTAGATCCATTGCTTCGGTATATTGATGTGCTTTTTCGTATAATTGCGCTAAACTGCCAAGCGCAAAAGATTCGGCTCTGCTGTCGCCAATATGCCTCGATACAGCGATCGCATCAGCAAATATTTTGGCAGCAGCAGATGGCTCCGATCCTACGCCTAAATTAATTAAGGCATAGGATTTTTCCCGCGAGTCAGGTATTTTTTGCAGCAACTCATAAGCCTGCTCCCGATTTTTAGCGATCGCTTCTGAATTAACTGCATCCGGCTCTGTGACGCCCTGAAAATTATTGCCGCCCGCCGAGCCAACTGATGTAGAGTTGCTGAATGTAGTGCTATGCCGCTCTAGCAAGCGATTTAAATTCAGTAAAGCTTGTACAGTTACAGTATCGCTTACTCTCACTTGAATGCTTTCTTGCAAGGCTTTTTTGGCAGCAAAAATATCCTGTTTGGCTAGGTTATTTAACCGCGCATTTTCTCGTGCATCACCTTCTATTTGGGCTACATGAGCTTGATAAAGATATCGATCCGCTCGTTTGGCAAAAACATTTCCCAAGTTGTTGAGTGCAGTTTGAATCAAAGCCGATCGGTAATTGGGAATATTTTGATTGACCGATGCTCCATCTTTTAATTCACGAGCTATTTGCAAGCTATTTTGGAGGGAAGAAATAGCTTGTTCGTAGTCTCCCAAAGACCAATAAGAATTGCCCAATGCTGCCTCTACTGCTGCTTCGGTGAGGCGGTCTCGCTGATGCTGTGCAATTAAGAGAGAAGTTTGTAAAAGCTGGATGGCTCGTTTGTGCTGTCCCAGTTCGCTATAAGCTTGTGCTTGTTCTACGATTAATTTAGCTTGCTGAGTGCGCGAGTTGCGATCGCCTGCTTTTTGATAAATTTGAATGGCTTGTTCCCACTGCGCGATCGCTTTATCGATCTGGCCTATTTGCCTAAAAGCAAGAGCCAAGTTGCTGTAAATTACTGCCCGCTCCTCTGAAGCTGAAGTTTGGGAAAGGGCTTGTTGCCAGAGATTAATTGCTTCACCATATTTGCCAGCTTCATAAAACCCCTGTCCTTGCTGGACTAACTGGTTAACAGATAATTGTAAATTTGAAATTTCGGTTTTGACATTGGCATTTTCAACCGATAGATTTTTAAAATCTGAAATCGACGCTTTCTCAATATCTGTAAATCTTACCTGCGATGCGGAAACCGCTGTATCTAGCAAAGTACAAAGCAGGAAACTGACTAAAAATAATACATACCAGCGTTGCCGCTGTCGAAAAGTTTTCATTTGTTATTGTTTAGCGGTTAGTGATAGTTTAATTTTATCCCATCACTAACTGCTTATAGCAAAGATTTAACCAATTTTTTAGTTCTCCGTATCGGACTCGTGGGTTGGCAAAATTTTTAAGGATTCTGGGGTTGACTTCGGGAGCGGCTATGAAGGGGTGAGAAGTATCGCTTAACTCCTTACCGTGTGCGGCGTAGACTAATACTTGTCAAAAAAAAACAGGTTGCTTTTTGTCACGAAGATGATACCCTAAACTCCAGTTATAGTTGGATAGGTTTAATAGGAATTTCGATCGCGAATTCACTTCCCTTACCAACTTCAGAAAAGCATTTCAATTGTCCGCCATGCTTTTCCACCACAATTTGGTAACTGATAGCCAATCCCAAACCCGTACCGCTACCGATGGGTTTGGTGGTAAAGAAAGGCTCAAATAATCTAGAGCGGACATGAGGAGCCATCCCCAGCGCATTATCTATAATATGGATAGCTACGCGATCGCCACTGACAACTCGCGTGCGAATGCAAATATTTGGTGTAAATGCTGCTGGCTGAGCGTTGTCTTTTGATTGTTGTTCCAGAGCATCGATCGCATTAGTAAGGATATTCATAAATACCTGATTCATCTGTCCCGCATAGCATTCTACCGCTGGCAGTTCGGAGTATTCTTTAATAATTTGAATGGCTGGTTGTTCAGCCGTTCCTTTCAGGCGATGCTGTAAAATTAGGAGCGTGCTATCGATACCAGAATGAATATCAACCGATTTCATTTCCGCTTCATCAAGCCTGGAGAAATTCCGCAATGACAACACAAGCTGACGAATGCGATCGCTCCCTACTTTCATGGAAGTTAATATTTTCGGTAAATCTTGTTTAATAAAATCGAGGTCGATCGCTTCAGTTTCTGAATCAATTTCTGGCGTATTTTGGGAGTAAGTCTCTTGGTAAAGTTCAATCAACCGTAATAAATCTGCTGTATATTCATTAGCATGAGTTAGATTACCATAGATGAAATTAATCGGGTTATTAATTTCATGGGCAATCCCAGCAACTAGCTGACCCAAACTAGACATTTTTTCAGTTTGAATTAGTTGAGTCTGCGTTTGTTGCAGCTTTTGGAGGGTTGACTGCAAATCCTGATTGCTTTTTTGTAGTTCTTGCGTTCTTGATTCGACTTTTACTTCCAGCCTTTGCGAGTATTCTTCTAATTGCTGCTTGGCATCTTCTAAACTAGCAACTAAACGAGCATTTTCCAGAGAAATAGCAGCTTGAGAGGAAAGCAGTTTTAATACTTCTAATCTTTCTGATGTAAAAGCATCTGTCGCCAAGTTATTTTCTAAGTAAAACAGACCGATAAGTTTTTTTTGTTGTATAATTGGGGTACATAACAGAGACTTCGGTTGCTTTTCAGCAATGTAAGGATCTGCCAGAAGTCTTTCTTGAGTTTTCGTTTGGGTTAGTAGCACACTTTCTTGAGTTCTTTGCACGTAGTTCAGGATCGCCAACGGTACAGATTTACTAATTTCAATTGGCAAAGTCGGCAAAAAGATGATAGCGTTTCCCTGAAGTTCTACCGCAGCTTCAATAATAAATTTTCCGTTTTCTACCAAGATAATAGAGCCTTTGGTCGCTCCTGCATTTTCAATCGCAATCTTCATTAATTGGCAGATTAGTTGACTCATCATTATTTCGCTGGAAATAGCTAAAGACGCTTTCATTACTGTTGCCAAATCTAATACGCCTTCAATGCCTCTACTTGTGGTAGTTGTTGTATGATAGATATCAATACTTGTGGCTTTTTGGGATGTAATTTTAGAAAGGTATTGCGGATATTTCGATTCTAAGTCATTTACTTTCGCGGTTGCTCCCCAGCGAATATAACCATAGTAAGCTTCTGTGAGATAGAACTGAGCAATTTTGTGCGAACTGCGTGCGGCGTGGAATTCGGCTGCTAGTTCGTTGGCAAGTGCTTCTTCTTGAATGTAACCTTGTTCGCCTGCTGCAAGTATGGCGCGATCGTACAGTGCGATCGCTTGTTCATTTTGCCCCAAAACTCGCGCTTTCTCTGCCTCTACTAAATCGTATTTATGTTGATAATTCATTGGCGCATGAAGCGCCCATACTTGCATTTTTTCTTGGTTTGCTGAAATCTCAAGCAGGTATTTTTGTTGCTCATCAGGGTGGACATTGGTGTAATTAGCTAAAAGAGCCAGAGAGTGGTAGAAATTGTGTTCGACAGCACCGATACCTCCGGTAACAGCTTCTACATATTCCCCTGCCATCAAAGCATTTTTAACTGCTTTTATAGGTTCTTTAAAATAATAAGTAAGTATAGTTTTTGCTAAATACACACTAAAAAGTGAAAAGGAATTTTTGGCTTTAATAAAAATAGGCAGCATGGAGGTTTCGTTAAAAGCCCCACCAATTAAACGGCACTTGTCCTCTGTCTGCCCCAAAAAATTCAAAACCATTTGTCTTAAGATTTTTTTGTTATTTGCAGAAAAATCTTGTTTCAATTTAAGCATCAAGTTAATGTATTGGTCTGACTTTTTAGCGATTAGTTCTAAATGCTCTGCCAGGAAAAAACTGTGATAACAATAATTGTTAGCTGCATAGCCGGCATATTCAATATCTCCAGTTTCAAGTCCAATTTGAATGGTTTCTCTCAAAGATTCTAGGGTTTGATACAAATGCTCTTGCCAAATTCTTACAAGACCATTAAATATACATAATACTCTACATTTAATTTCTCTGGCATTGAATTTATCTAATATTCTTAAAGCCAGTTCACCATACCGATATCCAGAATCGATGTCTCCCATCGATCCACAGAGGAGTAAAGCATACAAAACATATCCGCAAGCGGAAGCTGAAGAATTACCATATTTAATAGATAGATGTACCAGCGTAAATATAATCTGAGGCAACTGCGCTGGGTTTGCTACATAAACAGCAGAAAAAAGGTTAATTAAGCACCTCATAGCTGCAAGCTTGTAGATATCATTCATTTCTGGGAGATTAATTAGATCTTCAATGGAGGTTTTCGGAGGTTCATTCTCTAGGGAAACTCCAAGCATCTCCAACACAGAAATTCCAGTATCAAGAGCTAATGGCATCTGCATTTTAGCCATATACATTTGCATTTTAGCTTCGTACACTTTGACTCTATCCAACAATTGTTTCGCTTGTTGCAAGACGATTTCAGCGTATTCAGATGCACGGTCAAAATTGGTGTTTAAATATTCTGCCTCCACTGCTTCCACATATAGATTCAGCGTCAGATCATACTGGTGCAACCAACTATCTGCTGCCAAGAGTTTAATGCCCATATTTAAATACTTCAAAGCGGCTTCATAAGCTGTTGCAGACTTTGCTTTTTGACCTGCTATCAAATTCAGGGAAGCTAGTTCATATTTTTCGGACTTATCCGCGATTAAATCAACACCAAAATTTAGCTGGTTAACAATATCAAAGATATTTACGTCTCGCTCCTGTGGCGTATTATTCTTTAGCAACATTTGCCCTATTTTTAGATGAGTAGTTTGTTTTTCGGCTTCAGGAATCAAAGAATAAGCTGCTTGCTGGACGCGATCGTGCAAAAATTTGTAACTTACTTTAGAATCATCAAATGCTAAAGTGCCTAGTTCTTCTGGCAGAAAAACAAGGGGTATTTTATAAGTTTCGGATAATGGCAATATCAAGCCTGCTTGCAGTGCATCCCATAAAAATGTTGCCGTGTTTGAAGCAGATGACTCATTAACAATAGCAAGCACATTTAAGTTAAATAAGTTCCCAATACAAGCTGCTAATTTTAATACATTCTGTGTATTTTTTGGTAGTTTTTTAATATTTCTAGCAACTAATTCAACAATGTTATAATCGGCGATACCAATTGCTTGAATTTGCTTAAAGTCCCACTGCCAGCGGGCGTTGCTGAAATCATAGGTTAGCAGTTTTTCCGAGTACAGAGTTTTGAGTAACTGGGTCAAGAAGAAGGGATTACCTTGGGTTTTGTTGAAAACAAGTTCTGCTAGAAACTTGGACTTTTCAGATTCATCAATAGTATCAGCTATTAATTGACTGACGTGGCTAATATTTAAAGTTTTAAGAACGATCGTATTGACCATCGCACCAGCTTTTTGAATCGACTCTAATTTCTGAATTAGAGGATGGGTAGCACTTACTTCATTGTCTCGATATGCTCCTATAGTTAATAAATATTTGCTATCTGGATCGGTCATCAAAAGTTCGATTAATTTTAGAGATGCTGCATCTGCCCACTGTAAATCATCTAGGAATACGACTAAGGGATGGTCGGCTTGACAAAAAACGTGGATGAATTGTTGAAATACTCGATTAAATCGATTTTGCGATTCTGTTGGGCCGAGTTCCGGTACAGGTGATTGCATACCGATAATTAATTCAACTTCGGGAATAACATCAATAATTATTTGACCGTTTTGTCCCAAAGCTTCTAACAATTTTTGTTGCCAAATTTCTAGTTTTTCGGCACTTTCGGTGAGCAATTGCTGCATTAATGAACGAAAAGCTTGAATTAAGGCAGCGTAAGGAATATTCCGCTGAAACTGATCGAACTTGCCAGCGATAAAATAGCCTCGCGCTTGCACGATCGGTTTGTGAACTTCATTGACTAAAGCCGATTTGCCAATACCTGAATAACCTGCAATCAGCATCATTTCCCTTGCGCCAGCACTAACTCTTTCAAAAGTAGCCATTAGCGTGGCAACTTCTGCTTCTCTGCCATAGAGTTTTTGCGGGATGAGGAATTGACCTTTCTTATCCCGTTTACCGGGGGTAAACTTTTCTATTTTGCCTGTTCTTTGTAACTGTTCTAAACAGTTTTCTAGGTCAAATTTTAGTCCCTCAGCACTTTGATATCGCTCCTCAGCGGTTTTGGCTAATAACTTCATGGTTATTTCTGAAACAGCGCTTGGAATTTCTGGATTTAATTGGTGAGGCGGGACGGGTTTAACAGCAATATGGCAGTAAACTAATTCCAGGGTATCTGTAGTTGTAAAGGGTAATTGTCCTGTTAAAATTTCATAGAAGGTGACACCCAGAGAATAGAAGTCTGTGCGATAGTCCAGAGCGCGATTCATCCGACCAGTTTGCTCTGGAGACATATAAGCTAGGGTGCCTTCTAGTGAGTTGGGATTGTTGATAATTTGAGTTTCTCGATCTAAGCGTGTGGCAATGCTAAAATCTGTAATTTTGACCTGTTCTGTTAAGGGATTAATGATAATATTTGAAGGCTTAATATCTTTATGAATTATGGATAGCTTATGCAGTTCGTATAACGTGCGTGCTAGTGCGATCGCTATATTTAAAAATTCACTTAGCGAGATTTGTCGAGAGGCTATTAACTGTTGCAGGGATTGACCGCCAAAATCTTCTAAAATTAAAGCAAAACCATGAAGATATTTTTTAAAATTTATAGCTTTAACTATCCCTTCGCACTCAAGATTATGAGTAATTTTATATTCTTGTTTTAAGCGGGTAATCTCTTCAACAGTGGGATAGTCTGATTTAAGGACTTTAATGATTACTAATGAATGCTGTTGCTCGTCATATCCTCTAAAGATCGCGGTTCTAAAGCCAGAGACAATCTCTTGTGTAATTTTGTATCCCGATAATGCAAGCATCAAAGGTATTCTCCCAAAATATAATTTTTTTGTATATGATATCTTGACACCAGAATGAGTTTATGTATATCAGAAAAAATACTTATTTTTGCTGATAATGGAAATAGTCTATTGGCTGTTGGTGCTGGATTTTCTAATAATATCCTCTAGACGCAGCGTTTTAGGCAGAGTTCCGCTTCTGTCTGTTACAGGCAATAGTCAGTAGACCGAAAACTTTTGCGATCGCTCTAAAAAGGTGAATAAAATGTAGCTTTTGATACAAAACTTACCTTTTCACTCAAAGTTGGTTAATTGCCGAGAAAGATTAATAAATCTTATGGATTAAGGGCGTTAACCAGCCTTTTGTCAAACCACAGGTAGATAGACTTGGTTTTATATAAGAGGAATTTCTATAATATTGAAAAGAATCAGCGAACCGCTTGCTAATTTTTAATTTTTTATCTAATTCAGCTATTAAGATAATTCCGGCATTTAAAGTGATGCTCCCTCCCGAAAAATTAGCAATGATTTCTTTTTGTTTAACTTTTCCCAAGTTGAATTGCTTATGCTTGCTGGCTTTTTTTCGAGAACTGGGAGTCATAAGTTGATTGACATTAGATTTTTTGATTTTCAATTATAGCAGATTTATTTACCCGTCAATTAATGATTAAATAATTTAATTATCTTTAAAAAAACGATTAATTTTTCATTTTTTATAACTCTAATTTCTGATTATTTTGAATTAATACCTGTTCGCACACTGTTGGATTCAGCAAGTGGGTGTATGCACAGTAAAACCCTTATCCAGTAAGGCTTTTGTGGTTCACTATCGCACAGTTTGTGAGAAATGCGGGTAGCCCAATGCTAATTTTGTTCTAGCGTTAGCGAGTTCAACTTTGTGGTAATATTAACTATGTACCCAAATCCTATTCAAATCAATGAAACTTGCATCTGTAATCCTATCGGCATTAGTCATAGTAGCAGCTTCAACGCTTCTCAGCTTTGCCCAAACTGACCTTATACCTGAATGGAGTAGATATGATAACTTAGCACAACAAGCTGCCAAAAAAGGTGACTATGATACAGCGATTATGTACTATCAAAAAGCCAGACAAGTTGCTGCGGAAAATTCAGACCCTGTTTTGCGTCAATGCTTCATTTTTGGTGCAGAAGCCCGTGAAGCAGGCGCACAAGCTGCTAGAGAATACTTGAGAACACATGGCAGAAATCGCGCTGCTTTAGCACAAGCAAGCCGAATACAACAAGCTGCTTTTCGGGAAGCAGCAAATCGGCTTTTTGTTGGTGGATACGAAAATGGTTGTCCATAGCATACTTCTGCTTTTAGAGCACTGTGTAATCACTCATTTTCCGCATGAAAGGAGGATAAAAACCTAACACAATATCTAAGGATAAATTAATGCTAAAAGGTCAGTAAGAATTGCTAATGCTAGTATCTTGGCGACGGATAGCTTTAATTGCCAGCGTAACCCGTTTACCTTTTTTAATTACATATAATGTAGCATAGCTATTTTTCACGTATTTAATTTAACAGATATCAATAAAAAAGCCTTCATAGAACGATTCTTATGGCCATGAGAGGGTTGGCCTAAAGCTGATATACTATTAAATTTACTTATATAATCACTAGACCCTATCGCCGGGTAAATTGTATCCAAAAATACAATTTACTTAGTCTTACCAACTATCGTAGGCCCATTGTGCTGTGGCGATCGCAAATTTTCGCGTTGCCACGGAATTTCAGTAGCATTGGAGTCCAAGGGCAAGAAAATAGTGAAGACTTCGCCTTGCTGTGGGCGTTGCCGCACAATCAATTTTCCACCCAGCGCGTGGAAAATATTTTTGGTAACGCTATGGTTAAGACTCAAACTACCTGTTTCCGGTTGGAACATCAGCAATTGACCGATCGACTTCCGAGTTGATTGAGTAGCCTGCACTTGAGGCGGCTGTTGTTTTTCGCACTCAGAAATTACACCGCCAGTTTGGGGTTGAACTTGCAACTTGAGTTGATTTCCGGCTGGCATCACCTGAACTTGGATATGGCTACCGGCAGGTAAGCTGCGGGTGAAATTTTCAATCAAGCCGGTCAGAACGCGATCGAGCATAGTCGGATCGCTGACTACCTGCGGCATCTGTTGTGGCAAAATCACATCTAGAGTTTGATTGCGCTGAGAAGCTTGTTTTTCCCAACGCGGTAAACTTTGCTGAAAAACTTGAGCAAGCGACACCTGGGTGAGGTGAACCGGTGAAGATTCTGTAGCGGCTGTTTCCAATTCCGCAGCTCGGAAAAGCAACTCCATACGATCGATTTGCTCGGTACATTCGCGATCGATAATTTCCAACCGCTTGATAATGTCTGCTGCCAAATTCTTGCGCTTGAGCAACAATCGCGTCAGGGTGCGAATTGTAGCCAAAGGTGTCCTGACTTCGTGTGCAAATGCCTGCAACAATTCCACACTCATATCCGTTGTCTGTTGTTCCTTGTCGCTAGCCGCTGACGGCTGAGCGCTCGCAACTGAGGAGTGAGTGCTGACTGTTGACGGTTCTTCCGGTATGTGTTTGAGCAACAGGCGCGTAAATTGCATCACCGTTCGGTAATCCGGCGCAATGGGCGCAAATTGCTCAAAAAACGCATCCAGTTGCCAAATCCGGTCTGGAGAACCCAGAAATACTCGATTTCTGAGCGCTAGCCAAGCATCTCGAACAACTTCTGGTTCAAAAGAAAACATAAAAGCTGGTTGATTGGTGGAGTCTTCTCCCAAAACCATCACCAAGCTGAAACTATGAGTTAAAACTAAACAGAACTGTTCGCCTGCCAAAGGATCGACTGGCAGCAAAGGCAGGAAGTTACTATAATAGTTTGTTTTTAGGTTGCCCTCTTGGGCGGGAGGCAGCTGAAACGGCATCCAAGCGCCGGGATGAGCGAGCTGGGTGCTGAAAATCCAAGTTTGGAAGCGAGAGTTTATCGCTGAATCGCTCAAGATAGGCACTGGCCCAGCTAAAATCAATCCGTGGGGGGTTGGATCGATTTCTTCCCCATCGTTACAGGATAAAGTCGATCGCAGCATCATCTCAACAGCAGCGATCGCCCCACGCCATTCTTGTTCTGACTTCAATTGCTGCAACGCGATCCTATTTTTAGATGGCTGCTGAGTATCAATCTCGGTTGCAGCCTTCCACTTTCCCCTCCCAGATTTGGCGGTTAAGGGGGATTCCTCAGCCCAATTTGGCGTACTTTGGGCTAAAACTTCACTTAGTTTTGGCAGTAACCACTTATGCACCGACATCCACCCACAACAACTGCAACTAGCCAGCAGTAAATACAACAATAGTGGAGCCAAAAATTAAACAGCTCTACTAATTAAGAGGTTACCGGCATTCGTCATCCAGCAAGGGTAGTATAACCGAACTTTTAGTTCGCGATCGCCGCTATTAGTTGCGACTGGGGGCTGGAGAAGTCAAAAGTCACTCAGTCAAATTTGTCGGTATCGGTGCCTGGGCAATTCCCGGTGTAGGGCCAGTTATGTGAGCAGGAGCGCTAGCGACCGCTTGAGCAACAACAGTTTCTGGCAGTGTCATCGGTGCAGCTGCGGGTACGCTTCTGAGCGAACCCACCTGTTAATACCAGCAGCAGAGTTGTCGAGCGTCGGTAATAGTTTTGATTATCACCACAACAACGGAAAAGCCGAATACATCTGCTGTAGGGGCGGTTGAGAGCTTTGAATTTTATGTTACAAACGAAAAATATATACCAAAATCTCTCCTAAAAAGCCTGTAAATTACGCCTATTACAAACTGCTATAAATATAATTTATGGCCATAAAAATGATTTATTTTTGTAAAAAATATCGCAGATAAATAACAATATAAAATTGACAATATTCAATCAATTATCTCTCTATTGATAGAGAACGTATTACACCTGTGGGCTGATGTTTGTTTTTGCAAAAAAAAGGAAAGTAGAAATTGGAACAAATCAAAAAACAGTCTTTTAATTAAGCAAGTTTGCTAGTGCCCACAGCAGCTTGCGTAAGGAGGAAAAATGGCTTTAGGTCACAACAGACGCGCCGTTGGTGTATTTTCTCACCGTCAAGACGCAGAATACGCTCTCAGAGAATTGAGAGACTCTGGCTTTCCGATGGATAAAGTTTCTCTAATTGCTAAAGATACAGGCAACGCCGATCGCTTTGCTGGCAGTGATGTGCGGGATATCGACAATGACACCAACGCGGACGAAGGTGCTAAAACCGGTGCGATCGCAGGCGGTGCATTGGGCGGGTTAACAGGCTTACTTGTCGGTCTTGGCGCATTAGCAATTCCGGGCATTGGCCCTGTTATGCTAGCAGGAGCAACTGCAACGGCGATAGCCACTGCGCTTTCTGGCGGTGTAATCGGTGCGGCTGCTGGTGGCTTAATTGGTGCCTTAATTGGTTTGGGAATTCCGGAAGATAGAGCTAGAGTTTATAGCGATCGCGTATCTCGCGGCGGCTATTTAGTAATAGTAGATGGTAGCGAAGATGACATCCGCCGCGCCCAAACAATTCTCAATCGCCGAGGCATTGAGGAGTGGGGTGTCTACGATTACTCAGGCGTCGATACCTCTCATGCTGACTACACTACTACCACTACTACCACTGTTGAGCGTCGAGACAATGTTGCCAATATAGACGATCGCGTAGTTGTAATCGATCGTCGGGATGAAGTTCTTTAGTTCGAGCCAGTGCCTGCTGATTGACTGACAAAATTATGATTTCAGCTAAAAATACCTCAGACTCGATAGTCTTGGCATTTTTTACTTGATTTTGTCAGTCATTTAGCGATTTGTAGAAAATCCAACCTATTCTCAATTTGGCATCACAGTCACACAAACCTTTAGCAGTTCCAAGGCGGAAGAAAAAATGAAAAAACTAACTCCATTTATACTCAGCGGTCTCCTCATGTTTGGTGCGGTTGCTTGCGAAGCCTCTAAGACAAGCAGCGAAGCTCCTAATAATGCTGGTGAAGCGAACAGGGCCGATCAAGTTAGCAACAACAACGCTAATACCAATCCAAACGCTACGAATACTGCTGAGCAAACTAGTGATTTTTAAAACATCAAAGGTAGCAAGTTGTTTTCCCACAACCGTACCCAAAGCATCCGTCTGCGTAGGTTCGGGCTGAGTATTCGCCACCGCTTGAGCTTGCTTTTTTCCAGTTTGGTGGCAATTAATGCGATCGCTGTAGGCATTGGGGCAATAGCCCTCAATCAGGCGATGGAAGGTAGTCCCCTCAGCACAAAGATAAGTTCCCAGCGTGGAACAGCTTTCAAGTTGACTTATCTGGCTAATCTTCGCAGCACGAAAAAGACCGTCCTAGACCGAGCTGCTGTAGATATTGCCATCAAAGACGAAATCGAGAAATTTGAAAACCTGCTAACCGCATTGCGAAAAGGTTCCACAGAGTTGGGAATCAAACCAGTCACCGATGCGATCGTACTAGCGCAGCTCAATAAAGTTGAAGAGACGTGGCGGATTTATCGACGCAATTTGGAAGTTTATCTGAACGCTTCACCAGATAAAAATGAGCAATATCTTGCAGACATCAACACTTTAACTAATTTCTTAGCAGCTCAGCTAGATAGTGTCGCGAATTTGTTAGACAAACAGATCGGCGAGAACGCTCAAAATAGCCAATTCTTATTACTGGCGATGGCAATTCTGAGCATACCGATCGCCTCGGTAGCGCTTTTGATTGTGTCTCGAATTGTTAGCGATCTGACTCGGGTAACTGAAACTGCCCACAAGATGGCTAGTGGAGACTTAAACGTGCGGGCGATCGAATCATCTAAAGATGAAGTGGGGGTGCTAGCTTCTACGCTCAATACAATGGCAACGCAAATTGGCAGCTTGTTGCAAAGTTTGCAAGCGCGAAGCTACGAATTAGAAAATACTTTAGCTTATGTGAGCGCTATTATCGATAATTTGGCAGATGCGCTGCTAGTGACCGACCCAGACTGCCGAATAACCCGGTTTAATCCGGCTTTATTACTGATGTTTGGTATAGAAGATACGGATTTGATCGGTAAAGATTGCCAGATTCTCTCTAATGCGAAGGTGCTAGAATTAGTGGAACAGACACGGGGAAAACCCAGACAAGTTTTCACAGCAGAAATCTATCTGACAAAAGGTCGCGTCGGTCAAGCTTTAGCAACGGCGATTGCGAAAGATGACAAAAAAAATGTTAGCACTGAGATACTCGGTGCGGTGATCCTGATTCGCGATATCACGGCAGAAAAAGAAATCGATCGGATGAAGACGGATTTTATTTCTACTGTCTCCCATGAATTGCGAACGCCGCTGACTTCTGTGTTAGGGTTTGCTTCCCTGATTAAGCAAAAGTTAGAAGATGGTGTTTTTCCTTTAATTCAAACAAACGATCGCAAAACCCAAAAAATAGTCAGACAGGTGGGTGCAAATATCAATATTATTGTGTCGGAGGCAGAACGGCTCACATCTTTGATTAATGATGTTTTGGATATTGCCAAGATGGAAGCCGGGAAGATTGAATGGCATATGCAGCCGACTGACATTGAGGATATTATTGACCGGGCAATTGCTGCGACTGCATCTATTTGCGAAGCTAAAAATATACCACTGCAAAAAGAACTCGATCCCGAACTCCCGCAAGTAATGGGCGATTCCGATCGCTTGATTCAGGTTTTTATCAATCTTATTTCCAATGCGATCAAGTTCACAGATACTGGTAGTTGTACGATCGGTGCCAGACAGCAGGAGAATGAAATGCTGATTTGTGTAACTGATACAGGCATCGGTATTGCTCCCGCTGACCAGCCCAAGGTATTTGAAAAGTTCAGGCAAGTAGGAGAAACGCTCACAGATAAACCGAAAGGAACTGGATTGGGTCTGCCAATTTGCAAGCAGATTATAGAACATCACGGTGGTAAAATTTGGGTGGAAAGCGAAGTGGGTCGTGGCAGTACTTTTTCCTTCACTCTGCCGACAAGTCCTCGCATCAATGCAGAAGTAGCAAAGTTTAATATCAATGCTTTGGTCAGGCAAGTAAGACAGAGTATTGTCCAAATATCCCCCGCTCCATCTAAAAATTATAAAACTATTCTCGTTGTCGATGATGACGCTCACATTCGCGAATTGCTCAGACAAGAACTGGAAAATGAGGGGTATGAAGTAAAAGAAGCTAAAGATGGAATGGATGCTATTACGCAGGTAAAAAATACTAAGCCAGATCTAATTTTATTGGATGTGATGATGCCCCAGATCGGCGGTTTTGATGTGGCTGCTGTTTTGAAAAACGATCCCCAAACTATGGCAATACCAATTATTATTTTGTCACTAAAGGTCAAGAATTTGATAAACAAAAAGGCAATGAGGTGGGAGCAGATCTTTACATGACAAAACCTTTTCGTCCGAAAACTGTACTGGAAAAATCGATAGAGATTTTGGGTTTATCAATTTCAGATTAATTTGTAGATTAACCTAGTTATTGATTAGTATAAAGCCATGTTTTTCAGCTATCTCTTTACCTGTTTTACCAGAAAGAAACTGAATAAATTTTTGTGCTTCAGGCACATTCTGGCATTTTTTAACTACGGCTGCGGTATAGTAAAGCCATATTTTTCAAATATCGCTACGGCTCGATCGCTCTTCAAAAAAGCAAGAAAATCTTTTGCTTCCGGAACGTTTTCACATCTTTTAAGTACTGCTACTGGGGAAATAACTGGAATGTGGGAAATTTTGGGTGCGATCGCAACTATTTTTACCTCGTTTGATAGCTTAGCCTCTGTTAAATAAGTAATACCAGCATCTACGTTTCCTGCCTCTACAGCTTGCAAAACTTGACGGATATCTTCTTCAACAAAAACGCCTTTTTTCATGACTAAATCAAAAATTTTAAAATAATTTAAAACTTGTTTTGTATATATTCCGCCTGCGATTTTATCATTGCCTAGAGCAACTGTTTTGACTCGTTTGTCAGTCAAGTCAGAAAAGCTAGATATAGGAAGAGATGATTCCTTGGGAACAATTAAAACCATAGCGTTTTTTGCTAGGTATTGACGGGTCTCCGGAATTACAAAGCCCAAAGACTGTAGCTCGTCCATTTCTCGGTCGATCGCAGGTATGTAAATATCGATTGGCACTCCCTGTTCAATTTGTTTTTTCATAACACCAGAACCGACAATATTACAATTAATTGTAACCTTGGGTTTTTCTTTATTGTAAAGTTCGACAAGTTCTGCTATGGAATTCCTATAAGCACCAGATGCCGATACGATTAGTACCACAGGCTTTACCTGTTGGCGAGTGCAGCTAACGATCCAAAAAGATAGGATAAAAAGAAAGCTAACAAAAACAATAAGCTTTTTATTTTTCATACAATATCTGCCAAAGTTTGCACTAATTTATCAATATGGGCAGGTTCGTGACTTGCCATCACCGAGATGCGAATTCGGCTTGTCGGTACGGTGGGAGGACGAATAGCGGGAGCAAAAATACCAGATGCCTTCAGCCGATCGGCAACCATTAAAGCTGTGTGTGGATTATCTACCTGAAAGCAAATAATCGGCGATTCAGAAGGCAGTAGTTTGAAATGGGGCAGATATTCGGCAAAAAGATGTTTCAAATAATTAACATTGTGCCACAATTGAGTGCGACGTTGCGGTTCTTGTTTGACTATATTAATTGCTACCAATGCCGCAGCTGTATCGGCAGGAGTGAGAGCGGTTGTGTAAATCCAGCTAGGAGCGCGGTTACGCAGAAAATCAATTAAAGCAGAAGAACCGGCGACATATCCACCCAAACTAGCTAAAGCTTTGCTGAGAGTTCCTATTTGAATAAGAGGCAATCCGGTACAGTGGAAATGTTCCACGCAGCCGGCTCCATTTGCACCCAAAACGCCAGTGGCGTGCGCTTCATCAACTAGCACCATGCAGCTGAATTTTGCCGCTAAATCTAACAGTGCGGGTAAGGGACACAAGTCGCCATCCATACTGAAGACGCTATCGGTAATAATCAGGCAGCGTCGGTATTGTTGCCGATGTTGATGTAGCAGATTTTCCAAATCTTCTATATTGCAGTGGGCGTATTCGATGACGGTTGCACCGCTGAGGATGGCTCCATTTTTGAGGCTGGAGTGATTGTATCGGTCAGAGAGAATTAAATCGCGTTTTCCGACCACAGAGGCGATCGCTCCCAAATTGGCCAAATACCCAGAACTGAATACCAAGGCGTCTTCAGTTTGTTTGAGGGATGCGATCGCTTCCTCCAATTGCCGATGCAGTTCTCGGTGTCCGCTTAGCAGTCGCGAACCCGTACTACCTGTCCCCAATTCCTTCGCCGCCGCAATTGCTGCTGCGATCGAACGCTCATCTCCCGCCAATCCCAAATAATCGTTACTGGCAAAATTAATTACAGGCTGTCCTTCCAGCCGTACAATGGCTCCTGGTAGACCCTGGATAGTTTGCACAGAGCGATACCAATCTGCCCGATGAATTGTCGTGAGGGATTTATCCAGCCAAGCGTAAGGATCGGTTGCCATTGAAAATGTCATTACTCCTGTTCTGGAGGAGCCTCAGTATTTTTTATTTCTGCATTCTTGCCCTTAACTGGGGGCAGCTGTTCGACTAAAGCCATTTCAAAGGCGACATCTGGCAGCTCCCCAACTATATACTTACCTGGGGCAAACACCCGCCCTGGTGTAAAACAGTATTGCTTAAGCTGAACCACCTCGCCTGGGGCAAACATTCCCCTAAACATTTTTCGCTCAATTGCCATGACTGATTCTCCCGATCGAATCTCAATACTCTTTAATTTTGACACTTGTGCTGCTTTACGCAATCGAAATGTTCATAGCTTCCATAGATATGAGTGAAACTACTTTCATTCTTCATCTTTTAATTGTCGCAATCGGCCTGATGACTCTGATTCCATATAATTTTGATATAAATTTGAACATAGATGCACACAAGCGATCGTCTAACTGGCGCATAGAGCCATCGCAAATTGTGAATAAAGCGATCGTCCCCAAACCCAATCAACTGATGAGATCGAATTTATTAAAGAATGCTTTAGAAGCCGGACGTAAATACATAGCCACAGGTGCAATTTCTGCGGATATGTTGCGCCAAGAAATTTACCGTGCCTGGGAAAGGTCGCACCTAGAGGGAGCTAATCCCCGCACTTTGCAAGCAGATAAGTTATCAACTTTGGATACAGAGCGCTTACTAGAAAGACAGAGTTTTCTGATCGATGCCGCTCGTCCCTATTTAAGGGTACTATCTCAGGCAGCCGGACAGGAGCGCCACGCCGTTATGCTAAGCGAGCAAAATGCGATCGTACTCGACGTTGTAGGCGACGAGCAAAGCGTGCATGGGCCCGAAGCAGTTCCGGGGCCGGGATCTTTACTATCAGAAGGAGTAGCTGGTGCCAACGGTCTGGGAACACCCTTAGCCGAAAATGGTTATGCAGAAATTATCGCCTCAGAGCATTTCATCCAAGGATTTCATCCCTTCACCTGCCAGGGAATTCCCCTGCGTAACGACAAAAAAGAAGTTATGGGAGTCCTCAGTATCTCTGTGCGGCGACCAGAAGTGGGACAGCGCCTCAAAGAAATCTTGCTTTGTGCCTCCCACGGTATCGAAGCAGAATTGCTGCAAAAGCGTTTAGAAGAAGATGTTCGTCGCGTACTGGCATCTCAACCAGACGATGGCCAAGCATTAGAACAATTGCACCAAGATATAGTTCAAGCCCATCATGCCGGACGCTTGCGACTGGAGGTAGTATCTCGTTTGGTAGCGGGAAACCGCTTCGAGTATGCGCTACAATTACTCCGGCAAGCTGAAGAATCCATTCAACTATTTCGTCGCCGCGCTGCTCTTTGGCGCGATTTAGCTTCATTAGAGGTAGGAGCAATCCAACCGATATCCTTAACCGATACTGTTCGGGATTTAGTCGATCTGCTCTCCACCGAAGCAACAATACGTAAGATTGAAATTTTCATGTGCTTTCCAGAGGAAGTTAGAGTACAAGCAGATCCGAGAAGCCTTTCACGCAGGCTTTTTCGTGAGTTTATACAAGCTTTCGATCTGGTAGGAAAAGGCGGTGCAGTACGGATCGAAATACATAAAATCGCTCATGCTTCATCGGGGCAAGTCAGTTTGATTCCAATGCCAGCACCCGAGCGTGTACAATCAGCCCCAATACCATTTACGATGACGCTGCCAATAGGAAATTACAATCCATGAATCAAGGCTATCCATTAAATAGAAAAGTGCTAATTGCAGACGATGATGATGATAGTCGAACTATGCTCGCTTTTCTACTTGAAAGCGAAGGTTGGCAAATTGTCGAAGCACGTAATGGTAAAGAAGCTTTAGAAAAACTGACGGAGGAATGCCCGCAGGTATTGATTTTAGATAATCGAATGCCAGAGTTAACCGGAGCGGAAGTATACCAGTATATCCAGCAGGCAGGAATCAAAATTACGGTTGTGTTGATGACAGCATTCAGCGATTTGGAAGAATTAGCTTCTTCTTTGGGCATTCGTTATTACTTACCTAAGCCGGTGGACGTGCCGCTAATACTGGCGACGGTTGAATCGGCTTATGCGGAATATCAAAAATGATCGAATGCTAAATTTTAGGCTGTATGCGCGGCTCCTTTTTCCACCTAATATTAGCGCTCCCAAACATCAAATGGATCGTTACTATCATCTGCTAACCAAGCATAGGGATCGCCCGATACTTGCACTCCTCCATATTTAGAAAAGGCAATTCTTACCACATTTGTGCGACCGATATCCAAATAGCCGGATGCCCACACTTCTAGTTTAGTAATGCCGGTGATAATGATTCTGTGAGCGCCGGGACACAGATATATTGTTTTTCTGCGATCGAATGTACGCGGTTGAAACACCTCTCGCCCATTAATCCAAACATTACCCCAATCATCACCACGCGCAACAAACTCTACCAAAACCGATCCTGTATAAGTATTCGGACAAAATCCTGTAGAGTTCGGAGGATAACCTGTGGTGGGAGAGGAAGGGCAACCGTAGGGCGTGCAGGTGCCGTATTCAGTACATCCGTAGGGATTGCAACTGCCAGTTGGCGTTCTCCAACAACCGAATTGATTACAACCACCTCCCACGGGATAGCACCCGTAAAAATTACAGTTAGTTCTATTTTGAGCTAAAGAGGAAACCTGCCAGGGAAGCAAAGCCAAAGTTGCACTAAATGCGGTAACAGTTAATAATTTCCCTACCTGACAGATAAGATTGTATAACAACAAAGTAGGTTGGTTTGCTTTGACAAAATTCAACGCTAAACTTGGGTTTGTTGGGTTTCGCTTGGGCTCAACCCAACCTACAATTTCGTTTAAGGAAAGACTATTGAGATTGCCAGAGGTAAACCGAGAATGGTTTGTAGTTTTCATGGCTCATAGCTGTAGATATTTCTGAAATTTTCAGACGAATTCTAGGCTGAACCAGGTTCCTTTAGACTTGTTTGTCGCATATAGCTTAACAGCCAATTTGCTGCCGTAGCCCGTCGAGTCTGCCGAGGGCCGAATTCTCCGATTTTGTAACCCTTAAAACCCAAGCTTTCTTTCAACAGTTGTTTATTTTCAGGAGGAATGGAACGAGTCAGCTTGACGGTTGCGGGACGGCTTTCTATAAAATCAGGCGGTTCTGGATATTCATTTTGCCATTCCTGTGCAACGCCGGAAGCATCCCATTTGCCAGCAGATTCATCATAGCGATATCCCAAGCAATGCCAAACGAGTTGGTTGACTGTTGCATCGTCAATAGTATCGTTGATAATTGCCCAGATCGTTTCGGTATTTAGCGGCGGTAAGTTAGACATGAAAGTTGTTAGCTCATATTGCGATCGACTACTCATGTAGTTTCCTATATCCGCCTAACAAAAGCAACCAGACTACTACAACTAGCCAGTGTATTACCACGGTCACCCAGAGGGAACCGCTTTGCAGGTAAGCAACGGTACAGACACCGCCCAGCAGCGCTGCCAATGATAGGAAAATGGGATTAAAAAATGTTTTGACTCCCGCTGGAAAGAAGCTAATGGCGTTGAGGGGATGATAAACTACAAATGCTGCCAAACTGACGAATACCCACAACTGTAACGTTATTTTAGAAGCATTTTCTGTAGGATGAGGTAGGAGTAAAACGCGAAAAAATAGCTCCTCACTTATGGCAGGAAATAGCAGAGAAACTGCTATAATATTGACAATCTTTTGCCACGATGCTTTGAAAATATCAATTTGTAAAAAACCGAATTTGAAACCGATCGGCAATGAAATCAATGCCAATATCGCTAATAATAAGGCACAGAGCAACCAGTTATCAATGCTGGGAAGGGTGGTAAAAGCTCTGCTGACACGCAATCCTAACTTATCGATCGCAGTCATAGCGATAAAAGATGCAAAACTCATTTAGCACTTCTCCTTATAGGGAACGGTTAAATACTAAAATCTAATTCAGGCGTGTCATTTATCAATGCGGACTCTACAATGGAAAACCAAACAACACCACCTGGACAAGTCCGAGCCCATGTTTTTATTTCTGGAAACGTTAAAGGGGTTGGCTTCCGCTTAGCCACTTGGGATAAGGCGAACCAGTGGGGAATTGGCGGTTGGGTGGAAGAACTTCCCGACGGACGAGTGGAAGCTGTTTTTGAGGGAAGCAAGGAACTTGTAGAAGCAATTATTAACTGGTGTTACCGGGGAAGTCCAGATGCTGTGGTTAAAAATGTTACGGTTGCGTATGAAGAACCGGAGGGATTAACTGAGTTTATCATCAGACGATCGCGCGAACCTGTAGTTTATCAAAAAGTAGCGATCGCGAATACGAAAACCATTAACGTTCTCTTCTTTGTTCACGGTTTAATGCTCAGCGATAATCCCACGCCAGAAGAAAAGCAATACGATATCCTGTGGGAACCTGTGAAGAAATTCTATAACCTGGAGGAGCGCATTGACGAGATTGTCAGAGTTAATTGGGGACAATATTTAGATGAAACAGATGAACCCAGACCCGACGAAAAAATCAACAAGGCGGAAAAATTTATTCTAGACCAACTCAATTTCGATCGCCTGCGTCAAAAACCCAGCGCCAATAACATCGTACTTCAAGATTTGCAGAGCGATATCACTTTTCAACCTTGGTGGCGATTTTTGGTTAAACCTTTACGAGAAACATTACTTTTGCGCGGATTTGGGGATGCGGTTTACTATGTTGGCGAAGATGGCAAAATAGCAGTGCAGTTGGCTGTTTATCGCCAAGTCCTGAAAGTATTAGAAAAATATCGATCGCCAATCGAGAAAGATATAGAGAGTGAAGAATTAAACATCAAAGTACGTCTGCACGCGATCGGCACAAGTTTGGGTTCAACTGTTATTAACGACTTTTTGCACGGTTTATTTTCCAATACGGGATACCGCATTAGAAGCAATCCCGAAGAAGCAAAAGAACCAACAATCGTCACGAGTAAAGTTTTGGAAGATGAGAAACAGAAAACAGTCGAACGCTATCAATTTTGGCGAATTGCTGCCCAAAAAAAACGCCTAGAGTTGGGTTCTGTTGTGACAATGGCTTCTCAGCTTCCTGTTTTGCTACTGCGTTCTCAGCGCGTTGTTGATACTTTTGCTAATGGCGAAACTTTGCCTGCGGATGAAATAGGCATTCCTCGCGATAGTAAAGAAATTATCTGGAAAATTTTCTACGATATAGATGACTTGCTGGCTTTTCCAGTCCGTCCTTTATTCGGAGAATATCCGGGTATTCAGGATATTCAAGTAGATGTAGGGGATGGCTTGAAAGCGCACACGAGTTATTGGGGAAACGAAAAGATTCACGAACACGTTGCCGAACTTTTGAATAGAAGAGTAGTGAGTTAGCTTAACTCGTTGGTAGTGCTGGATTGAAGAGATGCTTTAACCATTCCAGAAATGCGATCGCAATGGCAGATTCGTGACGCAACACACGCGCTGTGATTGCCTGTCCCATAGGCATACCCGGCGTTTCTTGCCAAGCTAACCAAGTATGAATTAAAGCTTTGGGACGGTGAACTAAGCTATAGTAGTTGATACCATCTTGTTCGATTTCTTGCAAAATACCCTCTGCTTTCGGACGCAAAATATCATCTGGGGCGATAAGATGGGCAACAAAATCTTCTAACATTCCAGGGAGTTGATTGTTAGGCATTAACCAAACTCCCACCTTCGGTAAATCTGGTGGTGCGTAAACCCAACCTTGTGGTGGTGGTGTTTCGGGGATATCTTGATAACCGCTGCTACTGAGTCTATATCGCAGCGATTGCCAGCGTGCCAGTAAATCGCGATCGGCATCAACTACAATTCCTAATGTACGTAAATTTTCTGCTTTTAGCCTAACAGGTAATTCCTCCAAAAGTATTTCAATTCCTTTTCCTTCCTCTATCATTGGCACTTCCACAGAAAAAGTTTCTGGTACTTGATATTGTTCGCACAAAGCCCAGATAACATGGCGATCGTTAATACCTTCAACTAATAGTTGTTGAGGTTTTGGTTTCGGAGGTTTTCGTGCTATTGGCATCAGCGTACCTCAATACTATGGGGAATTGCAATAGCCAATTCATCTGCGGTGTAAGCAACGGGACGTAT
Organism: Aerosakkonema sp. BLCC-F183; assembly: GCF_041929145.1. Lineage (NCBI taxonomy): Bacteria > Bacillati > Cyanobacteriota > Cyanophyceae > Aerosakkonematales > Aerosakkonemataceae > Aerosakkonema > Aerosakkonema sp. BLCC-F183. The sequence goes on along the minus strand of NZ_JBHFNU010000016.1, from coordinate 85,087 downwards.
ATTCTCATCCCGCATATTCAATCGAAACAATTTCCCAATTGAAGTATCTTCAAATTCAGCCAATGCTTCTTGAAAAGCAGCTATACAATCCCAACTATGGGTGGTAGCAAAAACTTGCAAGTTTAATCGCTGGGCTGTTTGCAAAATCAAACGCCACATATCAGTTTGGGCTTCGTAATATAGGCCGGTTTCAATTTCATCTACTAGCAGTAAACCATTTTCAACTGTTACTGCTGCCATTGCCAGTGTCAGAAGACGGCGCATACCCTCGCCCATGCTACTCAAAGGAATAGGGTGACGCTGACCGCGAATCTTAAGTAGAATTCCGCTGTTATAAGTGGGACGGCTGGCGAAACTAATGCGTTCTACGTCTGGTTCAAGAATTTGCAGCGCCGCCACTACCTTTTCTTCTTCAGGGGTAAGAGTAATATTGTCCCACAAGATAGCCATTTGATAAAAACTTAAGGTCTTGGTTGAGAGAAACAGAGGAGAATAAACTTGAGTTGAAGCATTGAAAAAATCAGATTCAATGGATTTGCGTTCAATAACTCCGTCCTCGCGGACAGGGACTAATTTTACTTGCGTGATATCTTCTGATTTGTATTGCAATGAAAGTGCGAACGCAGGGACAAACTCAAAAGCCACGCTCCGATCCTTATCCCAAGGTGTTAAGTTGATTTGAAGAGATATCGGATTCTCTTGCTGGGATTGAATATGGATTTGCTCCTTTGCTTTAAGCTGACGATCGTTAAAGATATGATTAATTTGATATCCAGGTAAGCGTTGCTGGATTATGCTTGATGTTTGTGCAACATACCATTCAGCCATTTCGTCACGGTTAGAAAGCATCTCAACTATAGATTGAGGATTGCCTTGATTAACTAATAGATATATAGCTTCGAGAAGACTTGTTTTCCCGCTGTTATTTGAGCCGACGATCAGATTGACACGCGCCAAAGCGTCGATGTGAAAGTCTTTGAAGCAGCGATAGTTTTGGATGGTAAGATCGCGTAGCATAAAACCCTCGGCTGTGCAGCGGTTGTTATCTCCCATATTAGAGGGAAAATACGATCGCAGTACTCGCAAAGCCTTACAATGCGATCGCAATTTATAACATACTTCAATGCCAGAACAATCACCCCACCAGAATAAAGTCCGCGCCCACGTTTTTGTTTCCGGAATCGTTCAGGGTGTCGGTTATCGCTATTCAACTTTAAAACAGGCGCAACGGGTGGGTGTGGGCGGTTGGGTACGCAACGTCCCGGATGGGCGCGTGGAAGCTGTTTTTGAAGGAACTAAGGCAGATGTGGAAGCGATGATTCGTTGGTGTTATCGCGGTAGTCCATCTGCTGAGGTTACGGACGTGGCGGTTGAGTACGAACAACCACAAGGAATTGAGAGTTTTGCGATCGAAAGGCGGGGTTAGCAGGGAATTTTGTAACTAATTTAACCGCTTTCAAGATGAGCTTGGATTTGGTAAGGAGGTGTTAGATGAAGTGTTTGCATTAGTAAAGATGAAGTAGATTTAAGAAAAATATCTTTAGATTTTATTATTAAAAGGATGTGTTCGGGAGCGCCACATTCAGCGCAAGTACCCTCAAACTGGAAAATACTTCACTGTGTTGGCAGTGACCGGAGGGGGTTGTCGATGAGTAATGTGGAGCAATACTATAGAATACTTGAGCTAGAACCGGGCGCTACACTGGAGGAAATTCGTCAGGGATACAAAGACCTAGCGATGGTGTGGCATCCAGACCGTTTTCCCAATCATCCCAGACTCCGACAAAAAGCTCACAAAAAACTGCAACTAATTAACGAAGCGCACGAAAAGTTACGGTCATTTGCGCCTGTTGCGGCGACGATCGCATCACCACCGCAGTCTGAGTCGGCGCGATCGCAACCATCCCCATCATCCCCATCAAACAGTAAAGATTACTACAAACAGCCACCTCACAAGCCTCAAGAAGAAAACTACAGAAATTATACTTACGAATATACGCCTTTCAAAAATTTCAGCCGCAAAGATGTCGATACGTGGTTAGATTAAATTGTGAAAAAGGTTATCGTCTTCGGCAGTATTAACATAGATTTGGTAGCCAGATCGCCTCGCTTGCCAATTCCAGGCGAAACTATCCTGGGTCGCGACTTTTTTACCGCGCCCGGTGGTAAAGGTGCAAATCAGGCGGTGGCAGCTGCAAGATTGGGTATTCCTACTCAGTTAGTCGGGCGCGTTGGCGATGATGATTTTGGTCGATCGCTCCTCACCCATCTTCAGACATTTGGTGTCCAAACAGAGCATATATTAATAGATAAAACAGCACATTCTGGCGTTGCTATTATTGCCGTAGATGATTCAGGGCAAAATAACATTATCGTTGTTCCTGGCGCTAACGGGCAGGTAAATGATACTGATGTAAAAAATTTGATTAATTGTTTGGATAACTCTGCCGCATTGCTGCTTCAGTTCGAGATACCTTTAACAGCCGTAATTTCAGCCGCAAAAGCCGCTAAAACTGCCGATGTAAAGGTGATTCTCGACCCCGCACCGGCGCAAATAGATATACCCGATCACCTTTATCCACTCGTCGATATTATTACGCCGAATGAAATTGAAGCGGCACAATTAGTTGGTTTTCCGGTAAAGAATTTTGAAACTGCTGCTAATGCGGCATCTGTCTTGCTTCAAAAAGGTGTGGGAACTGCGATCGTCAAATTGGGCGCACAAGGAGTTTGCTGTGCGACGGCAGAATCAACATTTTTTGTGCCGGCTTTTCCAGTGCAAACGGTTGATACTGTGGCGGCTGGGGATGCTTTCAACGGTGGTTTGGTCGCCGCTATTGCGTCAGGTCGATCGCTGCGAGAGGCGGTGGTTTGGGGTGCGGCGGCTGGGGCTATTTCTACTACTAAGCCGGGTGCGATGTCTTCGATGTGCGATCGCGAAACATTCGACAGATTCCTTCAGGAAAGGGATTTATCTAAAATCTAAAATCAAATGGGGGATTATGCAGTTAAAGGGTTGTGCTTCTGGATGCTTGTTTGGTTTAGCTTTGGGCGATGCGCTTGGTGCTTTTACTGAGTTTTTGAATGTTTTTGAGATTTTGCGTCGTTTCCCGCCCAATGGCCCCCAGCAACCAACAGGCAATCCCGCCCGCGTTACGGACGATACCCAGATGGCGTTATGTGTGGGGGAGGCGTTGGTTGAGGCGGGTGGGGTTTACACTCCCAGCAGTTTGGAACCATTGCTGCGACGTGCTTTTGTCGCTTGGTTGCACAGTCCGGACAATAACCGCGCCCCCGGTCGAACTTGCTTGAATGCGTGTCGGAAGCTGGAGGAGGGTTTGCCGTGGGTGAGGGCAACTGTTGTTGACTCGAAGGGTTGCGGTGCGAATATGCGGGTTGCACCTGTGGGTTTGTTGCCTTTGGGGGGAGATAATTCGCTTCGGGGTGCGATCGCGCAATTTCAAGCAGCGCTAACTCACGGTCATCCTACCGCCCTCGCAGCTTCGGATTTGACTGCTTATGCGATCGCAGACCTCGCGGCTGGTGGAACTCCGGAACAATTACCCCAGCGACTTCGCAGCTACGCTTTATCGCAACGCACAGTTTACCGCAGCGATTGGTTGGGGTCGCTTTGGCAACGTCCGTACATCAATACGCCAGAAGAATTTATCAGTCGCGGATGGGATGAATGTCTGTCGGTACTCGATCGCCTCGATGCAGCATTGGCAGAACCAAATCGCGATCGCGACCCCTGCGAAGCGACGGGTGAAGGATGGATAGCAGAGGAAGCTTTTGCTACTGGTTTGTTGTGTTTTTTGTTATTTCCAGAAGAACCCGTGGCGGCGTTGCGTCGTGCGGCAGTTACTTCTGGTGATTCGGATTCGATCGCGTGTTTGACTGGCGCTTTTGCAGGTGCTTATTTGGGCATGGAGGCATGGCCGAAAGATTGGACGAGTCGGATCGAGTATCGGGAAAGACTTGCGGTGCTGGGAGAATTGTGGGATGGATAGGCGATCGAAATGTCAGCAGCTATGGTGGGTTTAATAATGAAAAACTAGATGAAATTAGAATCTTTACTCAGACTCAATCGTGCCATTCGCGTCATCGGTTTCGATGACGCGCCTTTCGTGCGTCGAAGGGGAAGTCAGGTTGCGATCGCAGGTATCATTTGTGCAAATACGCGCTTTGAGGGTATGGTCTGGGGAAGGGTGCGACAAGATGGCTGGAACGCTACCGACACAATTTGTAAATTACTTATCGGTGGCAAATTTCTCCCACAATTGCATATTCTACTGCTAGACGGTATCGCTTTCGGTGGCTTTAATGTTATAGACCTACCGTTACTTTCCCAAAGGCTCGCACTCCCCTGCGTGGCAGTTATGCGCCGTCAGCCAGATATGATTGCGATCGAAGAAGCAATTCATCGCCTTCCACAACCAGAAAAACGTCTTAAAATACTGCGTCGTGCCGGTACTATTCACGAGTTTGGGCCGTTTTTCTTTCAAGTTTGCGGTGAAACTCCGGAAATAACTGCTGCGGTGCTGCAACGGCTGACGGACTGCGGAAAAGTTCCGGAAGCTTTACGTCTGGCACATTTAATTGGTGCGGCTATAGTTAAGGGCGAAAGTGGCAGTTGTGCTTAATTTTATGATTCTATAGTGTATAAAGAGATGTTGCTATGATATTAAAATTTATTACATAAAAGCAAAGAATCTAGAAAAAAATTGGTATTTTTGGACGTCTTATCATGAGTTACCATTTATTGATAAGATAGCTCAAAATACCTCTTGGGCTAGCAAACCAGGGGCATTGCTTATAGAGCAATTTTGATCAACACAAATTGAGCGATCGCTGTCATAATATATAACACTCAGCCAACATTGCCACTGGGTAAAGTCTGAGCAAAGGATTGTACACCGAAAAGATGGCTACAGCTACTCTTTTTAGGCTTGACGGCGAATAAATTCGCCGCGTCGAACTTCATCCGCGAGTTGAAACGTCGCGGTTTCCGTTCTCCCGTGAGGTTTTAGATGAGTAGAAGGGAAATTATCACGGCTGAAGAAGCTGTTTTGACTAATTGTGAGAGGGAACCTATTCACACTCCGGGTTCCATTCAACCTCACGGTGTACTTTTGGTATTGAGAGAGCCACATCTGACAATTCTACAAGTGAGCAACAACACTTTAGAATTTTTTGGCTTGAGTGCAGAGAAATTGATTAGGAAGAATCTGAATGAATTGCTCGATAATTCTCAAATAGAACAATTCAAGCAATCCTTAATAACTCAAGATTTAAAAAGTGTAAATCCTCTTAAATTAACAATTAAAAGCGCTATCGATCGGAGTGTTTTTGATGGAATAATTCATAGAATTGATGGCGTTTTAATTCTGGAATTGGAGCCAGCAAGCCTTCAAGAAAATGTTTCATTTTTTAGCTTTTTTCATCATGTTAGAGCGGCTGCATCAAAGCTACAAGAAACGTGTAAACTACAGGAATTATGCCAAGCGATCGCCCTGGAAGTGCGAAAAATTACTGGCTTTGACAGAGTGATGGTATACAAATTTAATTCGGAGGGACATGGCTGTGTAATTGCCGAAGATAAACGACAAAATTTACCTAGTTTTTTGAATTTACACTACCCAGCCACAGATATTCCCAAGCAAGCAAGAAAACTGTATTGTTTAAATTTACTGCGGTTAATAGCAGATGTCAATTATCAACCAGTTGACATTATACCTACTTACAATCCAGTTATGAATAATGCGCTGGATTTAAGCTTTTCAGTTTTAAGAAGCGCATCCCCAATGCACATAGAATACTTGCAAAATATGGGTGTTGGCGCTTCTATGTCTATATCTTTAATTAAAGACGGAAAACTTTGGGGACTTGTGGCTTGCCATCATTATTCTCCTAAGTTTGTTTCTTATGAAGTGCGAACAGCTTGCCAATTCCTCGGACAGGTGATGTCTGTAGAACTTTCAGCAAAAGAAAATAATGAAGATTATGATTATAAACTGCAATTAAAATCTATTACGAGCAAGTTTATAGAATATATGTCTAAGGAGGAAAACTTTGTTAACGGCTTAGTTAAGTACCATCCTAATTTATTAGATTTAGTTAGTGCTGAAGGAGCAGCAATCTGTATAGATGATAAGTTAACTATCGTAGGAAAAACACCTTCAATAAGCGAAATTAAGCAGTTAATTGAATGGATAGATAATACATTTAAATTGGATGTTTTTTATTCGGACAATTTGGCGCTACTGTATCCAGAGGCAGAAAAATTTAAAGATGTGGCGAGCGGTGCGATCGCAATTTCAATTTCGCAAACGCGGAGCAACTATGTTTTATGGTTTCGGCCAGAAGTCATTCAAACGGTTAATTGGGCAGGCAATCCCCATCAACCGGCGCAAATACAAGAAAGAATGACAGATGGTAGTTTGCGCCTTTCTCCTCGCAAATCGTTTGAAATGTGGAAAGAAATTGTTAAATTAAAGTCTTTACCTTGGAAAAAATGCGAAATTGATGCAGCATACGAACTAAGAAATGCCATTATAAGTATTATTTTGCGGCAAGCAGATGAATTAGCTAAATTAAATATGGCTTTGCTGAAGTCGGAAGCGAGAGAAAGAGAAAAATCCTCTCAATTAGAAGTAGCGATGCAAGAACTAAAGCGCACCCAAACTCAGCTAGTCCAGAGCGAAAAAATGTCTAGCTTGGGACAAATGGTAGCCGGCGTTGCCCATGAAATTAACAATCCCATCAACTTTATCTATGGTAATTTAATTCACGCAGATGAGTATACAAAAGATTTGCTTCAGTTGCTAAAGTTATACCGCCAGTATTTTCCGTCACCAGGAGAGCGAATCAATCAAATAACTGAGGAAATTGACCTGGAATTTTTGATGGATGATTTGCCGAAACTTTTGCGTTCGATGAAAGTAGGGGCCGATCGCATTCGGGAGATCGTGCAGGCGTTACGAATTTTCTCGCGCATCGATGAAAGCGAAATGAAGTCGGTAGACATTCACGAAGGTATAGAAAGCACCTTGCTAATTTTGAGCAATCGGCTCAAAGCTAGCTCGACTCGTCCCGGCATTCAAGTCATTAAACAATATGGCAGACTACCGAAAATAGAATGTTATGCCGGTCAGTTGAATCAGGTATTTATGAATATACTGGCAAATGCGATCGACTCTTTGGAGTCACGCTTCGCGAACGACGCCTTGGAAGATCTGAGGAGCAAAGGAGCGGGAGAGAAATATGCCATCCAAAATCTCAAATTAAAAATCCAAAATCCGGAGATTCGGATTCGCACCTACTTGGTGGACAAGGATCGCATCGCGATCGGCATCGCAGATAATGGCCCAGGTATCCCCAACGAAGTGCAGCAGCGGTTGTTCGATCCTTTCTTTACCACAAAATCGGCCAGCAAAGGTACTGGTATAGGTTTGGCGATCGGCTATTCTGTGGTCGTGGACAAACACGGCGGTAACTTGAGGTGCGTTTCTGCGCCGGGACAGGGAGCAGAATTTATTGTTGAGCTTCCCATCAGACCAAAGCTAAGCTAGAGATCGTACAGGTTTTGTTCGCTTGAGTACCAGACATATTTTATGAATAACGCTGCTTTGTTGCCTCAATTATGTTCTGCGTTAGCGATCGCCTTTTTGAGTGCATCTACCCTCACACCCCCCAGTCGCGCTGAAGCCGGCAGCACCAACACCACCAACGCCACTTTCTTCTGCGGCACCAGCAACGGCGTCCCGGCAACTATGGCCCGCACGCCACGCGGAGAAATGCCGATGATTCTCTGGAATTCTCCCACAATTGTCCCATCGGGCGATACTCAAAAACAGTGCGAAGATGTATCGAATCGGTTACAGAGTTATTACAATAACGGCACTTTCAAATACATCACCACTAGGAGAATGAACGGTCAAACCGTAGCTTGCGTTGCAGAGCAAAATAACGATGAGGCAACTTGCAGTGGCGACCCGTTATTCGCTCTCAACATACCCCCTCAAACTAAACCGGCAGACGCTCTACAAGGTATATTTCGCATCAGAATGGCTTCTGCCAGCCCTATCATGGAAACTTCCAAACCCGTTTATATTAGTCTGGATGAATGGTTACAGGGTAAGTATCCGCCAACGGGAAGCAATACCCGTCGTTCTCAATCTAGAAATAATCCTCAGTAATGGCGATCGCAAAATTTAGCTGCGGTGCAATTATCTTATCTGCTCTGTTGCAGTGTAGCAGTTACCAGAATTACCGCGTTTCATTAGACATCTCCAAAAATTCTTGTGGGGTAGGCATCCTGCCTGCCTTTGAGATTCTTTTCTGGAGAGGTCTATTAGGTAATTCTGGTCGTCCGATTTGGGATTGTGGGTCAGTTTGTTTTGTTTCCATCTCCCAGATCGATCCGTGGACAACAAATCCAAAATCCTGTCTTGGAAAGGTCGGCATCGTGACGGGAAGCGGAGCCATTCCGATCTTGGGGTCTCCCCAAGTAGAGGACATGGCGTCCAAGACGCCGACTTTCCGCAAAATCCAAAATCCAAAATCGATCGCTCTGAGGCATTCCCAGTACCCAGTTTATGCGATCGCCTTCATTCCCCGCAGTCAAATTCTCGTCAGCGGCGGATACGATGACCTAACCAAAGATGGACGTGAAGGTACGATCAAGCTGTGGGATCTGAAGAATGGCCAACTCCTACGCACTCTCAAAGGACATACAGACCAAGTGCGTGCGATCGCGATCAGTCCTGATGGCAAAATATTAGCTAGCGGTAGCGACGATAAAACGATCAAACTGTGGAATCCAAACACCGGACAGTTGCTGCGTACCATTACCGGACATTCCGACTCGATTGCTGCTGTCGCCATCAGTCCAGATGGAAAAACTCTAGTCAGCGGTAGCTTCGATAGCACCATCAAAATTTGGGATTTGCAAAGCGGACAATTGCTGCGTACCCTCACCGGACATACCGATCCAGTGCAGTCGATCGCCTTCACTCCCGATGGTACAACCTTAGCAAGTGCCAGTAACGATAAAACCATCAAACTCTGGAATCTTCGTACAGGACAATTGCAAAATACCCTCACCGGACATACCAATTTTGTGTTGTCGGTTGTCATCAGTCCCGATGGTACAACCCTAGCAAGTGCAGGTTATGACAAAACTATTAAATTGTGGAATTTACGCAGCAACAAACTGGAAAATATTCTCAAAGGCCATGCCGACTTAGTACCTGGTATCGCCATCAGCCCGGATGGTAAAATTTTAGCCAGCATCGAAGGAAGTTGGGACAACACCGTCAAGCTGTGGGATTTGCATAGTGGCCAATTCCTGGGCGACTTGCCAGCACACAAAAGTAATGTTGTCATTAAAGGAGAGTCGATCGCCTTCAGTCCTCAAGGTAAGATGCTAGCAAGTGGCAATAACGATGGCATCATTGAAATTTGGCAATATTGATATGAAATTTTCCTTTCCAGACCTAGCAGTGGCGATCGGTGCAGCAGCAATTGTGGTAATACAACCTCAAATTGCCGTACCGCAAGAACAACAATCACTTAATGATAAAGCCATTGGCGAAATGGCTAAAGATGTCACCGTTTTGATTAACGGCCAAAATCCCGGTTCTGGCGTGATTATTGCCAAACAAGGAAACACTTATTTTGTCCTCACTGCCAAACACGTTGTTGCCACTCAAGATGAATACGAAATATTTACTTCCGATGCCACAAAATATCCGCTTAACTACGCCAATGTCAAAAAATTACCGGGAATCGATTTAGCGATCGTGCAGTTTACCAGTAATAAAAATTATCGCGTTGCCGAGTTAGGTGATTCCGACAAAATAAGCGAAGGTGCAACAGTTTATACAGCCGGGTGGCCTCGTCCCGGACGTGCCATCGATCGAGCTATTTATCAAATTACCAAAGGCAGCATTTCCGGTCGTCCGTTACAAGCATTAGACGATGGCTACGGTTTGGTTTATACTAATATCACTCGTGCCGGAATGAGTGGTGGCCCTGTTTTAGACGCACAAGGGCAAGTAGTTGGCATTCACGGCAGGGCTGACGGAGAACCTATTTTTAATCCGGAAACTGGCGCAACAGTAGATGTCAAATCTGGTTTTAATTTAGCAATTCCCATCAACACATATTTAAAATTAGCGCCAGGGGCAGGAATTAATTTAGCTTACTTGGGAGATAACTTTGTTGAAGCTAACAAGATGGCAGGACATTCAAACGCCATAAGTTCTGTCGCCATCAGTCAGGATGGTACAATCTTAGCTAGCGGCAGTATGGATAATACCATTAAAATTTGGAACAGAAGTACTGGCAAAGAATTGCGTACTCTCACCGGGCATACAAACTATATTAATTCGATCGCCATCAGTCCAAATGGCAAAATCTTGGCTAGTGGCGCTAATGATGCCACTGTGAAAATTTGGAACCTGACTAACGGAAGATTGATAAATAGCCTTCCAGGAGATAAAAGTTATGTCAGATCTGTTGCTATAAGTCCCGATGGAACAATTTTAGCTAGTGCCAGTGCAAATGATGCAAATATCAAAATTTGGAATCTGCAAACTGGCAAATTACTGCGTACTCTCACCGGACATCGCAATTATGTTAATGCGGTTGCTTTTAGTGCAGATGGCAAGACTTTGGCTAGTGGCAGTACGGATTTAACCATCAACATTTGGAATCCGAACACGGGAGAATTGCGGCAAACTTTGAAGGGACATACCAATTGGATCGCCAGCGTTGCGATTAGTCCTTTCGGGCAAATTATCGCCAGCGGTAGTGCTGACAATACGATTAAAATTTGGAACGCAAACACCGGAGAAATATTGTATAATTTACAAGCACATTCTGGGGTGGTGAGAGCAGTGGCGATCGATCCCAACGCACATATCCTCGCCAGCGGTAGTGATGACGGAACAATCAAAATTTGGAACTTGCACAACGGTCAACTACTGCATACTTTGCCAGTGCGGAATCAGCAAGGACAAATTGCGTCAGTAAATTCTTTGGCTTTCAGTAATGATGGGCAAATTTTGATTAGTAATGGTGGTGCTATTTTAAGGATTTGGCAGGTGAAGCGATGAAATATTACGATCGATTATCGTCGGCAATAATTGGTGCAGCAATAGCGGTAATGCAACCGCAAATGGTAGTGCCGCAAACATTGGACGAACAAGCGATCGCATCCCTTGCCAAAGAGGTAACTGTTGTGATTAACGGTCAAAATCCCGGCAGTGGAGTAATTATTGGTAAGAAAGATAATACTTATTATGTGCTAACTGCCAAGCACGTTGTCGCTACACGAGATGAGTATGAAGTTTTGACTCATGACAGCACAAAACACGCCCTCAACTATAGCACAGTGAAAAAATTGCCAGGGGTAGATTTAGCATTAGTGCAATTTACCAGTAACCAAAATTACCGCGTTGCCGAAATAGCAGATTCGGATACGGTGACAGAAGGTGCAACCGTTTATACTGCTGGTTGGCCGCATCCGGGACGCGCCATCACGGAACGAGTTTATCAGATCACAACAGGCAAAATATCGGGTCGATCGCTCAAACCGCTAGAAGATGGCTATGCTTTAATTTATACCAATATCACTCGATCGGGGATGAGTGGTGGCCCGGTTTTAGATGCCCAAGGGCGGGTAATTGGCATTCACGGACGAGCGGAAGGAAATCCGATCGTCGATCCCGACAGCGGGCAAACAATTGATATCAAATCTGGCTTTAATGTGGCAATTCCAATTAAAAGTTTTTTGGAAAATTCAGCGATAACAGATATTCCACCCAACTCTACTTTTGCTCCTCTTCTATTAGCTTGGGGAGAAAAGATACATAAAGAAAACCAAATTAAAGCAGCAGCAGATTACTATCAAAAAGCGCTTTCACAGGATGCAAAATTAGGCTCTGCTTCTTTCTTGTTAGGTTTAGCTAAATACGAATTGGCAGATGTAGAAGGAGCAATTCGTTCCTGGCAAACGGTTGACCCGAAAGCTTATTATTACGGTAAAGACGTGCGTATTCCATTAATGCAATTAGCGCTGGCGGTAGCAACTTATGGAAAGGGCGATCGACAAGGTTGTTTGTCAATAATGAATAAGCTCAATAAACCCCATGAATTCTTAATCGAATTTGAGAAGTTAAAAACGCAACTTTGGGGCGATCGCTTGCTGGCAGATACAAAAAAAATGATGCCAGAATTCTTCCCTAACAAAACAATTGAAGCTGACTCCAACGTAAATGCAGTTGCAATGACTCCCGACGGTCAAACTTTAGCGACCGGTCATGATGACAAAACTATCAAATTGTGGCAGGTCAGCACAGGTAAATTGAAAAGCGCTCTTACCGGACTTTCTGCTTCAGCTTCTACCTTAGCCATCAGTCCAGACGGTGAAATTTTAGCTGCTGGTAGTAGCGATCGTAGCATCAAATTATGGAGCCTTCGCACAGGACAATTGAAAAGCACACTTAGCGGACATTCATCTGACATACTTTCTATTGCTTTCAGTCCAGATAGTCAGACTTTAGCTAGTGCTGGTGACACTGCGGTGAAACTGTGGGACGTGGGTACGGGTCAAATCCAAACTACTTTTACGGGCGATAACACGCCAGTGTATTCAGTTGCGTTTAGCCCCAACGGTCAAACTTTAGCTAGTGTGAATAGGCGCGGAATTATCAATCTGTGGAACGTCAGGACAAAGCAACTTAACAGTACCATAAATAGTGGTTCTGTCCGCACGATCGCTATGTTTTTATTTGTCGGTTTTAGTTCGGACGGTCAAACTATAGTTAGGAGGAAAGGCGATATTATCGAATCTTTAAATATTGGCAACCAACAGGTTGTCAAAACTATCCAAAACAACAGCCCTAACTATTTTACCTTTTTGTTAAAAGATGGGAAACATATGATTACTCAAAATTTTGATAGAACTTTCAAAATTTGGGATGTCGCCACAGGAAAAGTGCAGCGCATCCTTTATGGAAACAGTTACATAGATAATCGGCAGAAGATGACTGCTATGAGTTCGGATGGAAAAACTTTAGCTAGTGCAGATCGGCAGAAAATTTGGATTTGGAATTTGTCCGATCGCTAAATTTTATATATGTCAAAAATAACGCGATATCAAACATTTTTTTAATTAAGCCAGATGCACCTCCGCCTTCATTACTTAATTGCGATCGCTTCTACTCTGGTACTTGCTATCCCAGCGACACCGTTGACTCACAATGCAAGTGTCACAGCACAGATTTCTGTCACAAATACAAAAGTGGAAGCAGACCGACTATTTCAACAAGGCGTCGCACAATTTCGTACAGGTGAATTTCAAGCTGCATTGCAAACTTACCAACAAGTTCTCATCATTCGCCAAAATTTTAAAGATAAACTGGGTATTGCTGAAACACTCGACAAAATCGGCGAAGTTTATACCAGTCTTGGCGATTACGATAAAGCAATGGAAAATTTGCAGCAAGCTTTGACTATTCGTAAAGAACTTGACGAAAAAGTTGGTATTGGCGAAACACTCAACAATATTGGTTTTGTTTATCGTCAATTAGGCGATTATCCCAAAGCTTTAGAATTGCATCAACAAGCTTTAGAAATAGCGAAACAAATCGGTAAGCGTGTAGTGGAAGGGGAAGCTTTGCACAATATAGCTGCCCTTGCTGCTGCCCAAGGCGATTATAACAAAGCATTAGAATTATACAAACAAGCTTTAGCAATTCGTCAGGAAGTTGGAGACAAACGCGACGAAGGACGCACGCTGAATAACATCGGCGGCGTTTATTCCAGCTTAGGCGAATACGATCGCGCTTTGCAATACTACCAGCAAGCTTTGGCAATTCGCCGCACGATTAATGATAAAGCTGGTGTGGCGCGTCTCCTCAGCAACATCGGCTTAGTTTATCGTCAATTAAGTCAATATCCCCAAGCGCTAGAATACTATCAACAAGCTTTACCGATTCTACAAGATATTGGCGATAAAGCCAGCGTTGGTACTACTCTCAATGGCATTGGCGTTATTTATGAAAATTTAGGTCAATACGATAAAGCTTTAGAAGTATATCAACAATCTTTGGCAATTGCGAAAGAAATTGGCGAGAAAGTTGGCATTGGCAACACTCTCGATAACATTGGCGGCATTTCTTACAGTTTGGGGAAATATCCGCAAGCGCTACAATATTATCAGCATGGATTGGCGATTCGTAACGAAATCGGCGATAAAGCTGGTGTGGGAAACTCTCTTAACAACCTTGGCGGCGTTAGTTTTAATTTAGGTCAATATCCCCAAGCTTTAGAATTTTTGCAGCAAGCATTGGCGATTCGGAAAGAAACGGGAGATAAGGCGGGGGAAGGTCGCGCTTTAGATGCGATCGGCATTATTTACGAAAGTCAAAACCAGTATACCAAAGCCCTACAATATTATCAACAAGCTTTAGCAATTTCCCAACAAATTGGCGATAAAGCAGGCGAAGGAGAAGCCCTGACTCATATTGGCGGTATCTATACCAAGTTCCGAAATTATTCGCAAGCTCAACAATTTTTGCAACAAGCATTAGCAGTGCGTCAACAAATAGGCGACAAAGCCGGAAAAGGTCGCACGCTTAACAGTATCGCAGGCGTTTATTACAGTCAGCGCAATTATGCCAAAGCATTGGATTTTTTACAACAATCTTTAACAATTCTCCAAGAAATAGGTGACAAAGCGGGCGAAGGAATAGCTTTTAGTAATATCGGTTATCTGTTAGAAAAACAACAGCAGTCAACCTTGGCAATTATTTTCTACAAGCAAGCCGTTAATCTTACCGAATCTATCCGCAAAGATTTAAAATCCCTGTCTATAGAACAGCAAAAATCTTTCACAGATACCGTTGCCGATACCTATCGTAGATTAGCCGATTTGTTACTCAAACAGAATCGCGCTGACGAAGCACAACAAGTTCTTGATTTGCTGAAAATACAAGAAATAGCAGAATATTTGCGAAACGTTCGGGGAAACGATCGCACAGCGCAAGGCGTCGATTTATTGCCCCAAGAAAAACAAATTTCGGAAAAATATTTTCAAGTTGTGCAATTGGGTAAAGAACTCGCACAATTACGCAGTATACCAGAGGTCGATCGCACACCCTCCCAGCAACAGCGAATTGCCGAATTAGAGAGAATTGAACAGCAACAAAAAATAGAATTTAACGAATTTATCCGCAGTCCGGATGTCGTGGCGCTGGTACAAGAGTTAAATCGGGAAACAAAGGGGGAAAACCTAAATTTAGATAATCTCAATATAGTACAGCAGAACTTACAGAAATTGCCAAAACCATCTGTATTGCTATATCCTCTTGTTTTACAAGACCGTTTGGAATTAGTGCTGGTAACGCCTGATTCTGGGCCAATACATCGACCTGTGGCAGTAAAAAGGCAGGAAATAGAAAAGGCGATCGCCCAATTTCGCGAAGCTTTACAAAACCCAGATTCAGATGCTAAAATACCAGCCAAGCAATTATATAACTGGCTCATCAAACCAATCGAAAAAGAAATCGCAGACAGCAAAGCGCAAACAATTATTTATGCGCCTGACGCACAACTACGGTATATTCCTTTAGCAGCTCTTAATGATGGCAAACAGTGGCTAGTGCAGCGTTTCGCGATTAACTATATCACCGCCGCAAATCTAACCGATTTCAAACCAAAATCACCAAATAATCCCCGCGTCTTAGCAGGTGCTTTTACCACAGGAAACTACAGCGTTCCGATTGGAAATCGCCAACTTAATTTCGCCGGACTGCCGTTTGCAGGTCGCGAAGTAAACAACCTGGCAGCAACAATCAACAACACCATTATATTATTAGATACTGCCTTCAGTCCCGCAGCAGTTCTTCCCCGTCTCAACGATTACAATATTATTCATTTTGCCACTCACGCTGCCTTTGTCACCGGTCAGCCAGAAGAATCTTTTATCCTATTTGGTGATGGCAGTCGCGTCACCCTTCGCGATGTCGAAACTTGGTCATTACCCAATGCAGATTTAGTAGTACTGAGTGCCTGCGAAACTGGAGTAGGAAAACAATTGGGAAACGGCAAAGAAATACTCGGTTTTGGTTACCAAATGCAACGAATTGGTGCTAAGGCCGCGATTGCCTCCTTGTGGTCAATTTCCGATGGCGGTACTCAAGTTTTGATGAATGCTTTTTACGCAGGATTGCAAAAAGAAAACATCACAAAAGCCGAAGCTTTGCGACAAGCACAAATCGCTTTAATTACCGGAAATTCGACAGCAGCAGTAAGCGAAGAACAGAGAGGCATTGCCGTCCGCGCAGTCTCTCAGGGTAGTGCATCGGCAGTTAGCAATCGTCTCAATCATCCCTTTTATTGGGCACCTTTCATTTTAATTGGGAATGGGTTTTGACTTTTGACTTTTAACTTTTTTTCAACGCAAAGGAACGCAAAGGGAAACGCAAAGGAACGCAAAGTATTGGTATCGCTAAATTTGGCTCTTATCCTTCACCTCTTCTTGGCGTACTTTGCGATTACCTCTGCGTTCCTTTGCGTTTAAATTAGATCTCTGCCAACAAGTCGGCAAGAATCTGCAAAGCAACCTGAATTTGGTTGCTGTCAATCACTAAAGGCGGACAAAAACGAATCGCCGCTTGACCGCAACCTAACAGCAACAAGCCTTTGTAGAAAGCATCATCTACAATTTTATCTCTTAATTTGCCATCTAGGTTAGCTTCTTCATCAAGGAGATCGATCGCCACAACCAAAATAGTGTTAAGTTATGTAACATAGTTACTTGTATCTGTTTCTCCTCGCTTGAGGAATAAATTCACTGATGCCTATGTCCTCGTCAAAAACTCAGTTTCCCGAATCCGTTCCAGTCGCGACCCCATCTCAATCCTCTGCATCCTGGCAAATCGAGCTGCTGTACGACGGAGAATGTCCGTTGTGCCTGCGAGAAGTCAATTTCTTGCAGAAACGAGACGCGGGTCGAGGTCTGGTAAAGTTTACCGACATCGCCGACAGCAGCTACACCCCGGAAGAACATGGCGGTGTTGATTTTGAAACGGCGATGGGACGAATTCATGCTGTACTTCCCGACGGTACTGTCATCAAAAATGTGGAAGTTTTTCGTCGCGTTTACGAGATTTTGGGGATGGGATGGATTTATGCGGCGACCGGGTGGCCCATTATTGGTGCGATCGTCGATCGGCTGTACGAAATTTGGGCTGACTGGCGGCTTAAGCTGACCGGAAGACCTGACTTAGCAACAATTGTAGCTCAGCGCAATAAGGGCGTTGAATGCCAGACAGACGGGCGTTGTAGACTGAACGAAGATGACAATTAATTTTAGCCATGCGATCGGCAATTTTTAATCGGGAAAGAAATCTTCGTCAAGAATTTGTGCGGGGGTAAAAGGCGATTCGCGAGGAAATGTATCTAGTGGCAATTCCGTTTCCTCAGCAGCTTGTTTTCTAGCTTTCTGATAAGCTTTATCAAAAATTTCTAGACAATACTCTCTCAGACTGGGGCTCTCCTCAAAGGCATCTTCCAAGCGGATGCGATGTTCTACAATCGTGTGACGCCAACTTTTAGAACGTTTTTCTGACTGATATTTGTACTTTAACAAGTGCATCAAAAGGACGCGCAAATTACTTAGCAATGCCCGCTTTTGGCTACCGCTCATATCTTCAACTTCTTCGATGAGATGTTCCAAATCGATTTGGCCAAATTTTCCAGCCTGCAAAAGTTTTGCCGTTTCTTCTGCCCACAAACAAAAGTCGCGATCGTAAAGATTGGCGGTTTGATTTTCCGGCTGAGATACAGTCATATCGCAATACCTCTTACAAATTATTTAATGATTATCGATTTGGGCGCGTTGCAAACGACCGGAAAAATCTACATAAACACTCTTCCATTCCGAAAAAACATCCAAAGCAGCAGTCCCCGCCTCCCGATGTCCGTTACCCGTTTGCTTGACACCACCAAAAGGTAAATGCACTTCCGCACCGATGGTTGGGCCATTAATATAAGTAATCCCAGCCTCGATATCACGCATTGCTTGAAAAGCGCGGTTGACATCGCCAGTATAAATCGATGAAGATAAACCATAAGGCGTGTCGTTGAGTATTTTTATGGCTTCTTCAAACGAATTAACTTCAATTAAAGATACGACAGGGCCGAAAATTTCTTCGCGGGCAACGCGCATATCTGGAGTAACATTATCTAGAATCGTCGGCTCAAAGAAAAAACCATATTTTAAATCACCTATGTTGGCTATCTTGCCACCAATTAACACCTTTGCTTTCTCAAAATGAGCCACTTCTAAATAACCGCTAACTCGCTGAAGCTGAGCGACATTTACCAAAGGCCCTACATTGGTATTCGGGTCGATACCAGCACCGAGACGCAACTTGGCAGTCCGCTCTACGAGCATCGAAGTAAACTTATCTTTGATATCCCGATGTAAAAGCAGGCGACTTGTCGCCGTGCAACGCTGACCGGTTGTACCGAATGCTCCCCAAACTGCACCTTCCAAAGCTAATTCTAAATCCGCATCATCCATCACAATTTGGGCATTTTTGCCGCCCAATTCCAAGCAAACTCGCTTGTGAGTGCGCCCGCAAGTAGACCCAATTTCTGCACCTGTTTGGGAAGAACCGGTAAAAGATACCAAGTCAATATCGGGATGTTCGGTTAAAGCTTTTCCTACTTCCGAACCAAAGCCGTGAACTAAATTTACTACCCCTTCTGGAAAACCTGCATCGTGGAATATTTGGATTAAAAAACTTGCACAAGCAGGCGTATCTCCGGCAGGTTTGAGAATAATTGTATTGCCGCATACTAATGCCGGTAGCGCTTTCCAACATGGTATGGCAACCGGGAAATTCCACGGCGTAATTAAAGCGCAGACTCCGATGGGCATCCGCACAGTCATGGCGAATTTGTTCGGCATTTCCGAAGGCGTTGTTTGCCCGAACAATCGGCGACCTTCTCCAGCATAATAAAGGGCGCAGTCTATTCCTTCTTGTACATCTCCACGCGCTTCTGCGATGGCCTTGCCCATTTCCCGACTCATCAATTGAGCGAGTTCTTCTTTGTGCTGAATTAATAACTCTGCCACCCGATAAATATATCCTGCACGCGCTGGTGCTGGCACGAGACGCCATTGACGATAAGCATTGCGGGCGGCTTCTACTGCTGCATCTACATCTACCGCTTCCGAACGCGGAAATGTGGCTACAAGTTGTCGCCAGTCCGCTGGATTGCGACTTTCTAAAGTTGCTCCCGATTTGGCTGGCAACCACTGTCCGTTGATGTAATTAAGGCAAGTTTTAGGAGTAGTCATTTTGGATTTTAGATTTTAGATTTTAGATTTTAGATTTGGGCATAAGGTATGGGAGAGGGAAGAAATTCCAATTTTGACTTTTGACTTTTGACTGAGTGACTTTTCCTAGTCCCTTTAGTCAGGTACAACTTTTTGTAGTGCCTGACTGATTAATTCTCGTTGTTCGCTATCGTAGCCCCACCGTTCGAGAAAACTTTTGTATTTTCCTGCTTCGTTGGTGACACTTTTGAGTATTTCCCGGCAGCACGAGTATACTTCAGGAATATCGATCAGTTTAATCAGATGCGATGTGCGATCGCGCACTCTCTCGCTAGACTTTGCCATCTCTTCGTTACCGTTGCGGCGATGGCTAAGTGCTGTTGCGGCAGACATCGCTACATTCTTCGCCAATAATTCTGACACGGTATCCGGATGCGATCGCAATGCCCGCACTACTTCCTCTGTTGGATTATCTCCCCCACTTGCCTCAGATGTCAGGTAGGTGACAAAAAACCCTCTCGCACCATTTTCCGTTTTAACTAACTCTGAAACTACCGTTTCTATCTCTGATGGGGATATTTCACCCCCTGCCATCTTCTCGACAACATCGTAACTCAGAGCAATCGCCTGCTCAAACGTTACATCTGAGGGAATTTTTCCAGAAGATTCAACCATTTCAACCGCCCGTTATCAATAATGCCGCGTTTTCCCCAATTCTAACTAAAGATAGTTGTTTTTTGCCGGGTTTTCACCTAGCCTTTAGTGTAATTCTCACATCTAGTTATTTTGGTATAAAATATGATTTTAGCAAAATCAACTATTACCGATGAGCAATTTGTCAAGGTACGTTGCAGCACTGACGGCAGAACTCACTACTTTGAAGCTACGGGTGCTATGTATGCCCAACCTATAGATGATGATGAGCCCCTGCACTTGTTTGATTTCCTGGGGGTGGATATCTCGCGTTGCCTTAAGGATGAGGCAACTTCGCGCTGGACATTGGTGAGTCGGAAAATTACTCTTTATCTAGACACTCAAACTGGTGAAATTTTAAAGTCTTGGCAAAATCCCTGGACTGGTGAAAAACTTAATGTTTTACACCGTTCATACGATTACCAAGAGTTCTTGGTTCCCGAAGAAATAATAGCTTATATAGCTCCAGAGATTTCTTATATATCCTTAGATTTCAATTTGAAATTGCCAAACCAGCTAGCAAGCTATCCTAAATATGCTGAATATTCTCCCGAAAAATATCTCCGAGCATCAGATTCCTATAAATTTATTTTTCCCACAAAGATGCTTGACGATGTGGCAGTTAGCTCTAGCACAAACAGATCTGTAGCCTTATCTTACTATCGCATGGGGCCTTGGGAACCTTGGATGAAAATGAAGGGAAAGCCGGGGTTTTTAGTTTTGAATTACACAGGCAGCAAAACAGATGTATTTGAAGAGTTACACCCAAGTATCAAAGAGATAATACAAGAACGGATGCCTTTATTTCGCGAAGCTCCTCCCTGTAGATTAGACCGTTCGATCGCGACAAGTTGGAGTCGCTTTGAAGAACAGTTCGATGCTTATTTACGAGGCGAAGAATTTCCCTTGCCAGCACCTATAATAAATGAGCCTTGCTTGTAGTGAGCATCTTCATAAATTTTGAAAAAACGAATCATTCCAAGGTAATTTTCCTGTCCCTGTCAACGCAGCCAAACCTTCCTGGGTCATACCTGAGCCAAGAAGGTCTGGGTGCTACAATGAGATATTATGAGAACACTCAACGTTTATCGCCAAAACCGCTATTATTGAGGATTCTTCCTCACCTTGGCAATAATAAAGTGAAGCAAGCGACAAAAACTCCACACCGTCTATGCAGTTAAGCAAGTACCGTTCGGACATCTACTGTCGCTTTTAGTTCGATGTCCAATCATGGGCTACAGCGGCATAAAACCCATCCAGTACTGTTTCTTTTCATTATTAAGAATAACTAACTACCAGCTTAAATTAGATCGTCCGAGAGGCGTAATTATACTCAGCCACTAGAAGTAATTACCTAGCCTGTAACTACAAAAAGAAGAGGTAGTTTATAAAAAAAATATAAAAAAATTGGATTTTTTAATTTAATAGAATAAAATATTTGTCGTGTCGGATAAAATAATAAAATTGTAGATTTTACTTTTTAAATTAGAGAAAAATATTTAATTTTTTATTTATAAAGTCATTCAGCAGTAAAAAGGCTCATTTGTGAGAAGCCGACAACTTTTGAGTATGAAATTGGACGGTGAAGTACCTAAGACTGTGGCAATTCTGTGTGAAAAATATTTATACGAGCGCATCCCAGCCAATCCTACTTATAAAAATGGTGTGCTTGCTTGCGCTGCTGACACCAGAGAAGTCAGCCGAACTTCGCGGTAAAGGATCGAAAGTATTGACGCTCTCTCAAAACTTGGCTAGATTTCAACTATAGCTACCAAATCGGATCGCTAACCAAATTAATCGTTAACTCTTCCCGTCCCCCTGGCACCGCTGTGATGCAAGCACGAATACAATGACCGTTTTCTAGTTCTACCTCGCAAGCGTGACACGAACCCATCAGACAACCGGTGGGGATAAAAACGCCGGCGCGATCGGCAACTTCTAACAGCGGTTCTCCCACCGCAGCTTCCACAGTTACATTATCAGGTAAAAATCGAATTTTGGGCATCAGTCATCCGATTTGGGATTTGGGATTTGGGATTTGGGATTTGCTCTGCAATGAGCGGATGTAGTAACCTAATTACTAGGTAAAACAGGCGATAAATCTAGGTGAGCTTCCACAGCACTTGCCAGAGAATCTAATAAAGCTTCTCGCTGTTCCCGATAATTGGGAATGCCGTTAGGTAAAGCAGAAAGACCGCGTTGTTGCCGCAACAAATTTAACCAAGCGCGACGCCAAGGGCCGTTATCAAAAATTCCGTGCAGATATGTTCCCCACACAGATTGAGCCGGATCGACTATACCTAAATAGGGGTCATCGAACAAATATTCTGTTCCCTCCGTATCCAAAGTGCGCGTGCGTCCTTGATGAATTTCGTAGCCAACTACTGGTAAACCGGGTTGGGGATAGTGAGATGTAACTTGCCGCTGACGGGCAATTTTTTGTGGCACAATTGAAGTTTTAACAGGTAGAAGTCCCAGTCCATCGCAACGACTTTCCGAAGCACCCTCAATCCCTTCCGGATCGGCGACAACTTTACCTAGCATTTGGTAGCCGCCGCAAATTCCCATCACTGTACCGCCTGCTGCCACATAGTTTTGGATCGCTTCTGCCATACCGGTTTGCTTGAGAATCATTAAATCGGCGATCGTAGTTTTAGAACCTGGGATAATTACCGCATCTGGGTGACCCAAATCTTGTTTGGGGCCAATATATTTGAGGTTAACTGTAGATTCCGCTTCCAAGGGATCGAAATCGGTAAAGTTAGAAATTCTGGGCAAGCGAATTACAGCGATCGTCAGGTCTTTACCACTACCGCGATAGCGTCGTTCAAATAAATCGAGAGAATCTTCAGATGGAAAATGTTGGTCAATCCAAGGAATAACGCCAACTACTGGGATACCTGTGCGTTCTTCTAACCAACGTATACCGGGTTGCAGCAGACTTCGCTGTCCGCGAAACTTATTAATAACAACACCTTTGATCAAAGCTCGTTCTGTCGGTTCCAATAACTCCAAAGTACCGACAACGTGGGCAAAAGCACCACCGCGATCGATATCCACAACCAGTAATGTGGGAGCATTCAGATAGCGAGCTATCCGCATATTAGTGAGGTCGCGATGCTTGAGGTTAATCTCCGCCGGACTGCCAGCTCCTTCGCAAACAATTAGATCGAATTCCGAACCTAAAACTTGTAGAGATTCAGTAATAGCTTGCCAGCCAACTTCAAAATATTGATCGTAATACTCCAAGGCGTTAGCTTTGCCTACCGCTTTGCCTTTAATAATCACTTGCGAGGTCATATCGCCTTGCGGCTTGAGTAAAATCGGGTTCATCTCCACGATGGGAGAGATCCCGGCAGCCCAAGCTTGCACCGCCTGAGCGTGGCCAATTTCTCCACCGCTAGCCGTTACATAGGCATTCAGTGCCATATTTTGGCCTTTAAAAGGTGCTACCCGCCAGCCACGTCGCACTAAAATGCGACAAATGGCAGATGTGAGAAGAGATTTTCCAGCGTGGGACGTAGTGCCCACAACCATAATGGCTTTCATAAGGGAATGGGGCTAGGGGCTAGGGCTATGGGCTAGGGCTATGGGAAGAGAGTGGGGGAGTGGGGGAGCGGGAGACCGGAAGAATTAATATTTTTCCTATTCCCTATTCCCTATTCCCTATTCCCTATCCCCTAGCCCTAAAAGGGAAGTCGAAACCAACGATTTAAGGTATTGTAGATGCGATCGCTCAAGGAAGCAGGTGGTATGATGCCACCTCGATTCTGCCATTGTTCGATAATTTGATGTCCCAGCGGTGTGAGGCGAAAACTATTCGTGATACCTTGTCCATCCACCTCGCGTCGCAGTACACCAACTTCGATTAACCACAGCAGACTATTTTCAGCTGCCAACTCAGATAGGGGACGTCGCGTATATTGCAGCTTTTCTCCTGCCAAACCCACAATTTCTTGGAAATCCACGCTTCTAGAGCGCATTTTGATAAACAAAGGCATTTGGAAAGGCGAACAGCGTAGCGATCGCTCTGCCCGTTGTATGGTTTTTCTTGGATAAGAAAGCGATTTAGCGCTTAATTGCTTAACAGAAGTCATTGATAATGTCAAATGATACCGGACAACTACGCAGGGGTAGAAAAATTAGCATTCTAATTCGTTACTATCATAAGGCGCTTTCTTCACTTAGAAAGCAAACTGCTTGCGATCGGCTTGTCGGCCCTAACTGTAAAATCACGAGAGCATCAGCTACAATCCAAAGCGGAAACAATCTAAAACTAAAAGGAAACAGCATCTATGGCTCTATCAGTTGGTACAGATGCGCCCGCATTTACAGCAAAAGATACCAACGGCAACACCGTTTCCCTGTCTGACTTTGCAGGTAAAACGGTTGTTTTGTACTTTTATCCCAAAGACGACACTCCTGGCTGCACCAAACAAGCTTGTAGCTTTCGGGATAACTACGCAGACTACCAAGGTAAAGATATTGTCGTCTTAGGCGTCAGCAAGGACGATGAAGCTTCCCACCAACAATTTACCCAAAAGTTCAATTTGCCTTTTCCGCTTTTAGCTGACACCGATGGTGCCATCATCAAAGCTTACGATGTCGATGGTGGCGGTTATGCCAAGCGCGTCACCTACGTAATCGACGGTAGTGGCAAAATTATCCACGTTGATAGCAGCGTCAACACTTCTACCCACGCCAGCGATGTTCTGGCAGCAATTGGAGTCTAGCTAAGTAGGGTGGGCATTGCCCACCCTACTAATTAATTGGATTGGGTAGGTGGCGTGGTGACAGGAGCGGCAGAATTCCCCGGAACTGCTTGATTTTGTGGAAGTTGAAACCGTTCTCGCTGTTTGGCCCGGAACTGCTCCGCAGCATCATCGAGGTTTTGTCGCTGTTCGGTGGAGAATTCTTCTGGGCTGCGGTTTTGACCCAAATTAGCTCGGTGGATCAAGTCAAACACGCTGAAACCCTGACCTGTACCGCCTCCGTAAAACGAGCTATTATCATCTTGCCTTTGAAAATCCTGGGAAGGGTCGCGATCGAGTGTTTGTGCCAAAGTGGTTTGAGGTAGCCCAAAAGGAACTAGGGTAGTTCCTGCTAATAACCCCAGAACGATCGGAGTAAGCCGTTTAACTGAGACTTGGGACATCTTAAATTTCCTTTCTATTTAAGCAAATGTTCGCCGCAACAACGGTTGAATGGTCAAAAATGCCACCACGTCAAGTACTAGCAGCACTAGCAGCGCCCCACCTAATGTTACGGCACCCCAAGGAGCCTGCATCACTATACTATTAATTGCCCAATTGCTGTGCAAATAAATGTAGCGAATGGGCTCGATCGCATAACTGAGAGGATTGAGAGTAGCCACCACCTGCAACCATTTCGGCATAAAAGATAGCGGTGCCAAAGCGGTACTGGCAAACAGTAAAGGCAAGTTAGTCACAAAAATTACCGCGATCAATTCGATGTGACCGGGCAAAGCAAAAGCCAATCCCAAACTCAAACCGGTTACCCCAAACACCAGCAGCAAGAGAATCAGCGAAATTACAGCCAAACCCAACAAATCTGGCCAACCTGCACCCAGAAAAGCACTGGTAGCAATAATAGCTGCCGTTTGAATAGCGCTGAGGGTAACGATAAAGATAGCGGAAGCAAAGACGATCGAATACCGAGTCGCCAGAGGAGCAACCAATAAGCGATTCAGAAAACCGAATTCGCGATCGAACATCACCGGCAAACCCGCATTCAGCGCCCCGCTAAACGCAGTAAAAACAATCACCCCAGCCGCCAGAAACTGACCGTAATTTACAGTATTGCCAAACAAACCTTGCGGCGCATTTTGAAACAGCGCCCCAAACAAAATTAACCAAATCAGCGGTTGAATAACCCCAGCAATCAAAGTTGAGGGACGCCGCTGCAACTGAATAAACAAACGACGAGTTAAAGCCAAAGTTTCCTGCACAAGTTCGCCAAAGAAATTCGGTTCTGGACTAACCTGCACAGCTTCTGGCGGCAAAGTAACATTTGGTTTAGAAGGAGTTATCGTACT
This sequence comes from Aerosakkonema sp. BLCC-F183, assembly GCF_041929145.1. Classification (NCBI taxonomy): domain Bacteria; kingdom Bacillati; phylum Cyanobacteriota; class Cyanophyceae; order Aerosakkonematales; family Aerosakkonemataceae; genus Aerosakkonema; species Aerosakkonema sp. BLCC-F183. The sequence goes on along the minus strand of NZ_JBHFNU010000016.1, from coordinate 58,979 downwards.
GCTCATATCGATTTTGGATTTTGGATGAGAGGATTTTGGATTAAAGCAATTAACAGCCTAACTTCAAAATCATGGTTAGAAATTAAACCTATCTGCGTTCCGAAGCGTTTATCTGTGCATATCTGCGGTAAAAATTACCAGAAACTGACTTTTCAGATAAGCTCTAAACCACAATCGAAGCGAGAAAATTCCCTCCGGCTTGTTTCATCTCATGTTGCGTTTTTTCTCAGCCTTCGGATCGCGAGTACCAGCTGCTGCAAGTTCTGCATCTGTCAGCGTTCTACCCGTCGCGGCTAGGTAAACGTCATCTAAACTAGGACGAGATTGTGCAATCCCAAAAGTAGGCAACCCAGCAGCTTGCAAGGCTTGCTGAATAGTTATTAAAGCATCGCTTTGCGGCGTGACAACCAAATTCAGCGAATTACCTTGAGCGCTATTAATAATCGCTTCTTGCACAAATGGCAGAGATTGCAACATCTGTTTGGCTTTCTCTGCTTCTTCGATCGGCGAAAACTCGCGGATGCGGAGAGTGATGCGATCGCCTCCCACCCTATCTTTTAACTCAGAAGGCGTACCGGCAGCAATTACTGCACCTTTATCGATAATCGCTACTCTGTCAGCCAGCGCGTCAACTTCTTCTAAATAGTGACTTGTCAGCACCACAGTCGTCCCCGCATCCCGCAGTTGGCGCAGGATATCCCACATTACCACTCGACTTTCAATATCCAAGCCAACCGTCGGTTCGTCCAAAACTAGCACATCTGGCTGATGCAGCAATCCCGCCGCCAAATCCAGTCGCTTGCGGATACCGCCGGAGTAAGTGCCGGTTTTTTTGTCTGCATATTCCTGCAAACCGAGCGAACTTATAATTTTATCAATTCGCTCTTCAATCAATTTGCTAGGTATGTGGTATAATGCCGCTTGTAATTGCAGCATTTCTCTACCGGTCAGCACCTTATCCAGCGCCACTTCTTGGGCGACGTAACCGAGTTTTTGGCGTGCTGCTTTGGGATTGGCGATCGCATCTATGCCCGATACCTCAATTTTGCCAGCATCGGGAGTCGCCAAAGTGCAGAGACATCTGATCGTTGTAGTTTTCCCCGCACCATTTGGCCCAAGCAGCCCAAAAATTTCTCCCGGTTCTACCTGAAAGGATACATCTTTGACGGCTTCAACCTTACCGTAACGCTTCTGGAGTTTTTCTATTAAAACTGCGGGAGCCATAGCTGTCCCAAATTTACAAATCTAAACAATCTTTAATTTTATTGTAGCGGGATTTGCGGTGCGATCGACATCGGCCTCGCTATTTTAGGCGCTAGGATTCCCAGCGTAGCCCAGAAAACAGCCTTCACTTTCTCAACAATTTGTTAGCATATCGCTTGCCTGGTTTACCATCAAATCTTCCGGATATCTATCTGATAAGCATGAATAATGGAAAAAAATCGAAGACGCAATGAAAATTATTATTGGCTTATTGATAAGTGCATTGTTTGCGCTTACCATCCTATTCAGTTTGCCCACTAATGCTCAAAACCAACGATTTGGAGACGACTCATTTACCGAGTACGAAGCCTATCTGCATCCTGCCCAAGAACTAGGCCCAGCATCGGGGTCTAAAGCCAAAGGTTACGGTCGAATCCGTTTCCCTCGCAATCTCAGTTCTGGTAATGTTAATGTCCAAATAGTTGGCATCGCTCCGGCGAACATTACTGCGTTTCACATCCATTGTGGCACGCCAGATGTCCTTGGCCCGATTATTGTTAATTTTGCACAGTTTGGTGAATTTAACAACACTGTTGTGAATGGCCGCTTCTCTGCTTCTATTACTAACGAAAAGCTAACTTTTGTGAAACAACCTCTTCCACCGCCTTCTCTCTCTACTAGACCTACACTTCCTCTACCTGAAGGTTGCCCTAGCGATCTCAATATTCCTGTTCAAGTTAATACCATTGCAGGTATGGAAGCTTTGGCTAGAAAGGGAGTCCTTTATTTCAACCTTCACACCAAGGGACATGAATTCTATGGCGAAATGCGAGGTCAAATCTATCCAGTAGAAAAGTAGCAATATCTTCAATACGTCAGTCAGTTAGCACTGTTGCAGATTTATGATAATAGTTTTCAAACAAACCCGGTTTATTAAACCGGGTTTTTCTATACATCTATCGCCTGAAATAATCTGTTATATACAAATATTAAAAAAGTAATTTGAAAATAAAAAAATTGGCAATTTAAGTTTATTAATATTTTCCTGCCCCCAGATAATTGCTTCGTGAAACTGCCGAGAGATTTATTTGATGAAGAATTAGTTAAAGTACTAGATCGTCAGTTTGAAAAAGTCACGCCCTCCCCATACTGAAAACCCTAAAAGCAAACCCCCTCCCCGTCGCGGGGAGGGGGCTGGGGGGTGGGGTAGTTCCCATCCACACTAAATTATTGCGTGCAACTTCTCAGCCAAACTAGCTGTGAGGTAATGAGTCACTGGCAAACTATCAACAACAATGCCACCGCAGAGCAACATCATGTAGATAATGGAGAATTTAAAGAGCGATCGCGCCAAATCCTTATCGCTAGGATTGAGCCATAATTCCCAAGCTTTCTGGATAAACTTTCCACCCAGGATTACGGCAAACGCGCCATAAACAACACCTGCCGTACCCAGAGGATAAATCAGCAGAAAAGTTGATGCCACCATGATGAGCGTATAAATCCAGATTTGACGAGAAGTGGCAACTTCGCCCACAACAACTGGCAACATAGGGATGTTTACTTTCGCGTAATCATCGCGAATCATCATAGCCAGCGCCCAGAAATGGGGAGGCGTCCACAAAAAGACGATCGCAAATAACATCCATGCCGACCAGCTTAAACTATCAGTCACAGCCGCCCATCCCACCAAAGCGGGAATCGCACCGGCAGCACCGCCAATCACAATATTTTGGGTAGTGTGGCGTTTCAGCAAATGGGTGTAAATTGCCATGTAGAAAACAATGCCAGACATCGCCAACAGCGCCGCCAGCAAATTGGCAAAAACAGCCAATAAAGTAAACGAAAGAGAAGCGAGGATAATTGCAAATAAAAGCGCATCGCGAGATTGCACCCTGCCGGAAGGAATCGGACGATGGCGGGTGCGTTCCATTGCATAATCGATATCGCGATCGTAAATGCAGTTGAGCGTTTGCGCCGCAGCTGCCGCCAGAGTACCACCTGTAAGCGTTACCAGCAATAACAGCGGATCTACCCGTCCTGCTGATGCCATCCACATACTAGCTGCCGTTGTAATGAGCAGCAGAGGAATAATCCGAGGTTTCGTCAGCTGATAGTAACTTTGTATTACTTCTTTGAAGTTTTGATGGTGACGGGAAACCCCAGTAGCAATAATTTCTTGCATGAATTCTGTTAGTCCTTTGCTAATTGTCAGTTGTTAATAGTTAGTAACGCGACTGACGACTAACTACTAACCAATGACCCGATTAGGCTGGCGATCGCTGAAGACGACGTGTACTCAAGACATCGCGCCACGTCAAAACTGTCAGCGCCACCAAAGATCCCAGTAATGCCGCACCGACTGCTTGGTGAGTAACTGTCAGCGGTTCTACCTGGAGGTGCAAGCGGAAAGTTGCCACACCAAGAGCAATTTGACATAGCAGCAAAACACCAGCACTGTTAGCCAGCAATCGGACAGTGGGGTGTACTGCCGGTGTTCGCCATGTCAGAATTACTACAGCCAAAGTTGCCAAAGTGGGTGGAACTACACCGGCAATGTGGCTATTCATCACAGCACATAGCTGCGATGCGCCAAAGCACTGGTGCAGCGCCCAGCGAGATGCCACCAATCCGCCCAAAAGGCATTGTACGTAAACTAAAATTGCGGCGCTTAAGCTTACCCACGCTAAGTTACCGACGGTGCCGGTGGCTTCGTAGGGTAAGAGAGCCACACCAATCACTATCAGCGTAGTGAAAAATAACAAAGCTGCTCCCAGGTGAGCGGTGACAATATCAAACCGCAGCAGTTCGGTAACGGTGAGTCCCCCAAGGATACCTTGGAAAATTATCAAAAAGAGGGCGAACGCGGAGGCCCAAAGTAGCCAAGGCGGTGACTGACGCCGATACCACCACGAGATGCCAACCAGAGCGATCGCGCTGACGCCGATTAAAGCCGCATCCAATCGGTGAAACCACTCCAGGAACACCTGTAGGTTCATCTGCTGACTGGGTACTAACTGACCGTAGCACAGCGGCCAGTCAGGGCAAGCCAACCCGGCATTCATCACCCGCGTGGCGCTGCCTACTGCCATCAACAGCAGTGTGGCGATCGCGATTTTCCACACAAAGCGACGGATAAAATCTACAGGGGTGGCAACAAAAGTGCTTTCATCCTGATGCAACACAGTGTCCGCCATGAGCTCTACCTTCGGGTTAATCACTTTCTGTGCGTGTTAAGCAAATTATGAGCATCTGCTCATTCAGAGCTATTCATCGCATTCAATGCAATGAATGGCTCTAGGTATTACTGTAGCGACATAATCCGGTTAAGCAAAAAACCTTTAGGTATTTTTTACTTATAAAATCTTTATATATTTTGATAGACGTAATTGTGGCAAAAGATGCTGTAAGAAATGTAGGACATACGTTAAAATCCCCAGTTCGCTAGCATCGAGAGCGCCGAACACTATTTGACAGATAGGCTTACCAAAGAAGGGAAAAGGGTAAGACGTAAGCAATAAAGGCTAATTTAAAATCCTTTCCCGATTCCCATTACCCTTCCCATTCCCCGTTTTGATTGTTGTGTTGTCAATTGCAGCGATCCCAAAGAAATATTGAAAAAGTGGCCTATCAAACCCTCCTTTACCGACCCCTGTTTTACCTTGGTAAGAGAATCGATACTAAAAAACAAATGCTTGCTTGTCTAAAATCAAGGCTGACAGCCTTTTCAATACTTGATGGGCCAACCTGCTGCTTCGCATCAGCCGCGATGAAAGTCAAGCAGTTGTGCAATAAATCCTAAAATCGCCGTGAAAATCCCAAGTAACATTTCAACTCTACTAGCCGGTATAGCACTGACCCTCGTCAGTCTCTGGTTCGGTCAGAATCATGGCCTACTGCCAGAAGCAGCCTCAGAAGAAGCATCTTTGGTAGATGGGTTATTCAACATGATGATGACCATCTCCACAGGTTTGTTTCTCATCGTTGAAGGCGTAATTATCTATTGCGTCGTTAAGTTTCGCAGACGTCCGGGTGACACCACAGATGGAGCGCCGATGCACGGCAACGTTCCCCTGGAAATACTCTGGACAGGAATTCCCGCGATAATTATCCTGGTCATAGGAGTCTACAGCTTTGAAGTTTACAATGCTATGGGCGGCTTAGACCCGATGGCCGCTCACGGTATGCCACAGCAGCAAGCGATGAAAATGCCAGGATCTGCGATCGCCGCCACCTTAAACCAGACAGATAAATCCGCAACCCAAATTGCAGAAGGTATTGGCGCGACCCCAGCAGAAAGCCCAGCTTCAGACTTGGAAATTGATGTTACCGGTTTGCAGTTTGCCTGGATTTTTAACTATCCCGATAGTGGCGTCGTATCTGGCGAACTGCACGTCCCCGCCGGAAACCATGTCAAACTCAACATTTCAGCCAACGACGTGATCCATGCCTTCTGGGTACCCGAATTCCGCATCAAGCAAGATGCAATACCAGGTAGAACAACGCAATTGCAATTCACTCCCAAGGTAGTTGGCACCTACCCGGTGATTTGTGCCGAACTCTGCGGTAGCTATCATGGCAGCATGAAAACCCAGGTGATTGTAGAAACACCAGAAGAATTTAATGCCTGGATTCAAAGTCAGCAAGAAGTTGCTAATTCCGATAACTTGAATCGGGTTGTAGCGGTAAACCCGCAAGAAATGTCAACTGGTGAATTTTTAGCTCCCTACGCAGCAGAGATGGGAATTAACTCCGATACTCTCGCACAGCTACAACATTCCCATCATTAATTTTAGGTTTTAGATTCTAGATTTTATCTAGAATCTAAAATCCTAAATCCCAAATCGAAAATTGATATGACTACACAAGTACAGCTTCAAGAACCAGATAATGTAGGCCACGGAACAGAAGAAAGTGGCAATAATTGGGGAAAATACTTTGGCTTTAGCACCGACCATAAAGTGATCGGAATTCAATACCTGGTCACATCGTTTATCTTCTATTTAATCGGCGGTGCTTTAGCATCAGCTGTTCGCGCCGAACTAGCTACCCCAGACTCAGATCTTGTCAGTCCCGAACTCTACAACAGTTTCTTTACAATCCACGCCACCGTCATGATTTTTTTGTGGATTGTGCCTGCGGCGACCGGTGGATTTGGCAATTATCTAATTCCTTTAATGATCGGGGCGCGGGATATGGCGTTCCCGCGTTTGAATGCGGTTGCCTTTTGGATTATCCCACCTGCCGGTCTGCTGCTTCTGGCCAGCTTTTTCGTGGGGGCAGCCGGTTCGGGTTGGACATCTTATCCACCTTTGAGCTTAATTAACGGCAGCAAAGCGGGTGAGTTGATTTGGATACTCAGCGTTCTCTTATTGGGAAGTTCTTCAATTTTGGGTGCGGTGAATTTCTTCACCACTCTATTGACGATGCGAATTCCCGGTATGAGTTTGAATCAAATGCCGTTGTTTTGCTGGGCGATGCTAGCAGCTTCGGCACTGATTTTAATTGGAACTCCCGTATTGGCAGGTGCTTTGATTCTGCTGAGTTTTGACCTGATCGCGGGTACGGCTTTCTTTAACCCAACTGGCGGCGGCGATCCGATAGTTTACCAGCATATGTTCTGGTTTTATTCCCACCCGGCGGTTTACATTATGATTCTGCCGGTGTTCGGGATGATTTCGGAAATTCTGCCAGTTCATTCCCGCAAACCCATTTTCGGCTATCGGGCGATCGCTTATTCCAGTTTGGCCATTAGCTTTTTGGGGCTGATCGTTTGGGCGCACCATATGTTCACCAGCGGCACCCCCGGTTGGTTGCGGATGTTCTTTATGATCGCCACAATGATCATCGCGGTACCCACAGGTATCAAGGTGTTTAGTTGGTTGGCTACTATGTGGGGCGGCAAACTGCGTCTCAACAGTGCCATGATCTTTGCGATCGGATTTATATCCATGTTTGTGATCGGCGGTATCAGCGGCATCATGGTAGCTTCCGCACCTTTCGATATTCACGTTCACGATACTTATTTTATTGTCGCCCACCTGCACTACGTCTTATTCGGCGGTAGCGTCTTCGGTTTGTATGGTGCATTATATCACTGGTTCCCCAAAATGACGGGTCGGATGATGAACGAAACCTGGGGAAAAATCCATTTTGCCCTGACGTTCGTCGGATTTAATATCTGCTTCCTTCCTATGCACAAGCTGGGTCTGGAAGGTATGCCCCGCCGGGTAGCTATGTACGATCCCAAATTTGCCGCACTAAATATGGTTTGTACCATAGGTGCCTTTATTCTGGCAGTTTCCACAATTCCGTTCCTCGTCAATGCCATTTGGAGTTGGTTCTACGGCCCCAAAGCTGCCGATAACCCCTGGCAAGGTCTGACCTTAGAGTGGATGACTTCTTCACCGCCACCAGTTGAGAATTTCTTTACCGACCCGGTTTTGGCCAGCGGGCCGTATGACTACGGTATGGTCAATCCTCTCCAAATTCGGAAACTTATGGCTAACAAGAGTAAGGCTGCCGAAGCTAGAACTCCATCGGGTGTACCCCTAGAAAAAGCTACAGTTTCAGACTTTTTTGCCTCTTCTACTTCTGTTATGCCTTCAAACTCAGAGTCAAATGTTGCAACCGAAACTCTTCAGGATGAAGACCCGATGTTGTCCGGAGGGCCAAACTCGGTGTTGCGGGCTAAACCCGATCCAGATGTTGCTGTGAATCCGGAAGACCGCAAGCAGGAGTAAAAAGAGAGAGGGGCTAGGGAGTGGGGGAGTGGGGGAGCGGGGGATTTCAAATTTCAGATTTCAGATTTATCAAAATCTTCCCTTTTAAATCTAAAATCTGAAATTTTCTTCCTTCTTCCCTCTTCCTTTTTCCCTAACCCCTAACCCCTAGCCCCTTCTTCCACTGACAACTGACCAAAATAGAAAGTCATGCAAAGTTCAACTGTCGATCCAGCTAAGACTGCTCTCAACTATCACCATAGTGCGGAGACTGCCGCAGGACACCACCACGAAGGCCATCCCGATCACCGCGTTTTCGGGGTGATTGTGTTCCTAGTTGCAGAAGGAATGATCTTTTTAGGCTTGTTTGCTGCCTACCTTACCTTTCGAGCTGTGGCACCGACATGGCCACCGGAAGGAACCCCAGAACGGGAGTTATTGCTGCCCGGAATTAACACGCTGATTCTGATATCTAGCAGTTTTGTCATTCATAATGCCGATACAGCGATTAAGAAAAACAATGTGGCGGGTTTGCGAAATTGGTTTATTGCCACTGCCATTATGGGCATCATTTTCTTAGTCGGTCAGGTTTATGAATACAGCCATCTGGAATTCGGTCTCAGAACAAACTTGTATGCCAGCACGTTTTATGTTTTGACTGGCTTTCACGGTTTGCACGTTTGTTTTGGGGTGCTGCTAATTCTGGGCGTGTTGTGGCGATCGCTCAAAAAAGACCACTACAGCAGCGAAAGCCACTTTGGTGTAGAAGCAGCTGAAATCTACTGGCACTTTGTCGATATCGTGTGGATAATTCTCTTCCTGCTGCTTTATATTTTGTGATTTCAATTAGCTTTTTTGCTGATAAAACATCCCCCCTAAAGGGGATTTTTTTATTGGCGCTACGCTTGCGATCGCAAATCCACTTTTGTTCACTCTTTAATTTTTGGCATAAACATTATAGAGACGTTTCATGAAACGCCTCTACAGCCGATCGGCATAAAAGGCGTCATCGCAATAGATTTGGTATTAAGTAAACATACTGTTGCTAATATTGGATAATTTAAAGTTACTGTAAAAATTCAGGGTAACTACTTAAAAAAAGGCGCTAGTGAATATTTACTTACTGGCAGGTAATTGCTTAGTTTGCAAAAATTGATAACAACTGAGAACTTTTTAAAGCCAGGTAAAGTCATTTAGGAGGAATTTATCTCAGCCGATCGCATAGAAGAGTCGGCTCGTTTAAAGTAACTTCTGAGGCGACAATATTTAAACCCGCTTGAGAAGTCAGCCCAGAAGGCAATATTTTTCAGCTAACCGACGAGTCGGAAAGGGTCGCATCAACTTCCGGGGTATTGCGATTACCAAATAGGATGCAAAAAACACATGAATCACACCGATGAGAATCTCTTAGTTCGCAAAGACGCCAAAGACCTTACGGATACAGAAAAACAACGATTTGTCAATGCAGTTAAAGCATTAAAAAACAGGCCATCCCCGTACACAATTTTCGACCCGGCAACTGGTACAAACGTAACGCCACCAAACGCTTACGATTACTACGTGAGGATACACCAATTAGCGTTTGGCGAACTGAATTCTAGCGGACAAATGATACCCGGAGAAATGCCGCCCGTTCACTTCACACCACCATTTTTGCCGTGGCACCGGGAAATGCTGCGTCGCTTCGAGAACGATTTGCGATCGATTGACCCCACTGTTACCCTGCCGTACTGGGACTTCACCAACTCGGATAGTAGCCGCGCCGTCTTCACCGACAACTTCATGGGAGGTTTTGGCAACGCGCAAGACAGCAATCTCGTGAGTACCGGGCCATTTCGTGCGCCATCTTTTTCCCTGCGGAATCAGCCGAGTCAGACACTCAACCAGCAGGGTATCTGGACATTTAACTTTAATTCTCCATCAGCTCTAAATCCCAACGGACAGGCGCGATTTCTCCAACGCAGTATCGGTTCCAGGCAAGACCCGTCGCAGTTTCCGGGTACTGCCAACTTACCGTTACCTTCTGAAATAGAGGCAGTTCTCAATCAACCGACATTCAATACTTTTTGGCCGGCACTGGAAGGTCGTCCCCACGGCAATCCCCACGTATGGGTGGGTGGGAATATGGGTTTGGCGACTTCTCCCAACGATCCGGTGTTCTTTCTGCATCACGCTAACATCGATCGCCTCTGGACGGAGTGGATGGAACGCCACCAAAACACTCCCGGTTTCCGTCCTTATCTGCCTTTAGATAGTGGTAACTCAGGGGTTGATATCAACGACCCGATGTATCAGTTTGGCAATGTGACTCCGGAACAGATGCTGTCGATTCAGCAAATCGGTTACGTTTACGATACGACCGATATACCGCCGCCGCCAGAAGAACCGATTCTGCCAACAGTTTCGATCGCGAATGTGTCGGTAACGGAAGGTAACGTTCCTGCCAACTTTGTTGTCAGCTTATCAAAAGCAAGCGACCAGGTGGTGAGGGTAAATTATACGATCGCCAGCGATACTTTCGACGGCACCAAAAGTTTCGATGCTGTTTTAAGCGGTGCGGAAGAAGTGCCACCCACCAGTTCCACAGCTAACGGTATCAGCTTGTTAGAACTGAATCGGGCAGGTGACGGACTCAGCTACAGGATAAAAGTGGCCGGTTTGGACTTTGGTTCTTTGCTGGGTAAAGCATCTCAAACTTCCACCACCAGCGATGATGTAACTGGCGTTCGTTTTCATGTTGGGGGCCAAGGTGCAAATGGGCCGATCGCTTTAGATATTTCCAAAGCTTCTCAAGATGCCGATGACTGGAACGCTACCATAGACTCGGATGGCTCTACAATTATCACCGGTGTTTGGGAAACAACAGATGCTGCCGGTCAATCTTTAAGCAGTTTTGTGTCTCCCCTCCGTACAGCGACACCGGGAAAAGATACCGGACTGTACCTGAACGTCCAGACCAAAGGGTCTCCCAACGGTGCAATTCGCGGCCAAATCTTAGGCGAACGCCCTGACATCGCCCCCCCTGCTTTCAGCGGTCAGGTGGTATTCAATCCCGGTCAAACCAAACAAACTATCACTGTCAATGTTGTCGATGATACGCGACAGGAGTTTGACGAAAATTTCTTCGTTAATTTGAGCAATCCCATTGGTGCTGACATAGCCGATTCCCAAGGTGTTGCCACTATTAGAGATAACGATACAAAGGCTGTCACGGTTCCGCCGCCCCCTGTTAAGGCGGGTGTGCCGGTGTTTGGCAGTACCGCTAACGATACCATCTCCGGCGGTAATGGCAATGATTCTATCTTTGCTGACAGTGGGGATGACTTGGTGTTTGGCGGTAAGGGCGATGATTATCTTGTTGGCAATAAAGGCAAAGATATTTTCTATGGAGACGCCGGTAATGACTTGATTTTCGGTAACGAAGGTGAAGACACCATCTATGGCGGGGAAGGAAATAATACTCTTTCTGGTGGCAAAGAAAATGATGTAATTTACGGCGGTAGCGGTGAAGATTTTATCGTTGGCGATGACGGTAACGATCTGATTTTTGGTAAGGGCAAGGACTTTCTCGCCGGCAACAAAGGCAACGATACTATTGATGGCGGGGAAGGTAACAGCAGCTTGTTTGGCGGTGCAGATAATGATGTTCTCTTCGGCGGAATTGGATCGGATTTACTGTTTGGAGACAAAGGAAAGGATCGCTTAGTGGGTGTCGATCGCAAAGCTTCCAATCCTGGATTTAGCGAGATAGATACCCTAGTTGGCGGTTTTGATAGCGATACCTTTGTGTTAGGAGATGCCGTTAAGTTTTACTACAATGACGGCGATGATTCTAAATCTGGCACAAGCGATTACGCCCTCATTCTTGATTTCAACTCCAGTCAAGATAGAATCGAGTTGCGCGGTTCCGCTGGTGGTTATGTTCTGGGTAGTTCCCCAAGCGGTTTACCAACTGGAACGGCAATCTATCAGAAAACTCTCGGTCAAAATGAGTTGATTGCGATCGTACAAGGCTCGAATAATTTGAGTCTTTCTGGTGGTTATTTCACTTTCGCCTAATTGATTTTTTGGTGTTTTAGGAATTGAAAGCGCTCCAAATTCAATGATGAGTTTGGGGCGCTTTGCTTTGGTAGTTGTTGGGGGAGGGAGGAGTGCGATCGTATCCCAGATCTTTTAGCCTCGTCTGTCCTGTATTTATAGCAACCGCCAGGGCGGTTAGGGCATCCTAAAACGCCAGAACCAATTCACAGCAAGCATTTGACTTTTGACTTTTGACTTTTGCTATATTTTTCAGGTAGCTAACAAGGTAGAGTATCGATTTGGTACAATTGAAAGAATACTTCAGGAAGTAGTACAATGATAAATTCTTTACGATTACTCAACTTTAAACCTTTTGAAAATCAATTTCTTAAATTTAGACCGCTAACTCTTCTTTGTGGTCTCAATAGTAGTGGGAAATCTTCTGTTCTTCAATCGTTGCTGTTGCTGCGTCAATCTTACCAACAGGGTTTATTGCCAAATATAGGCTTAGCGTTGAATGGTGAATTGATTTGTATTGGTACGGCACAAGATGCTCTTTTCGAGCGAGCGAGTAAAGAAGAAATTGGTTTTGATATTATTTGGGAAAATGACACAGAGGGAATATGGCGTTTTAACTACGATCGAGAAGTAGATGTATTGAATCTTGCCTCATCATCAATTCCCCCAGAAGTTTATCAATCAAGTATTTTCACTAATAACTTCCACTACCTTCAGGCAGAACGTATGGGGACACGCTCTTTTAATGAAATGTCATATTCCCAAGTCCGACGACTTAGGCAAATTGGAACCAAAGGTGAGTATACTGCACACTTCCTTTCAATTTATGGAGATAAAGATATCCCCAATGTTAATCTGAGCCATCCAAAAGCAAAGTCGCCGGAATTGGTTAATCAGGTAGAAGCATGGATAGGAGAAGTCAGTCCAGGTACACGCCTCAAAATTGCTCCAAAACCAGATATAGAGCGGATGAGTTTTCAATATTATTATGGAGACAGCAATCCTTACCGTGCTACCAATGTTGGGTTTGGAATTAGCTACACCCTACCAATTATTGTAGCTGTCCTTGCATCAGAACCAGGCACGCTAATTCTAATTGAAAATCCAGAAGCTCATTTACATCCAAAAGGGCAATCACAAATGGGTAGCTTGTTGGCACTTGCTGCAAGTTGTGGTGTTCAAATTGTAATAGAGACTCATAGCGATCACGTTCTAAATGGGATTCGTCTTGCTGTTCATGGTGGAAAAATCGATCCGAAAGATGTCCAGTTACACTTCTTCCAGCGACAAGAAAAAGAAGGACAAAGTTTCACTGAGGTAGTATCGCCACGGATCGATCGCAACGGACGCCTTGACCAATGGCCAGAAGGATTTTTCGATGAGTGGGATAAGAGTTTGGAGGCTTTATTAGAGCCAGTTGGAGAGTAAAAAATGGATTTGGAAATGGTATTTAATAAACTCTCTCTGCGAACTCCTGCTCCTGATATTCCCACAGCCCGAAAATTGATGTCGGATTTCATTAAAACTGTACTTACAGCAACAAAGCAGGGTGTAAAGAAAGTTATTCGCACTCAGGACGATATTAATAATATCCTACTTGCACCTAACTATCCTCTGATTCGCTGGCGGAACGACAATGAAGTCGAGCGAGAAGAACGTAGTTTTTTCAGAACTCTTACAAGTAAAGCTCCGTTCTTGATTGATATTACCGATCGAAATATTGAAAACAGTATTAATTTATCTGATTTTAAGCATCAGGGAGAGCAAGCAAGTGGACTTGGCCATGCTTTCTTGCTTGATGCACTTGCCATGAGTGTGAAATCTGAGCCTCGATGGGATTGCAGTCGCTTAGAATTGGAAGTGACGCGACTTGATGACAATGAACATATCGTCGATGAAGTTGTGGAAGTCATTCACGCCAGTAGTAGCAATCACATTCATGAAAATCATGTTTGGATAAAAAACCGTATTCGTACCAAAATTATTGACGGATTAGATCTGTGGAATCGGAAAGAAGAGTTATTTCCCAGCTTAGAATTTTGCGAAGATGTGGGGAAAGAAATGCCAAGCCTTGCTAGTGGAAACCCAAATTTGCAACAGATTATTAAGCGGTTATCTGAATTTGAGGATTACTGTAAAAATTGGAAAAGCGGGTCTTTTAATTATGACAATCTTCCTTGCAAAGTATCTCCAGAAAGTGAAACAAGGTTGCAGCAGTTTGAACAAGAACTAACTATTAAGTGTCCTGACGGCGTAAAGCGAGTCTTCAGTTTGCACGTCCGCATGACGCCAGGAGCGTGGCGGCTTCATTTTTCTGTAGAGTTAGGGCCTGGTAAGATAATTATTGGATATATCGGCCCTAAAATTCAATAATTTCAATATTTGAGTAGAAAATTGCGATCGCATCCTCAATCCACCTCGCAGCTACTATGAGAACATCGACGTGCGATCGCTCATCTATCTGAGCTTCATTAGAATAAGTACAATACCACTAAAAAAGTCTCTCTATGCCAACCTACAAAGGAATGTCCAGCGAAGCCTTTCGCCATCCGCTCGATCGCGAGGCGGAACAAACCTTACGCAGCTTACCGGGTTTCGATATCGCGGCTCGCAAATTTGTCGAATTTTTCTACGAGCGTCCGCAGTTTGTCTACCACATGGGTAACAGCATTCAAGTTGGCCCGCGCCAGTATTCTACAGTTTATCAGATGTTTCGCGAATGTGTGCGAGATTTAGACATTTATCCGGAACCAACTTTATTTATCAGTCAGTTTCCCATATCTAATGCCTATGCTTTGGGACAAGAGCGACCCTCGATCGTACTAAATTCTGGATTGTTGGACTTGATGACCGAAGCGGAACTGCGATCGGTTATCGCTCATGAATTAGGACATATTAAATGCGGTCACACTATTCTAACTCAAATGGCACTTTGGGTGATTAGCACTGCCTCTTTTATTGGGGAATTAACGCTTGGGTTAGGTAATATCATCGGTAGCGGTTTGGTTTATGCGTTTTATGAATGGAAACGCCGCTCGGAATTATCAGCCGATCGCGCCGCTTTGTTACTTTCAGATGATATCAATTCCGTCATGCGAGCGATGATGAAACTTGCTGGCGGCAGTGGCAAGTACAATAACGAAGCTAGTTTGGATGAATTTATTCGGCAATCGGAAAGATATCAAGAACTCGATGATGATGGATTGAATCAAGTTTATAAGTTTCTGCTTTACAATAACTTAGCTCAAGGTGTATTTCTCAGCCATCCTTTTTTGGTAGAACGCATTATCCACTTGCGCCAATGGTCAAATTCTGATGAATATCGTCAAATTCGTCATGGCAATTATCAACAATCAGCA
This sequence comes from Aerosakkonema sp. BLCC-F183, assembly GCF_041929145.1. Lineage (NCBI taxonomy): Bacteria > Bacillati > Cyanobacteriota > Cyanophyceae > Aerosakkonematales > Aerosakkonemataceae > Aerosakkonema > Aerosakkonema sp. BLCC-F183. Next base: position 43,657 of record NZ_JBHFNU010000016.1, on the reverse strand, counting down.
GCAGAGGGAGCCGTTGATGTTCCATCTCAAACTGGACGCAGCCAAGCAGATGAATTGCGGCGTCAAATTGAAGAGTTGCAACGAGAAATTGACAGTTTGAAAAGAAAGTCTGAGTGAGGCTGATTGTTGATTGCTCATTGTTCATTGTTCGTCGTTGCAATATCGATGCGATGAACTATGAACTATAAATTAACTGGCAACTGACAAATGACACATCAAATAGTCAATACCCACATTTCAGAAGTCACGGTATACACTAACCAAGCTCTAGTGACGCGGCGCGGTACAGTAAGTTTGACTGGTGATGAGCAAGAATTAATCATCGCTGATTTGCCTTTAACTATTCAGACTGATTCAGTTCGGGTTAGAGGTGATGGTATATTAGGAGTGCGTACAGAAACTGTATTTGCCAACGAAGCATTTGGCGAAAAAGTAGGACAACTGAGTAGACAAATTCGGAGTTTGGAGCAGCAAAGACGCACTATTCAAGATCAATTAGATGCTGCACAATTACAACGCAATTTCGTACAATCCTTAAGCGAAAAGTCTTTGGAAGGTTTTTCGGGATTGCTTGCTCCCGCACAAATGAACTTGCATGAAGTGAAGGAGTTAGTCAATTTTTTGGGAGAACAATACGGGGAGTATGCCAATGCGATCGCACTCCGAGAAAGGCAGGTACGCGAGTTAGATAGACAATTGGAAATATTTCGCCAACAATTCAAACAATTACAGCTATCTACTTGCAAAGAAAGTTATACCAGTTATAACGTTATCGTTGCGATCGCTCCTACAAGTCCGGGAGAATTTCAGCTAGAATTGTCTTATCTGGTAACTCGCGCTGGCTGGACTCCGCTTTACGACTTGCGAACTAGCAGTAGTGGCGATCGCATCAATCTCACTTACCTGGCAGAAATTAAGCAGAAAACTGGTGAAAATTGGCAAGGTGTCAAACTCACCCTTTCCACAGCTAAACCGACTGCGAATACTCTACCTCCCAAACTCGAACCGTGGTATATTAGCGGTCAGAAAAATAACCAATTTTTCCGACAAGGTAAGCACAGTTGTAACGATGATTTTGCTGAATTAGAAGCTTTATTAGCAGAGGATAAGAATGGTTCCAAAAAACAAGATTTACCGGAACTGCAAAAAGTGCTGACAAAAGGAACTAAGCCTGAAGGTGCAGTAACTTTCCGGTTAGCTGGAAACAACGATATTTCTAGTGATGGTATTGCTCATAAAGTGATAGTATTAAGTGAAAATTATCCTTGTAAAATTGAATATGTCGCGCTACCAAGGTCGCTAACTTTTGCTTATTTGCAAGCTACGGTTAGGAATAAATCAAATGGTGTAAATTTGTTACCGGGTAAGGCTAATATTTTTCGCGATCGCACTTTAATTGGCACTACTCAGATCGAGAATGTTGCACCCGGTCATGATTTTAAGCTTAACTTAGGCGTTGACGAAGATTTGCAAATTGAGCGCGATTTGCTGGAACGCGAGGTAGAATTAATAGGTAACTACCGACGCACGACTTACGGTTACAAATTGGTAATTACCAATTTGCGCGATCGCAAAACAACTCTGCGCTTAATTGAGCAATTGCCTGTCAGTCGCGACGAACAAATTAAAGTACGTTTGCTCAGTACAAATCCGGAAATTCATCTCGGTGCAATGGGTCAATTGGAATGGTTGCTGACTCTACCGCGTCAATCTAAACGCCAGCAAAAAATAGAAGTATATTATCAGTTTAGCATAGAACATCCGGCTGAGATAAGTGTAGTGAGTATGGATATTTAGCTGATTTATAAAGGTAAGGTTGATTTTTTTAACGCAGATGAAAACAGATAAACGCAGATGAACGCAGATAAATTTGGATGTTGGTTAAACGCTGAGTGAATTTAGAATATGATTTTTTTTATAAAAATAGTTAAATTGTTTTTAGCGTTGGCAATTTTGGGTATTGCTTTTTGTTATCGGCAGCCTTTCTTAGCTGGAGGGAGAGAACTGGCGTTTGTAGCTATTATAATAGTTGGGGTTGGATTAATTGTTACGGAAGTAATCGGGTTCAAGAAAAGATTAAGCGCGGTTTCGATATTAGCGATCGCTTCTTTAGCGCTCTGCATAGCCACTGGTTTGGAAATCAAATTCAACTTGGCTAAACAAAGTGTTTTGAATGCAGATATCGCCAAACTGGAAAATTTGGGACAGCATTTCATCGTTGGTTACAGGAACTTTGATGAAATCAAAACTTTAGTCTCAAAAAGAGCGATCGGCGGAGTTTTTGTCACGGCTAGAAATATTAAAAATAAAAGCAAACAAGAGATACAACAAGAAATTCAAGCTTTGCAAGCAATTCGTCGCGCTCAGGGTTTGCTACCTTTGTGGATAGCCACAGATCAAGAAGGCGGCGTCGTATCTCGTTTATCTCCACCTTTGGCTAAATTGCCTCAATTATCATTTGTGCTAGATGGCGATAAAAATATAGAGCGAAAAAAAGATAAAGTAATTCAATATGCCGCCACTCAGGGTAAAGACTTATCTGCCATAGGAATTAACCTAAACTTCGCTCCTGTGGTAGATTTAAACAAGGGAATTATCAGTCCAGACGATAAATTTTCTAAAATTTACCTGCGATCTATATCAGCAGATAAGGAAGTCGTTACCAAGGTAGCTTTGTGGTATTGTCAAACATTAGAAAAATACGGCGTTCGCTGCACGATTAAACATTTTCCCGGACTGGGAAGAGTAAGCGCAGATACTCATATTGCTGATGCACAATTGCATACATCAGTAGCAGAATTAGCTCAAGACGATTGGCTACCGTTTCGGGAAGTGATGAGCAAATCTCCAGCTTTTACGATGTTAGGACACGCTAGGTTAACGGCGGTAGATGGAGAACACCCGGTATCGTTTTCCCAGCAGGTTATCGAGGGTATTATTAGAAAGGATTGGGGACACGATGGTGTATTGATTACAGATGATTTTAGTATGCAGGCAGTTTATGGCAGTAAAGATGGGTTGGCACTGGCTACAGTTAAAGCGATTAATGCTGGAGTGGATTTGATACTGATCGCTTTTGATAAAGATTTATATTACGAAGCCATAGATGCTTTACTAAAAGCTGAGGAAAAAGGTAAGTTGGATAGACAAATGTTGGATAATAGTAGTAAAAGACTTCGTACTCAATCCGAGTATATAGGCCGTTTTTAAGTTTTGGGATAAACATTCAGTTTGGTTGCATCGGTAGTGTAAGACTGATGTGAAAGATTATCTGTGGGATCGGGGGTTAAATTTTTACCGCAGATGGAAAGCAGATAAACGCAGATGGACGCAGATAACAGCCGATCGCCTTGCACAGATTTCAGACAAGTGTTCTATAATTGGAGGCTGCTGCTAAAAGTCCCCAATCATGTCCGAAGAAGATATCCGCGCCACGCGACTTGAAAAAGTCGAACAACTCAACCAACTGGGGTTAAACCCCTACGCCTACCGCTGGGAATCGACCCACCACGCGGCAGAACTGCAAGAAAAATATGCCGACTTAACCAACGGCGAAGAAGTCGATATCGAAGTTGCCGTTGCGGGTCGCATTCTGATCCGTCGCGTTTTCGGGAAACTCGCCTTTTTTAACCTGCAAGATGAAACCGGCACGATTCAGCTGTACCTGGATAAGAACAGAATCCAGGAAAATATGGCAGATATCGATAACGATGCGTTCAATCACCTCAAGCAGCTGACCGATGTGGGGGATATCATCGGCGTGAAAGGGACTATAAAACGGACTGAAAAAGGCGAACTATCCGTTTATGTAAAGCAGTACGCCATTCTCACCAAATCGCTGCTGCCTTTACCGGATAAGTGGCACGGACTCACCGATATTGCAAAACGCTATCGCCAACGCTATGTTGACTTAATTGTCAACCCCCAAGTGCGGGAAACTTTTCGCCGTCGCGCTAAAATTACGGCGGCAATTCGTCGGTATTTGGACGAACGGGGTTTCTTGGAAATCGAAACTCCTGTGCTTCAGGCCGAAGCGGGAGGTGCAGAGGCGCGTCCTTTCATCACCTATCACAATACGTTGGAAATTGAACTGTACCTGCGAATTGCTACAGAGTTACATCTGAAGCGGTTGATTGTGGGTGGGTTGGAAAAGGTGTACGAACTGGGAAGAATTTTCCGGAATGAAGGTGTTTCTACTCGTCACAATCCGGAATTTACCACAATTGAAATTTATCAAGCCTACGCTGACTACAATGATATGATGGCGCTGACGGAAGCGCTGATTGCGGGTGCGGCAAAGGAAGTTTTAGGTACTTTGAAAATTACTTATCAAGGGGAAGATATCGATTTAACTCCGCCTTGGCGTCGCGCTACAATGCACGAGTTGGTGCAAGAACGCACCGGCTTAGATTTTAGCAATTTCCAAACAGTTGAGGAAGCACGAAAAGCTGCACACGAATTTGGCATTGAGGGATTGGAAGATTGCGAATCAATCGGACATATGCTCAATGAAGCGTTTGAGCAAACGGTGGAAGAAAACCTGATTCAACCTACTTTTGTCATAGATTATCCTGTAGAAATTTCTCCCCTTGCCAAACCACATCGATCGAAAGCCGGTTTGGTGGAAAGATTCGAGCTGTTTATTGTGGGAAGAGAAACGGCAAATAGTTTCTCGGAACTTACCGATCCGATCGATCAGCGCCAACGTCTGGAAGCACAAGCGGCGCGTAAAGCAGCTGGAGATTTAGAAGCGCACGGTGTCGATGAAGACTTCCTCACCGCGTTGGAGTACGGGATGCCACCTACTGGTGGTTTGGGTATTGGGATCGATCGGTTGGTGATGCTATTAACCGATTGTGCCAGTATTCGGGATGCGATCGCCTTCCCCCTCCTCAAACCGGAACAAGATTGAGCGGGAGAGTCAAAAGTTAAAAGTCAAAAGTCAAAAACAAGAGAAAGAGGCAGAAAGGGAAAGTTAGAGCGAGGAGGAAGCAGATAGTAGCAAGGAATTCCTAGTTTTGACTTTTGACTTTTGACTTTTTCTAGCCCCTAACTAGAAGCTTCCGCCAATTCAATAACGCGACCTTCGACATCTTTGACCAAAAAATTCAGCGGCTTTTCGCGGCGAATTTTGTGCTTGAGACCTCGGACTTGCACGCGCAGCAGCACTTGTTCCAAACAGTCGCGATCGAAACACACATGACGTTGCCGATCTTTTTGGCCCAAACTTGCGCCAGAGATAACGTGTAACTGGGTATTTTTCTTTAACTGATACCAAAGACCCTCTGGTGCGTTCAACCCTTTGGTGGTGGAGAGGCTGGGATTGGCTGAGAGGTAGAGCGGGTCTATGCTAGTAGCACCCAGAGTTTGTTCGTAGTTGTAATAATAGTGCAAAGGTACTTCCGCCGCTGGCAGATCTAGCAGACCTTCATAAAAGTGCCGAGCGATTTCCAAATCCGACACCATGATTGTATGGACTTTCGGAGCACTGGTGAGGAACATCCACATAGCACCTGCATAAGCTACCAGCAGCATCACCATGATGCCTTGGGTGGAAAAAAGGCTATCTAGAGGCAGGGCGGGCAAAAATGAACCTAATAAAGAGGGCAAGGGCAGAGAAGGAATAACGTTAACTGCTAGAACCATGAACTTCAAGGGGTGAAAGATCGGTTGTACCTACCAGACTTGTCAGCAGATACTTACCATCTTATGTGTTTCTAGTCTACCAAGAGGATTGCAGACTTGGGACTGCCGATTGGGAGACTTTTGACTTTTTCTAGCCCCCAGTCCCTAGTGTAGTATGGTGATTAATCGCGTGCGTAACTCAGCAAATTAGCGGTTAAACTATTGTGCAAATTCCTCATTTTCTAGAAAGCAATCATCCCTTAGTCAAGTCGCTGTCTCATCACAGCGATGGGGAACTGCTGACCCTGTTTCAGCGCCATCCCGAAGAGGGGAAATACTTTACGGCGATTTTCTGTCGCTACAGTCCGATCGTCTATACCTTAATTGCACACTCCGGACGATCGCCTGTCCAAGCCGATTACTTGTTTGCCATCACCTGGCGACATATCTACCATGCTTTAGGCGAACTGGATTTGCGCGGCGCTGCGGTATCCGAGAAGGAGAGTTTTAATCTGCAAAACTGGCTCATTAATATTACCGCTTTGTGTATCAATCAAGCAGAAGTGCCGCCAGTAGAGTCCATTCACTACTCGTTGGATGCTGCTTCACCGCCTTTGTGGTGTTATACCCAGCAGGCGTTAGATATGATACCTCCTCTTCAGCGGTTAATTGTGGTGATGTCTCAGAGTTTCCACTGGAGTGAAACTCGAATCGCCGCTTATCTGCAAGCAGAGGGAGAAACGCTTTCTCCCACCGAAGTGAGAGAGTTGCTACAGATAGGGTTAAAAGAATTACAAAAAACTTTGCCTGCCGATATTCGTACTATTTATTTAGGTGAAGACGAAACTATAGAAGAAGAGTCTGAAATTGAGATTCCCAGTCTCTTATGATGGGGGGAGTGGGGCAGCGAAAGAATTAATATTTTTCCTGTTTCCATTTTTCCCTCTCCCTCCTCCCTCCTCCCTCTTCTTTTTGACTTTTGACTTTTGACTTTTGACTTTTCCTAGCCCACTCCCCCCTCTTACTTTTCTCAAAGTGCGTAAGTTCTGCATTTTTCTACTTTTGCCTTTTTACTTTTTCGTTTTGGGTGCGGCTGACCTTAACGAACAACTGAACATCCCCAGAAACAACGGCACTCAAGGGGAACTTCGGGATGAAGCCGATCGCCTGGTACGATTGGGAGGGCAAGCGCAACGGCAAGGCAATTTCGATAAAGCTATTCCCTATTGGTTGCAGGCGTTAAAAATTTATCATCGCATTGGCGATGTGCAATCCCAAGGTCAAGTGTACGATTTTTTGGGTTTGGCTTATATTGCTCTGGGCGATTACAACAGAGCAGAAGATGCGTTGCGAAGACGGCTGGGTTTTGCCCGCGAAAATAACGATTTGCAAGGTCAAATTTTTGGCCTAAATAATGTCGGTACAGTGCTGCTGCGACGTGGCAGTTTGCCTGCTGCAAGGACAACGTTTGAGGAGGCGCTGACAATTGCCCGCAGCGTGAATAGTCCGGCAGGTATCGGTTTATCGCTGAATAATCTTGGTTTGGTGGCAAGCGATAACGGCGATTACAATCAAGCAATTAAAGTTTACGAAGAAGCTGCTATTTATCGGACTCGCGCTGGCGATCCGATCGGCGAAGCGAATACGTTAAATAATTTAGGGGATGCTTACGCAGCGATCCATAATTTCAAGGAAACAATAGGCGCTTACGGTGCAGCGTTGGGTGTTGCGAAGTTAGCACTCGATCGCCCCAATCAATTTCGGGCGATCGACGGCTTGGTATCAACTTACTCTTCTGTAGGACAGTATACCCGTGCCATTGAATTGTTGGAACAACGGATCGCCACTGCCCAAGATGCAGACGATTCTCACCAACAACTGCGATCGCTGCGATCTCTGGCTCAACTTTATCAGCAGCTAGGCAAATACAGCGATGCCCGCAGCGTTTACCGACGAGCGATCGCTTTGGTTCGTACTTTGAGGGATACTAAAGCAGAAGCAATTCTCCTGGGTGAAGTCCTGGAAATCCCTTAGAGAATAGGTCTATTTGAGATTGATGCTGAAAAATGTTTCTCTATGTTACCATTGAGCGTCAGTGGATGATGGCACGGGAAATTAATTATTAGTTGAAAATGCTGAAGTTGTTGCCGATGCCGTCCCCCAGCCTACGGTTAGATATGTTTTTATATCACAACAAAAACTCCCCTCCCCGTAGACGGGGAGGGGTTGGGGGTGGGGTTCCTGTCTAAACTAAAGCCAATTAGTTCACATAAACGCCACCAGTCGGTTGAACGGTTAAGGCATTCCTGTCTGCGCCCAAATCTGTTGTAGCTGCCAACCTTACTTCCAGTAATCCTGGGGCAACAGCTTGGGGACGAACTCTCAACAAACCTCCATCAGCACGGTAAAAAGTGATGGTCGTGGGTGTACCCAAACTTTCTAAACTGACGTAGGATTCACCTTGTAGATTTCTTTGATTGGTTTCGCCAATTACTTCGTAAACGATGTCAGCTCCGGTTTCGTTCACCAGCTTAACATTCACCGCACCGTTGGAGGGTCTGACCATTGCACTGGCAGCTTGTCTCTGTTCTGGGGTAGGGGAAATAATTCTGGTGTTGCGCCGTTGCTGCATCATTTGGTAATCGTTGCGACGCAGTTGCTTGTCGCGGTTGATGTTGGTGCTATTGCCATCAGTACTGCAATTAGCTTGGTCACCCGTCCGTATGGCGTTACGATCGCGATCGGACATGGCATCGGTAGACGCAGACGAAGAGTTGGTATCATCAACAGATGAGCTAGCGCTATCTTCTGTTGGTGTATTTCTACTGCTATTGACGGAAGAAGTGCCTTCGCGAGTCCGGCGTTCTATATCTGTGTTACTGGAAGAAGTGCTTGAGCTTCCTGTACCCGATGACGAATTGCCCATCCTGGTGGATGAGTTATCGGTACCCGTAATTGGCGTGTTTCTATTGCTATTAGCAGAAGATGGTGTGGTAGTATCGGTTCGCGAATCTCGCGTCTCTACATCGCTAGTTGGCGTATTTCTATTGCTGTTGACAGAAGATGGCCCTTGGCGATTTATATTGGTGTCGCTTGTATCAGCAGAACACACAGCATCGCTACCTGTACCCGATCGCGGATCGCGAGGACTTGGATTCGTTTGCGCGATCGCCGGTAAGCTCAGGATTAAGGTGCCAAAAATAGCTCCCACTAACCCGATCTGCTGTTTGAGTTGTCGTTTTTGTTGACTCATAATTCACCTTTGTTTTGAGTAAATTTTGACTAAATGGATATTTTATTTGCCAAATGGCAAATATTCGATCGCGGCAGCAAGAAACAAAGTAAAAGGCAAAAAGTAAATTCATCGGATATTTTTACTTTTGCCTTTTTATCTATTACTTTTGGCTCCTGGAAAAGCTAAGCCTGTTCCCACAGTTGGCGAATCTTGTCCGGCAAGAAGTTCGCGATTTCTTGAATTCGTTCTTGAGACAATTCCTCCTTGGTCGCAGAGAACACTGCTTTGACAACAGTTTCCGGTTCTACGTCCGGTTGTAAACCGGCTTCTTGCGCTACCCGGAATAGAAACGTATCGGATTTAATAATCAGAGGAGGACGAACTCGACTCAAGAAGCTGACGATCGGATTGGTATCTTTCCAAAGTTCTGCCACTTCGTTTTGCAGCGCTTTATCTTTTGTCGGTAGCGCTTCTTCGTGCAGTTCATTTGCTACGCGATCGGCAGCTTCCGTACTCATCATGTCGCGCATGGTGCGGAACACGACTTCCGTAATATCCCTGGCATCAAAAGGATCTGACAAATTGCCCTTGAGCATCACTTTCTCAAGGAACGGCATATCTTTGGTAGCGATAGGTAGTGTCGGCCCCTCCCTGAGAGCTTGAGGAGGATTTGCTTCCATTTTCTCCAGCATTTTGCGGCCTTTTTGCGTTATTTCTGCCCTTTTAAAGCTAATTAAGTGGGGCAAGGGGCCATCTGCTGCGCCATAAGAGTTGGCAATTCTGAAATCGAATTCTTTGGGATTAACCGCATCGGGAACATCTTCCTGATTTGCATAGGCATTACCGCTAAATTCAGCGTTGATGTATCCCTTTTGATTTAAATAATCTAGGTGGCCCAAAAAATCTACGGGGGTTATTTCTCGACCAGCAAAGTCTGTCTCGGTAAAATTAACCGAGTGCATTCCTTGACTGCTATCGGTTTCGTCGATTTTTTTCAGCAGAATGTAGGCAATATCTTCTCGCAATCCAATTGGCATAGAACTATTAAAAGGCTCCCATTTCCTACTTCGATCTTGAGCCTAATCTGAAAGGTTACCAGCTTGCCTCTGTCACAGGAGGCATTCCAAAATGCTAAGATTTCCTTGCTCATATTTTTGAATAAAAAACTAACTTTTGATAGATGAAATTAGAAAATTAAAATTTCAAAGTCAAAGCTCAAAATAAAGAATGCACTCCCGGCGACGATGCCCAATGCCCTATCCGTCCATAACTAATAGACATCTCCTCTAAAAGAATCTCAAAGGGCAGGCAGGATGCCTACCCCACAAGAATTTTTGGAGATGTTTAATGTGTTTCCAGTCGGTATTGCGGCAAAGTAACGGTAACGGTTGTGCCTCGATCGACAACACTTTCAACGCGAATATGACCGTGGTGATTTTCGACAATAGCAGCTGCGATCGCTAACCCCAATCCCGAACCGGTTGACTTACCGCGAGTGCGGGCGGGATCGACTCGAAAAAAGCGATCGAATAAATGAGGCAGTGCGTCTTCTGGAATACCGATACCAGTATCGATAACTTTAACTTGCAGTTGAGGATGGTTACCTCGGCGTATAATTCTTTGCAATTCCACATCAACTTTACCCCCCATCGGCGTGTATTGCAGCGCATTACCAATTAAATTTGTAAACAGACGCGCCAGCCGATCCCAATCTCCTTGGAATGTAAAAAAGTCTTCTTCTGTTTCGTCAGGAAAACTCATTTGTGCAGTCACTAAATTTAAGGTGAGTTTAATAACTTTTTCGGCAGCAAGCAGTTGCTGTTCTTCCACAACTTCCATTAACAAAGCATCGAGGGGACAGGCTGAAAAGCGAGGTTGTACGATGCCGCTATCTTCTCTGGCAAGAAACAATAAGTCATCTACCAAACGCCCTAGCCGTTGAGTTAGTCGTTCGATCACTTTCAATTGTTGTTGATGTTGTTCTGACGAGCGATCCGGGTCTGCCAAGGCTACCTGTACGTTAGTTTGAATCATGGCGATCGGACTTCTGAGTTCGTGAGAAGCATCAGATGTAAATTGTTTGAGATGTTGGTAAGATTCGCGCACCGGTGCCATCGCCAAGCCAGAAAGCAACCAGCCGATCGCACCAACGCAAATCACCATTGCGCTAATACCCAAACTCAAGTCTAGTATCAATTGATGGCTGGGTTTTGTTACTTCAAACCAAGGATGGCTGACGCGCAGATATCCCAGTACTTGCCGTCCCATTTGCACTCTTTGTGTGACTTGGCGCAGTAGAGGAGGGGGTGAAGGCGTGAGGAAGGGAGTTCGTTGACTCTTAGCTAACCGAACGGTTTCGACTGTGCGGTTAGCCCGAATAGGAACATTTAGCGGTTCATCAAAGGTTGACCACAGCAATTCACCTGTAGGAGTGAACCATTCCAGGTCGATGCGATCGTCTTCTACGGTATCGGCGTTATCGCGAAAACTGGCTTCCACGTTAACGCGATATTTGTTAATGCGATCGTTGGGGGAAACTGGTTCGATCGCGAGCGATCGCACAACCACTTCCACCACATGATTGAGCGTATCATCCACCCGCTCGATCAACGTATTCCGGACGTATAGATAAACACCAGTCGCAAACAGTAGCAGTAAAACTGCTGTGACGGCGGTATACCAAATCGCGAGGCGGCGGCGAGTTGCTTGAAACATAATAATAAATTTTCAATTTCAAATTTCAAATTTCAAATTTCAATTATGTCATGCGATCGTAAAATTAACTTAGCCAATTATGCTCATTTATCTCAAAATTTAGGTAGATTTGAGTGGGCATTACTGCGTCAGAGCCATAAAATTAATCAGGCTTGCGAAAATGATGCCCTAGCAGAGCAACTTACCGACTCAAAATTAATAACTAGCAACTTGCGTTATTATTTCACAAGGAAAAGGGAGAAAATAATGACTCAAATACAGCAATCCGAACCGATAGTTTACCAAGGACAGTTTGGAGAGTTTACCATTACCCAGAGCGATCGCACTGGTGTCATCATCTACCGCGCTGGCTTAATGGTAGCAGCATTAAGCTTTGCCTTGGGGATTTGGCTGCTACTATCTCAGAGCGCTACTCCAACTATTTTGAACGCGCTGACCTTGCTATATGCCTGTTTCTGCGTGGCGTTGGGCGTCAGCTTAGCCACCATCCATATATATATGGTACAGTTGCACCGAGGGCTGCAAATCTTTTGGGCGGTTGGCGTTTTGGCGTCTGTTGTACTAGCGGTGCAAAGTGGCGAACCTTTAGCGCTGACTGTTTACCACCATCCACTCACTATTTTGGGAATTGGTTTTACCTTTGCAGCTTTGACTGGGATTTATTTCAAAGAAGCTTTTTGCTTCAATCGACTGGAAACAAAAGTGCTGACACCGCTGGTTCCTTTGTTGCTGTTGGGACATTTGTTTGGTTTTTTGCCGATGGAGATGAAGCCGATATTACTGCTAATTTGGGCGATCTTTTTCCTCGTCTTTGCGGTGCGGAAAACTATGCAAGCAATTCCAGCTGATATTGGGGATAAGTCGGTTTTTGAATATCTCAAACAAAAGCGTTCTGTTCAAGCTTAGTGCTGGCTAAGATTTTTTAACCGCAGATAAACGCAGATAATGTGTTTATCTGTGTTAGCAAGAAATGGAGTAATTTACGCAATTGGTTGAAGAACGGGCATATTGGTTAGCTTGGTCGCAAATTCCGGGAATTGGGCCGATTTTGTTGAAGCGGCTGCAACAGCACTTTGGTAATCTGGCGGCGGCGTGGGAAGCAAGTGCAGCGCAATTGCGACAAGTCGAGGGGTTCGGGGCTAAAACATTGGTGACGGTGGAGGGAAAGCGATCTCAACTCGACCCCGCTCAATTTCTTCTACAATACCAGCAGAAAAACCCTTATTTTTGGACACCAGCAGATGCCGATTATCCCCGTTTGTTGCGAGATATTCCCAATCCTCCACCAGTGCTACATTACCGGGGAAAAGTGCAAACCCAAGAAAATCAAGGTTTAACAGCAACAGTGGGAATTGTAGGGACTCGTCAACCTTCCGAATACGGTATCCGTTGGACGCGCAGAATTAGCGCCGCTTTAGCTAAACAAGGATTTACAATTGTTTCGGGGATGGCGGAGGGAATTGACACGGAAGCGCATAGTGCCTGTTTAGAGGCGGGTGGACGGACGATAGCGGTTTTTGGTACTGGGATAGATGTTATTTATCCGTCGCGCAATCGCAATTTATCCGCACAAATAACAGGAAATGGTTTGCTTTTAAGCGAATATTCGGCTGGTACCCCACCCGATCGCACTCGTTTTCCCGCCCGCAATCGCATTATTGCAGCTTTGAGTCGCGCCGTTTTAGTGATGGAAGCACCCAAAAAATCTGGTGCTTTAATTACTGCCGACGTTGCTAAAGATTTCGGTCGAGATGTTTACGTGCTGACTGCCCGTTTGGAAGATTATCAATCCCACGGTTGTTTGAATTTATTAACCAAAGGAGCGACAGCAATTCCTGTTGAATTTGAGGAACTATTAAAAATGTTGGGCGCGACGCCGCCTGCGGATACGGAAAATTTTGCTTCTTTACCTTTATTTGCTCAAACCCAGGCGTCAAATGCACCGCCAATGCCGGATTTAGAACCGGAATTAAAACAAGTTTGGCAGGCAATTTCTTCAGAAGCTACGCCCTTCGATTTAATTGTACAAAAAGCTGGCTTACCGCCAGGAGGGGTTTCGAGTGCCTTATTGCAGTTGGAATTAATGGGGTTGGTAACTCAGTTGCCAGGAATGAGATATCAAAAATGTTAGGAATTTGAATAGTAAATCTCACAATAAATGTCTAATGAAGGCTCAAGAGAGGCAGAAAGGAAATATTTTACTTGTTGACGATACGCCGGACAACCTTCGCCTTTTATCTTCAATACTGACCGAGCGAGGGTACGCAGTTCGCAAGGCTAGGTCAGGTCAGATTGCATTGACTTCCGTAAAGACAGCGCTGCCCGATTTAATTTTGCTCGATATTAATATGCCGGAGATGGACGGTTATGAAGTTTGCAGCAAACTGAAAGCTTCGGAACAAACTCGCGATGTGCCGGTGATTTTTATCAGCGCTCTCAATGAGGTAATGGATAAGATCAAAGCCTTTGCTGTCGGTGGCATAGACTACATCACCAAACCTTTTCAAGCTGAAGAGGTGATCGCCCGCGTGGAAAATCAACTGACGATCGCACGTCAGCGTTTATCGCTACAAGAGCGAACAGCACAGCTAGAAAAAGAAATCAAAGCACGCCAACAAGCTGAAGAAGAAATTCGACTCTTGCTAACAATGGCTCAAGCGATTAGTACTGCCACAGATTTCGATACCGCCTTAGAAGTTATCTTGCAGCAAGTTTGCCAAACAACTGATTGGATTTACGGCGAAGCTTGGATTCCCACCACCGATACATCAGCTTTAATATGCAGTCCTTGTTGGTACTGTCAGCGAGAAAAGATTGACCCAACTCTGGTAGATGCGATCGAGCGCTTCCGAGAATACAGTGAAGTTCTCACTTTCTATCCCGGTGAAGAAATCCCCGGCAAAGTTTGGTCAACGAGACAACCAGTGTGCATTACCGATCTCAGTGACATAGAAGATGCTCTCCTGAGATTAGAACTGGCGACACAATACGGCTTAAAAGCTGCTGTTGGCATACCTATTGTTCCTATAGGGAACAATATGCAGCAGCCAGAGGAACTGGGTAGTTCTTTGCTCAGTTCTCAATCTCCTGTTTTGGCGGTGTTAGTGTTATTCAGCCTCTCAATTAGTTCGGACGACAAGCGCTTGTGCGAGTTAGTTCGTGTGGTAGCAGCTCAGTCGGGAACGGTGTTGCAACAGAAAAAAATCCAAGCAGAAATGAAAGCTCTGTTTGCTGCTATGACCGATGTGCTAGTAGTTCGGGATGTTTCCGGACGTTGCCTTAATGTTATCCCAACCAGTACCGCAAATTTGTACAAACCTGCAACGGAAACGATCGGCAGAAAAGTCCACGAAACTTTGCCGTCACCCCAAGCAGATTTGATTCTCCAAGCAATCCTCGAAGCAGTTTCCACGCAAAAAACCGTTGAAATTGAATATAGTTTGCCAATAGGAGGTAAAGATATTTGCTTTGCCGAGACGATTTCGCCGCTTTCTTCTGAAACGGCGATTTTGGTGGCGCGGGACATCACCGAGCGCAAGCTGGCCCAATCAGCGCTGCAAAAAGAGCAAGAAAAGTCAGAACAGTTATTACTCAATATTTTGCCTGAGCCGATCGCGGAGCGGCTGAAAGAAAATCAAGGTGCGATCGCCGAACATTTCCATGAAGTCACAATTTTATTTGCCGATATTGTCGGTTTTACTCTCCTGTCGGCGCGAATCTCACCAACTGAATTAGTTAATTTGCTCAATGAGATTTTTTCCAAGTTTGACGAACTCACAGAAAAACACGGTTTGGAAAAAATCAAAACCATTGGCGACGCTTATATGGTAGTAGGTGGATTGCCTGTTCCCAAAGAAAATAGTGTAGAAGCTATTGCGGAAATGGCGCTAGATATGCAAGCAGCGATCGACCATTTACAAACTAAATGTAGCGAACAATTACAAATCCGCATTGGTATTAATACTGGAGCGGTGGTAGCAGGTGTAATTGGCATGAAAAAATTTATTTACGACCTCTGGGGAGATGCGGTAAATGTTGCTTCTAGGATGGAATCATCCGGCATACCGGGCAAGATTCAAGTCACCTCAGCAACTTACGAACGGTTAAAAAATCGCTATAAGTTCGAGAAACGGGGAAAAGTTGCTGTTAAAGGTAGGGGAGAAATGACGACTTACTGGTTAGTTGGAAAATCATTAGCTAAATAAAAGCGAATAAATATACCCTAGACATTAGACGATGAATTTGTTAATATATGCTCCATATTTTGCATTTTTTTATTAACTGACAATAATTACAATGCGTGCATCTATAGTATACTACACAAAAGAAGACTAAATATGCTTAAGATTGACGGCTACCTTATTCTCAGTCAAATTTACGAAAGTACCAACTCCCTAGTTTATCGCGCTATCCGACAACAGGACAACCAACCTGTTATTCTCAAAGTCCTCAAAGAAGACTATCCAACAGCTTCCGAGATCACCCGCTACAAGCAGGAATATGAAATTACCAGACATCTGAATCTAGACGGGGTAATTAAAGTTTATAGTTTAGAACCATTACAGAGAACTTTGGTCATGATCTTGGAGGATTTTGGCGCATCTTCTTTAAAACAGTTGATGAACGAATCAACAGCGGCGGGACAACAGATGCTGCTAAGAGAATTTCTTGCGATCGCTATTAAAATAACTGAGACGTTGGGACATATTCACAGTTGCAATGTTATCCACAAAGATATAAATCCGGCGAATATTGCTTATAACCCCAAAACCAGAGTTTTAAAACTCATCGACTTTGGTATTTCTACCCAATTAACGCGGGAAAATCCTACCCTAAAAAATCCTCACATCTTAGAAGGTACGCTCGCCTATATTTCCCCAGAACAAACCGGACGGATGAACCGTTATTTGGACTACCGCACAGATTTTTATTCTCTCGGTGTCACCTTCTACGAATTACTAACCGGACAACTGCCTTTTGAAACCAATGATGCACTGGAATTGGTACATTGTCATATTGCCAAACAGCCAGTACCACCCGATCGATTCAAAATTCAAAAGTCAAAATTAAAAAATGATGAATTTAATAAAAGCCAAAAGATTCCGAAAGTCGTTTCAGATATAGTGATGAAACTGATGGCGAAAACGGCGGAAGAGAGATACCAAAGTGCTTGGGGAATCAAAGCGGATTTAGAAGAATGTTTGACTCAGTTACAAACAAAAGGAAATATCTCTGCATTTCCCCTCGCTTCTAAAGATATTTCTGATAAATTTCAAATTTCCCAAAAACTCTACGGACGAGAGGCAGAAGTTGAAACTTTATTAGCAGCATTTGAGCGAGTAGCTGGGGAAAGCCAAAAATCAAAAGCAAAAAGTCAAAAAAATGGTCGTCAATCCCAAATCCTAAATACCAAATCTCAAATCGAGATGATGTTGGTGGCGGGTTACTCTGGCATCGGTAAATCATCATTGATTGCCGAAATTCACAAACCTAATAGCCAACTGCGCGGCTATTTTACAGAAGGTAAATTCGATCAATTTCAGCGCAATATTCCTTATTCTGCCATAGTCAGCGCTTTTAAAGAATTGGTGCGACAACTTTTAACAGAAAGCGAAGCACAACTAAATTTATGGCGAGAAAAACTTTTAGTTGCTTTTGGTGACAACGGTCAAGTTATTATTGATGTAATTCCCGAAGTGGAATTGATTGTGGACAAGCAACCACCTGTGCCAGATTTAGGGCTATCTGAATCTAAAAATCGTTTTAATCTGGTCTTACAAAAGTTTATTAGGGCATTTTGTGCTAAAGAACATCCCCTCGTTATCTTTCTTGACGATTTGCAATGGGCAGACTCTGCCACGCTCAAGTTAATCGAACTGATGATGACGGATACGGATATGCAATATTTATTTTTGATTGGAGCGTACCGGGATAACGAAGTCAGCCCAACACATCCCTTAATGATGACTTTGGATAAGTTGCGTAATTTGGGAGCCACTATTAATTTTATTAGCTTATCTCCTTTAAAACTCGAACATACTACTCGCTTAATTGCCGATACGTTACACGATAATATCGAGCGGGTAAAACCTTTAGCAGAATTGGTGATGAAAAAAACGGGAGGAAATCCCTTTTTTGTGAATCAGTTTCTCAAAACATTGCACGCCGATCGCCTGATTGAGTTTAATTTTCAGACTTATGCTTGGAAGTGGGATATCGCACGCATTGACTCTCAAAATATTACCGACAATGTGGTGGAATTGATGATAGGTAAGTTGAAAAAGCTGCCCTATTCTACGCAGCAAATTTTATATTTAGCTTCTTGTGTTGGTGCTTCTTTTGACTTAAACACTATTTCTATTGTCTGCGAAAAATCTAAAGAAGTAGTTTTTTCCGATTTGATCGTAGCCGTTGAGTCCGGTTTAATTTTGCCTATATCTGAGTTAGATGCAAATCTGTTAATCCAAGATTACAAGTTCCTGCACGATCGCGTACAACAAGCAGCTTACGCTCTCATCGATGAGTCTCATAAGAAAGTCGTTCACTTACAAATTGGTCGGTTACTGTTGCAGAATACCGCAGCGGCGAACTTGTCAGATAAGGTATTTGAGATCGTCGATCATCTCAATCTGGGTGTTGAATTGGTGAGCGATCGCGCCGAACAAAATGAAATAGTCAAACTGAATTTGATGGCGGGTCAAAAAGCGAAAGCAGCAGCGGCTTATACAGGTGCGATCGTATATTTAAATGCCGGGTTAAAACTTCTGAGTGCAGATAGTTGGCAAAGTGATTACGAACTAACTTTAGCGCTGTATGAGGAAGCAGCAGAAGCAGCGTATTTGAGTGGTGATTTCGAGCAGATGGAAAAATTGTCTTTGGTACTATTAAACCGTACCAAAACTGTGTTGGAAAAAGTGAAAGTTTATGATGTAAAAATTCAAGCAGCAGGAGCGCAGGGCAACTTTAAAGAAGCAATTAAGATCGGTCTGCAAGTGCTGAAACTGTTAGGATTGACATTACCAGAACAGCCAACCCAATTGGAGATTCAAAAAGCATTTCAGGAAACTGCTTTACTCTATGTCGGGCAAGAAATCGAAGCATTAATTAACCTACCGGAAATAACCGAACCCGAACCGCAGGCAGCTATCTATATCCTATCAAGTATAAGTGCTGCCGCCTACATAGCGGCTCCCGAACTTATGTTACTAATTGTGTTATCAATGGTTAATTTATCGATTAAATTCGGTCATTGCACTTGGTCTGCATTTAGTTACGCGGCTTATGGATTAATTCTATGTGGAGTGATTCAAGATATTGAATTGGGTTATAAATTTGGTAAATTGAGCTTAACTTTGGTAGAACAGTTAAATCCCAAGAGGGGTAAAGCTAGGGCATTAGAAGTATTAGGCGCTCACGTAATGCACTGGAAAGAACATTTCAAAGAAACGCTACCAATTGTGAGTGAAGGCTATCAAAACGGAGTGGAAACTGGAGAATTTGAATTTGCTGGTTATTGTGCATTTTTTTGTTGCGATCATTCATATTTTATCGGTCAGGAACTTACGAGTTTAGAACAGAAGATGGCGAGCTACAGTAATGCCATTCGTCAAATTAGACGGGAAAGCCCTTTTAATTGGGTCGCTATTTTTCGGCAGGCAGTCCTTAACCTTCTGGGTCGGTCTAAAAATCCTCATTATTTAATAGGCGATGCCTACAACGAGGAGGAATGGCTACCCCTTGCTATCCAAGCAAATGACCGATTAGGACTGCACTTGTTTTATTTAAATAAACTTATTTTAAGTTATCTGTTCGGTGAATATATTCTAGCAATACAAAATGCTGTGCAAGCAGAAGAGTATTTAGATGGCGTAATCGCAATGGTCGTTGTACCTGTCTTTCATTTCTATGATTCTCTGGTGCATTTAGCTGTATTTGCTGATGGTTCAAATTCCGAGCAAGAGGCTTGGCTGAATCGGATTTATCTTAACCAAGAAAAGATGCAGAAATGGGCGCATCATGCCCCGATGAATTTTTTGCATAAATTCGATTTGGTAGAGGCAGAAAAAGCACGAGTATTGGGGCAAGTTGTCGCAGCAATGGATTTTTACGAGCGAGCTATTAAAGGAGCAAGAGATAACGGATTTATCCAAGAAGAAGCTTTAGCTTATGAGTTAGCGGCAAAGTTTTATCAAGCGCGTGGTATGGAGAAGTTTGCCCAAACTTATATGAAAGAGGCGCACTACGGCTATGTGCGCTGGGGAGCGAAGGCAAAGGTAGAGGATTTGGAAGCAAAATACCCGTATTTATTGCCTAAATCATCTCCAGCGAACAACCTTACTTTTACCCATACGATAAATAACCCTAACATTACTACAACTGGTAGTCAGTCAGCGTCAGCTTTGGATTTAGCCACTGTAATGAAAGCTTCGCAAGCGATTTCCGGCGAAATTTTGCTGGATAAATTACTTGCCAACTTAATGAAAATTTTGATGGAAAATGCAGGGGCGCAAATTGGATATTTAATTTTGGAAACTGAGGGCAAGTTGCAGATTGAAGCTTGGGGAGAAGTAGATTCGGATAACATCACAGTATTGCAATCAATTCCTGTAGAGAATCGTCTGCCAATAGCAATTATCAATTATGTTGTCCGCACGAAGGAAACAGTGGTTTTGAATGATGCTACTGGTGAGGGGAACTTTACTAATGACCCTTACATAAAGCAGCACCAAACTAAATCTCTTTTATGTGCGCCATTGATCGATCGCTCTCAACTTAGCGGTATTGTTTATTTAGAGAATAATCTGACGACAGGTGCTTTTACACCAAATAGATTGTCAGTTTTACAACTGTTATCGGGACAAGCTGCCATCTCGATTGAAAATGCCCGACTCTATCAAACTCTAGACGACAAAGTTAAAGAACGCACCGCCCAACTCGCTAAAGCAAATCAGGAAATCACCGCTCTCAATGAACTCCTCAAAGCAGAAAACTTCCGGATGAGATCTGAGCTAGAAGTGACCAAACAACTCCAACAAATGATTTTACCCAAACAATCGGAATTAGAATCAATTGAAGGATTAGAAATTGCTGGATTTATGGAACCAGCCGATGAAGTGGGCGGGGATTATTATGATATACTGCAACGAGATGGCAAAGTCAAAATAGGCATTGGCGATGTCACTGGACATGGATTGGAAAGTGGGGTATTGATGTTGATGACGCAAACCGCAGTCAGAACATTACAGGAAAGCGATCGCACTGACCCAGTGCAATTTCTAGACATTCTCAACCGCACAATTTATGGCAACGCTCAACGAATCAATCCCTATCGAAATTTAACTCTAACTTTACTGGATTACGCTAATGGCATTTTGAGAATTAGCGGTCAACATGAAGAGATAATCATCGTGCGTGCTAGCGGTGAATTAGAGCGAATCGATACGCGAAATCTTGGCTTTCCCATTGCTTTAGAGGAGGATATTGCCGATTTTATCTCCTCCGAAGAAGTGCAACTCAATGCAGGGGATGTGGTGGTATTATATACGGATGGAGTTACAGAAGCGTTCGATATCGATCGCCACCAATACGGACTAGAACGCTTATGCGAAATAGTCAAATGCAACCACTCCTTTTCCGCAGCAGAAATTAGACAAGCGATCGTTGATGACCTGCGGCGGCATATCGGTTCCCAAAAGATTTTTGACGATATTACATTAGTCGTGCTAAAACAGAAGTAAATATTTGCCTTTGGCTTCAAGCATTCGCGTTTACTTCCATTTGTTAATTTTTACAACAGCCAAAACTAACATTATCCCAAATGCCTATGTCTCAGATAATTGGAAATTTCATAGAAGAGGTATTGGATGATAGTAAAATATTTATGATGGAATTTTTTATGCACGCTATACCCATGACAAAGCGCAAGCAAACAAGATATTTATCTATGGCTTTTATGGCTGAATATTTAGCAAATTTTTTTACATTTAAAGAAGAAAATGAATTTCTTTTTAAGCAGGAAATACAAATTAAAAGTGCTGCTAATTACATTGCTAATGAATTATTGGAAAACTCCCTAAAATATAATTACGAATTAGGCAAATATCCCCTTAGATTTGCGATTTATTTGCTCGAACGCAATTTGGTATTTGTCACCAAAAATTGCGTCAATAAAAAAACTTTAGATAAGTTGAATAATTTTATTAATGAACTGATCGATTCTGATGTTAGTGAGTTATATTTTCGTCAATTGGAAAAAGGGGCTGAGGAGAATAGTGAGGAATCCCAGTTAGGTTTCTTGAGCATCCTTAATGATTATGAGGCTAAATTGGGCTGGAAATTTGAAACAGTTAGTAAAGAACCTGAAATTACTAGCGTTACTACAATGGTGCAGTTAGCAACCAACTGATGGTAGATTATTTAAACGATAAATAGCAGGCTGGAAGAGAATGGAAGTTACAACTGATGACTACAAGGTATGGTACGAGCCAGAAACGGCAACAGTGAATTTTCAGGGTTTGTTGCGGGAAGGGACAATCGCTGACTACAAAGCGATAGAGCAGTTACTCAATGAGGCGCTGGCGCTAGAACTGCCGACGATGACAATAAACCTACTAGCTCTAGAATTTATAGACAGTTCGGCAACGAGTGTATTGTCGAGATTTGTGATTGGAATTCGCAAGAAAAAATCAATTGGCTTAGTAGTTAAAGCCTCGAAGCTAATCCCCTGGCAGGAAAAATTTTTGGATAACTGGAAAAAATTGCTACCTAATTTGACCCCGCAATGGGAATAGTAAATAAAGTGTATATTGGTTGGCTAAATCGGATCGCGTTTTCTTCTGTCGGGCGCGAAGTGTCACTAGGAAAAAAGTGCGATCGCACTCGCTTTTTTGGTCAAGTCCTATAAATTTATCTTTACATATATAGCTAGGGACTAGGGGAAGAAGTCTTTAGAATCAATGGTTTCAGGAATTCAGAATGCCTTAACCGCCGATTCGGTTGCTATATCAGTAAAATCGCATTTATTTTCGATTGCTTCTTAGCAGGAATCTAGACTAACCGTCCTATAGAACGCGGTTAGTCTAAATTCCAGTAACTAATCAATTGTTAGCTTTGGCTGGTTCGATTTTGTAACTCCTGTAATGGAGATTAAATTGTGCGATCGCAATCCCAACTACAGCTAATATGGCAGTTGGATAGAAAGCGTAAGTGTAGCTGCCAAACAAGTCTCTGATTTGTCCTGCTGCCAAGTTGCCTAATAAAGCTCCTACGCCATAAGCTGTAAAGACTAGGCCATAATTTTTAGCGTAATTTTCTGGGTTGAATAGACTCAGAGTAGTAGTAGGTGCAATCGCCAACCAGCCGCCCAGACATAGCCAAAACAAAGCAAATGCTATAATATAAGTCACGGCTTGGCCTTCTCTGGCATGGAGCATCAAAATGGAAGCAATTAAAATCAAGACATAGGAAATTATCGCCGCTCCTTTTGGTTGCAATCGATCGGTTAGCCAACCAAATAAAGGTCTTCCTACGCCATTAAACAGCGCAAATAAAGAGACAGCAAACGCGGCAGTATTAGCATCTAGTTTGATAATTTCTTGAGCGACAGAACTGGAAATTCCAATGGCTGATAAACCGACAAAAGTACCGATCGTATAGCAAATCCAAAGAGTGTAGAATGCGGTCGATCGCCACAGATTTTCTCGCTCTAATTCCCATCCGTCTTTCCTTGTTGCTGGCGGCGTCCAGCCTTTTGGCGTCCAGCCTTTTGGCGGTAACTTCAGATTGGTTGAAATCGCTAAAATTATCACTGTAAAGGTAAGTCCCAGGATAATAAAAGTAGTCAGCACTCCGTAAGCTGCGATCGCGCTTTTTGCCAATGGTGCAGTGACTACAGGAGAAAGTCCAAATCCAATCACTGTCAATCCTACCGCTAATCCTTTCTTGTCAGGAAACCATTTCGCTGCAACTGCGATCGGCACTCCATAAGCGATCCCAACACCCGCTCCCGCTATCCCTCCATAAGTAATAGTTAATGCCGTCAGCGAAGAAGCAAAACCAGACAGAATGTAACCAATTCCCATTACGATTCCGCCGAACGCCGCAATTTTACTTACCTCAACTTTATCGATGTAAAATCCCGCTACTGGCATTAATAACGAGTACAGCACTAACAAAACCATAAAAGGTAACAAACTCTGGGTGGCGCTGATACTAAATAATTCCTCTAACGGTTGGCGAAATATACTCCAGGAATAAACGGCACCAAGGCACAACAGAAGCAGCAATCCCAACAGAACAAAAATCCATCTACCTTTTTCTGCTGGCAGCCCAAACACTCGCAGCGATTGAACACTATCCATAAGACTGCCTTCTTAATTCTTCTTCCTTACTTTTACCTCTTCCTAATGGTATACATCTTAAATAGTTATAAATATTTAACAATTTAATTTTAGCAATAATTGAAAATTCAACTTTACCTATTTTAGTGTTTTATTTTACCAAAATTAACAATATCAGCAGTTCATCACAATTAAAGTCAAGTTTAGATGAACCGAAAAAATATATAAATTTGCCGCAAAAAGCCACCAAAAATATTTTTTTACTTTAATCTTGTAGGTTTTAGCGGCATAAAAACTTGAATGATTTTTAAGTAAACTTGAAAGTTATCAAAGCCTGAGTCCGTATTTTGCGATCGCCACGGAAAGCGATTAACGCTTTGGCCATCTCACAGCAAATCATACTTTCGACAGAGGCATCCGATATTGTGTATAGTAAATCTTCGGTAAGAACAGTCGGATTAAAACTGAGTATCGGTTATGAGTTTCCAAGTTATCAGGCAAGCCAAACATCTACTGCTCAGCGGACTGATTGCCAGCCTCGGACTGTGGACAGTACCGGCGCAAGCACAAGTTTCCGATGCCAAAGTGAATGCAGTGCTGGAAGCTTTGCGCCAAGCCGCACCACCCAACCGTCCCAATGATGGGATGTACAGCCAGTGGCAAGTTTTACCGGGCATCATTCCCAGCTGGACAAAACAATGTGTCGGACGGGAACTCACCCCCGCTCAATTTGATTCTGATGTAAGCGCCGCACGCAACACCGTTGCCTGCATCGTGCGACGGGAACTAGACAAGCAGTTTCGCGCTACCAACAACAACGAAACCGCATCTGTACGCAACGTGGCGTGCTGGTGGATGACTGGCAACGCCGGAGGTTGTGGTAGCGGTGCAACTGCTACTTACGCGCAAAGAGTTGTCGGTTTTTATCAACAATCAGCACCAGGAACTAACCCGCCAGCGCAACGCCCATCTTCTCATCGGCGTTCGTCGGCAAACACTCAAACTCAAAACGCTAGGCAGTCATCTTCATCCATTGCCTTACTTTCCGATAACCAAGTAGCGGCAATGGTGGAAGCTTTGCGGTTAGCTGCACCCCGCACTTCTACCGCCAATGATGGACTTTACAGCCAATGGCAAATCAAACCAGAAATTATCCCCAGTTGGTCTAAACAATGTATCGGACAGGAACTCACTCCGCAACAATTCGACTCTGACTCAACGGCGGCGCGAACGATCGTATCCTGTATCATACAAAGAGAGTTAAACAGCCAATTTAGCGCTGCTAACCAAAATGAAACCACCGCCGTCCGCCGTACTGCTTGTTGGTGGATGAGTGGCAAACCTACAGGATGCGACAGTGGCGCAATTGGTGCGTATGTTGAGAAAGTTGTCGGTTTCTACCAGCAGCAGGCACGCGGTTCTAGCGCTTCCGAACAGCGATCGTCGATCGCTGCACCATCTAATTTATCTCCAGCTAGTTCATCATCAAATGTAGAAGTTTCGGATACCCAAGTAGCAGCAATGGTGGAAGCGCTGCGCGTCGCTGTAGCTGGCAAAGTCAAACCTAACGATGGACTTTACAGCGCATGGCAAGTAACGCCCGGTATTATTCCCAGCTGGACAAAACAATGTGTCGGACGGGAACTGACACCTGCACAATTTGACGCCGATGCAACTGCGGCACGCAATACGGTAGCCTGTATTATGCGACGCGAACTCAACAGGCAGTTTCGCGCCATCGGTAACGATGAGTCATTAGTTGTGCAACGTGTCGCTGCTTGGTGGTTGACTGGCGACGCCAATCTTTACAACAGCGAAAGAGCCGCCGACTACAGTCAGAGAATTCTGGGTTTATACCAACAGCAACGCTCTACTAATTTAAGCAGCCAGCCCTAATGGTTTTGGAGGGTGCGTTAGCGCAGTGTAACGCATCCTGAATCTGCAATTTTGTGTTGTTTTGTCATTAGTTTTGTACGGTATATAGCAACCGACGATACCAAATCCGGGTCTGCTACTTTCTTTTTCAGCCGTAATGTTTTTCTCCCACTCCCTCCACCTTGAAATAATGAGAATAATCGCAGCGCATTTGGGATTAGGACGCCACTGAACTAGAGATAATTCCCCGCAATACTTGAGCGGTATCATCCAATTTGTCAAGCACTTGATTAGTTTGTTGTAAGGATGCCACAGTTTGCTGAGACGCTTGACTTAACTTCGATATCGCCACACTAATTTGCTGCGCCCCCTCAAATTGTGCTTCCACAGTTTGACTGACTTGTTCAAATTCGGGTGTCAGACTCTGCACTTGCTCGATCGCCTGCGTAATTTGCTGGCTGATGCGACCCACCAGTTCGACGTGATATCCGACCTGATGGCTGAACTTATCCATTTCCATCACCCCTTTGTAAACAGAAGATTGGATCTCTTTGACTACTTCTTCAATTTCTTGAGAAGCGGTAGCAGAGTTATCTGCCAATCGTCGCACTTCTCTGGCTACCACCGCAAAACCCGCTCCGGACTCTCCAGCTTTTTCCGCTTCAATGGCGGCGTTGAGGGAGATTAAATTAGTTTTATATGCTACTTCCGAAATGCGGTTGACGGCGCTATTGATGTTATTGGCTTTTTCATTCATCACCCGCAGTCGAGCGGAAATCACGTTGGTCGCTGAAGCTAAATCGCCCATCGCGTCGGCCATTTCTCGGAGGCTTTTTTGAGAACTACTGGTTACTTGTGCAGTCGTCGTTGCTTTTTGGGTAACATTTTCCATTGTCTTGACTAATTGCCCGGAAGTTTTGGCAATAGCACGGGCGGTGGTATTCACTTGATTGACAAATGCAGCTTGCTGCACAACGGTTGCTTCTAACTGCTTGCCAGCCGCAGCAATTTGCGTGGTGGATAAGGTATTTTCGATCGCCACTTGCTTGGCCTGGTCAATTACCGAAGCGAGCTGTTGTTCGCGAACCTTAACAGTTTGAGCCATCTGAGTAAAGACTTGCGCCAACTGTCCCAATTCATCAGTTCGATGTACTTTAATCATCGTGTCAAGATTTCCTTGCGTGATTGCCTTTGCTGCTTCGTTCAACTCCTGAATGGGCTGCATCAGCCACCGAGACAAGATGTAAGAGACAAGCAATCCGAAGATTAAAGTTACGGTTGCGATCGCAACTGCCCGCGCTAGCTGTTGTTGAATTGTTTTTTGGACAGACTCAAGGGGCAAGTAGATCAGTGTGGCACCAAGAGACTGTCGATCGGAATCGCTTAGCGGTGTTGCAACTCTGAGATATTTTCCTTGCCGTTCGCTCTGAGAAAGCTTTTGCCTCATGGCTCGTTCGATCAGTGCGCGATCGGCTTCATTGAGACTCTGGCTATTCTCCAATCCTGTAACTGTGCCAGCAGCTACAACGTTGAGCCGATCGTCAACCACCCAAATTCCATGTACGCTATTTTTGTCCAGCACTCGATCGATCAAGTTCTGGAAGCCTAACTCTTGGCGGAGACGATCGAACAGTGCCCCATTACTGCCAACCTGCACAATTCGCGGTTTGTCAATCCCTACCACTCCCACATATTTGAAAATATTGCGATCGATTTCCCGCCGACGTGCTTCCTGAATCACCAATGTTTTTTCGCCTGTCAGCAAAGGCCAGAATAAAGATGCCTGGGGTTGTTTTTTCGGGTCTGGACTAAAGGTGAAATCAACGTCTAAATTTCTGAGATAGGAATGCCCTTTTTCATCTGTAATCCAAAACTCATCCACAATGCTGGCATCTGTAATCGCTTTCAGGTGGGCATTGATAGCTTGTGGAGATAGCCCAGCCCTTTCCGCAATGCTAACTAGGTGAGCCGCAATTACAGCTTGACCAACCATCTGATCTGCGATCGATTCTTCCACCCGATCGGGAATATCTTTGGTAAACTGAGCGCTGAGTGCAAACAACTTGGCAATCCGAATGCCATCTGCGTTTGTTTTTTCTAGCAATGCCTCACGAGCTGTCCAGGTCATAATTGTAACAGTCGGAAGCAATGTCGCTGCGATCGCAGAAATTACAGTCAGCACAATTTGTCTGCGAAGTCCCATGCTCAGTCAACTCCTTTACCAGTTCAAGATATAGACAGTAACTATGTGGTGCTGTCCTTTGCGGAATGAAAGATAGCCAACTAGCCAAACTGTGGCGACAATTTCCAGTACGAACACCTATTCTCGACTATGTGAGTAGATTTCGCTTTTATATAGCGAAAGCACGAAGGTCGTACAAAGGCGAAATCTGAGCAAGGTAGGGGTAGCATATTTTGAGGAAAGCATTGTTGGAGAGACTCTCAACAGACAGTTTACAGTCGATGCGGACACAACAGGAGTTTTTTTATACTTCCTAACTATCAGGTCACAATGGCTCTTCCGTACATAATGTGATGCGATCGGTAAAGCTAATCCTTTATCCAAATCCTTGCTGCCTAAGCATTTCCATTCCCGATGCCTCTTGCCCAATGCCCAAAAAAACCCGTTTTCCACACGAAAAGTACGGCAGAACCACTTAATTTTAGATGAGAAAATTTTCTAACTCAGGTATTTCTACCCATTTGCCCAACTCATTGGATTGGTGGCTTAAATCCATCAATAACTGGGAATAAACTCCTTCGCGCAAAGAAGGCGTTACCGCTGCACCAGCATCAATACCTTGCAGCCAACGATCGACTACTCTCATAAAAGGAGCTATTCTTCCATCTGTGTAATTTTTAGGAAAATCTAACCTATGGGGGATTTCTATTTCTGTTAAATTCTTTCCTG
Source organism: Aerosakkonema sp. BLCC-F183 (assembly GCF_041929145.1). NCBI lineage: Bacteria > Bacillati > Cyanobacteriota > Cyanophyceae > Aerosakkonematales > Aerosakkonemataceae > Aerosakkonema > Aerosakkonema sp. BLCC-F183. The sequence continues at coordinate 14,958 of NZ_JBHFNU010000016.1, read as the reverse complement.
CTGGAGAAGCCCAAAGGCGAAAGCCATGCACGTAATCTTTTTGGTTATCGCTACCCAAGATTAATGTACCGCGATCGCCATACACTTCCACCCAATGTCCCCTACCTTGATAAGTCACGGAACTAATGCAAATCTGACACGGCGTACCATCTGCTAATTCCAGCATCAGCATACAGGTATCGTCTGCATCTACCTGCTTCATTTCACCCGTAGCCAGATCGGGTCGAGCGGGAATAGATGTACTCAACTTAGCAGACAACCGTCGCACAGGGCCAAATAACCAACTGATGTAATCAAAAGCGTGGGAAGCTACTGCTCCTAGTGCGCCGCCGCCTCGGTCTTTACGAGCGTACCAATTCCAAGGACGGGTAGCATCGGCGCGACTGGAAACTAACCAATCTATTTTAATTAAACGTTTCTGTCCGACATAATTTTCTGAGAGCATTTCGGCAAAGCGCATCCACGCGGGTACGAAGCGAAATTCAAAATCCATAACTGCGATCGCACCTGTTTTATTCGCCAAATCATATAATTCTCTCGCTTCATATGCCGATAATGTTGTCGGTTTTTCTAATAACAAATGCTTCCCAGCTTGCAACACAGTCTTTGCCATTTCATAATGCAGAAATGGCGGGGTAGAAATACTGACAGCTTGCACTTCTGGCAGTGCCACAATATCTTCAACTGTGCAGCAAGCGTGTGGAATATTTTGACCTGATGCAATTTCTTTTGCCTTCTGCAAATCTCGATGATAAACTGCCACAATTTCAGTCCTTGGATGTTCTTGCAATCCTGGAATATGGACTTTTTGACCGAAACCAGTTCCTACTACGGCTACTCCAACAGTGTTTTTTTCTAAGTATTTTGTCATCAATGTCATTCCAGGTTATTGTCGTCAGTTTTCAGAGATGAAGATTAGGCAAATCCAATATTTTTTATTTGATTAATCGAATTGTAAATGGATAACGATAAGCATATCCACCCTTCGCTTTTACTGCGGCAAGAATGACTACAATTAGCTGAAATATGCCTATGATTGCCAGTAAACCAATTAGCCCTATTCCAATTACACCTCCTGCTAGGAGCAGCAATCCCCCATCGTTACTTGCTGCAACTCCCGCAACGATAAAGTAAATCACGGCTATAAATACCAACACAATAGTTGCGATAAAGCCGTAGATAGTCATGGAAATTTGGAAGTTGAGAGTATTCTTTTCCCTGGTCATTAATAAAAGGATCTGCTTCTTTTTTGGTCACCCAAAATATGAGTGGCCCCACAATATTGGCAAAAGGTATAGGTAAGCCGATAATTGCTAACGGTATCCACGCCAGGGAAGCAAGATGACACCACATTGCCCACATTTGAGCTTGTCGATCGTCACTATTTCCGGTCATGGCGGTTTCTCCTGTCGGAAGTTAACGTTAATTTGTCTCAATTTGAGATGACTTTTGAGTTGCGACGACTTTCTTCTGCTACCCATTCGATCGTCTGATAACCTAAACGAGTACCGGAGAGTCGATCGATCTCCCTTACACCTGTAGGACTGGTGACGTTAACTTCGGTCAGGTAGCCACCAATCACATCAATACCAACAAAAATTAAGCCATCTCGTTGCAGCGTGGGTGCCAGTTGGGTGCAGATTTCTCGTTCGCGATCGGTAATTTCTGTTACCTCTACTCTACCGCCAACTGCCATGTTACCGCGAAATTCCTTACCGGTGGGAACCCGATTGACTGCACCGATGGGAATGCCGTTAAGCAGGATAATGCGTTTGTCTCCCTCTTTGGCGGCTGGCAAATAAGTTTGCACCATCACCGGAATTCTACCTTGGAGGGTACTGAGTTCGACGAGCGAGTTAAAATTGCGATCGCTCGGTTCCAAAAACAAAATTCCTTCCCCAGCTTTATTGCCCAAAGGCTTCAGAATTGCCGATCCTTTCTCTTCCACAAATTTGCGGATCGTCTCTTTATCCGGACTGACAATAGTTTCTGGAATTGCCCCCGCAAACTGCAAAGCATACATTTTTTCATTAGCAGCTCGCAGTCCTCTCGGCGCATTAATTACCAGAGTTTTGGCTGGGTCGATGTAATCGAGAATGTACGTAGCGTAAAGATAAGGTATAGTTACCGGCGGATCGGTTCGCATAAACACCGCATCCATCGATTCTAAGGGTTGGAAAGTGCGATCGCCCACTTCGTACCAAGGCTGCTGCACTACCCACCGCCCCTCCACCAGTTCCACTGGGATGAGATGCACCCGTTCTAAAATCGCCCAAGCCTTACCACTCACCACACTCAGATGACTGGCTTCCGTTATCCAAACCTCATGACCCATCTGCTGGGCAGCTTCCATCAGTGCCACGCTAGTATCGTGACCCGGGTCGAGCCTGGAGATGGGGTCAATGATAAATGCAAATTTCATGCTGTTGTTTAGTTGTCAGTTGTCAGTTGTCAGTTGTCAGTTGTCAGTTGTCAGTCGTCAGTCGTTAGTCGTCAGTTGTCAAGAGAAATTGCCTATTGACGAAACTGATGACTAATAACTAATGACTATTGCAGCAGAGGATCGAGTTTGCCTGCTGCATCCAGTGCGTGGATATCATCGCAGCCGCCGATATGCTCGTTATTAATAAAAATCTGGGGTACAGAACGGCGACCGTTGGCCCGTTGAGCCATTTTAGCCCGCGCTTGCTCATCCCCATCAATAACGTATTCGGTAAACTCAACCCCCTTCTTGTTCAGCAAAGCCTTAGCACGGATGCAGAAGGGGCAACTTCTCCAGGTATAGATTTCTACGTTAGCAGCCATAACATCCTCAAATGTTAAGCAGTATTACTTTAACTTAATCTAGTCTACTTTCGATCGGCGACTGACATCACCCAAGGCCAGCATGAGGGAATGGCATTGCAAATAAAAAGCTTCTCACTTTATAAGATGTGAGAAGCTTTTTTTAAAGTACCTTTCTCTCTACAGGAGAGAACACTTGTTCAACTGGCGTTGGCTAGTACTATTGATTTTCGTTCCGTTTTTTGCCAAGACCCAGAGCTGCAAGACCGGTTAGCAAGAGTGCGCCCACTGTACCAGGTTCGGGTACGCTCTTAACACCTGGTTGCTCAACTGGCGGTTTAACTGGCGGTTCAACTGGCGGTTCAACTGGCGGTGCATTTCCCACCAAGCTAGGCTCGTTCAGAGCTGTGCCGTACTGGAAGCGAACGTTGCCAATCTTGGTTACATCAAAGTCAGAGGGCAGACCTGCTAAAACGAAAGTAGCAGCACCTTTCACAAAAGTCCCACCTTCGATAGCTGGATTCGCATTGTCGTAAGCAGCATTGCTGACGATACCGTAATCCATTTGCGATCCGCCACCACCTTGGAAAATATTCAAGCCAGCAGTACCTATACCGTAGTCTTGGCTTATGGCAGTGATGCTACCATTGGGCAATTTCCATTCATCAAGAGACCCTGCAAGATTGACATTAGTCCTACCGTCGCTTAGGACTGGAGCTGTAGCGGAGAACAAGGATAAGCCAGACAACGGAGTGCCATTGTAGTCCCAGAAAAGTGCGGTCAGCACATCAGAAGGTACTGAGGCACCTGGCCCCGTGTTAGTCAGGGTAATTGTCAGTTTTCCTGGATTTAGAGCGTCATCAAAAACAGCTGATGCTCCCAGAGCATCAAACGATCCGCGTGTTGCGTATGTATTGGTTCCTGTACCTGTAAATGTAAGCGATGCTGCATCTGCTCTAGAGATTTGTCCTGCTGCAATTAGAGCTAATGTAGATACACCAAATGTGAAACACTTTAGTGTTGAGTTTGTATATCGGAACATCTTACTTCTCCCTTTTATTTTGGTATTGTTGGACGATGACAAGCCTGGAGTAAGGATTCAACAAAATTGTGCCTAAGCCAGAGCCTTAAGCTGTTTATGACTATGAGCTTGTCTTATTTTTCACAGAGGGAGGAACCCCTCGCTTAAGTGTATGGAACTATAAAGGCTGGCTTTTTTAGAAGTTTCTTAGTGCTTTATCTACCACCAGTTTTAGTCTATACCTCGGTTTTAGTAGCTGTCCAGATCGAAATGCCAAGCTTATCGATCTCTTTATCTAACGGACAGGTTGATAAAGCTTATGTGTAATCAAACTCATCATTTATAGGTTAGTTAGAGGCCAAGAGGGTATATTTGCGAATTAGATTATTTCGCAACATTTGAATTTTGCGGTATTCTACTGAAGTAAATTAGTCTCGATTAATTATCAGCCTTATTAGTAAGTATTATTATCAAATTAACCCGAAAATAAATTCAGTATTAGTACGGCATACTAGGGATGAAAATAGTTTAAAAAGCTTTGTTTGAGTATTTACCGTAAAAAAACACCGTGGAGAATGAGTTGGACGATTTTATTAGACACGGTGTTAAAGTCCCAGTAGGCGATCGCCTTGCTGTAGGGGATGCTTCGCTCTCCCTCACACAAGCTAAGCTCATCCGCGCTGCGGGAGCGAAGGCGGATGCACTTGCCGGATAAAAAAACCGATCGAACCCTTTAACGACTCGATCGGATCTCCTGGATAACAGCATCGGAAATCATAAATTGTTAAATGCTGGTGTCAAGTGTGGCGAACCAGAGAAATGTTGCCTATCTCCCCAATAAGATGGGCAACAAAAGCACCCTTTTACTTGAGCGGGGGAGCGGGGGAGCGGGGGAGCAAGTATTTTTCTCTCTTTTCTTTCCCTCTTCCCTCTCTCTCTTCCCTACGCCCTAATCCCTAACCCCTAACCCCAATTAACTTTGTTGGACAGCGATCGCCTTTATGTCTGAGGTACAGCTTTGTTACGTTTGCGTAGTGCAAGACCGCTGAGGGCAACTAAACCTAAAGCTGCTGTTGTCGTAGGCTCCGGGATCTTTCTGGGGCCATAATTGATATCGCCACGACCCGTGCCGCTATTGCCTAGAGGGGTACCGCTAATGCTTTGGTAGCGTACACCAAAGTTAGCCAGCGCAATCTTGTCGATATTACCGTTGACAGCTAAGGTAGCAGTAAACGTACCAGTCTGGAGTTGAGAAGTTGCAGGGTTATTGTCAACACCGCCGTTGCTGCCTCCCTGACAGCTGTTCCCATCGGTAAAGCATACGTCAATAGCACCAAACTGATTCGGGAATGAGCCGCTGTTGTCCTTATCGAACAGCCCTGTAGAGCGCGTGTTGCCGCTACCGCTAGGACTTCCGACTCCAACCAAGGCCAGTTTATCCGAGTACATAGCCTCGTAAACATTAAAACCCAAAGCAGAAGTTCTGGAGGTGATACCGTTGCTGGAGTTATTGGTTAAGCTGATGTCAAATTTAGCTTCTGTTTTGCTACCGACAGCGGTAAACCCTTTAAATGTAAAGGTTGCTTGCGAGCTGAGCCCGGTGACGTTTTTCGTAGCAACGTTACCGTCAAAGTCAACTATAAAAGACTGATTGATATCATTCAAGCCAAATTCAACCCAATCGCTGTTGACACTAAAAGCTGAAGCGGAAGGGGCTATAGCCAGGGAAGCGATTTCTGCTGCTGCCACGGCAGAGAGCGCGATTGCTAGTTTGGGAAGGTGCTTAAACATCTTATTGTACCGAAATAGTTTGAACTTGGGGATAGCTTTAGGATGTAATGGATTTAGTTTTTCGGAGATGTGACTTGTCACGATAGATTTGTGTTCTTAGTCACAGGGGGATTAACCCTTCGCTCAACTGCTTGGAACTGATGCTTTGCGCTTCTTGTTCGCAAGCGCAGTTCTGACCGAACCTTTATAAGTTTTACTCTATACAAAGTTTCAAGGCTATGTCCAGTCAAAGGCTCCAGCTTCTTCATATCTTCATATAATCTGTCTGCTTGATTAAGCTTCTGTGTGCGCCTGACCTTTTTGCACAACCTTTTTTAAAAAAGTGACTCTAACTCAGGGATAGGCTTTTATACGTAGCCAAAGTGTAATCCCAAACGATTTACTACGTATTATTGCTATCTAAAAGTTGAACTATGTTAAGCTATTTATGGGTTGAGCTATAATTTTTAGATTTGTTATTAAATAAATCTAAGTATAAATACTTAAAGTTTATATTTTGCCGCCAGAAGATTATCTATGATTCTTTTTCGCGTCTGCCCATCTGTGGCCCATCTGTGGCCCATCTATAACCTCATACATATTCTTTGAGGTAGAAAGGTATCAAATCAAAGGTTTGGCGGAATTAAAAACCTGCTAACCCACGAAAGCGATCGCTATTACTCCTCAATCTAACTTTTCACTCTCCCTGCCTGCTGTCATTAACACAAAACTATACAAATCTGGATCTATCTATAGAGTTATTTTTATGGTATATATTTGGAGAAGACTGCTTTATATGAAGAAAACTTTGACCGAAAAAAAGGGGTGTCAAGCCTCCTATTTCAATGGGAATCATCAAAAAATTTTCCGAATTTCAAGCTCCGCCCGCTCATTGTGGAGCCAATCCAACATCCAAAATTCTTGCATCGGGTGACTTGTGCTTTATTTTGAACGCCGTCTACCTTAAAGGCTTTCTAAAGCTGAAAGTATTTGTGATTAATTTTAAGTTTCCATAGGATCGCTAGCATTATCAGTTATTTGATGTATTATTTGTGATTTAAATGATAAATTAGTCATAAATATTGCTGTTTATCTTGAATTTAGGCGAGAGTTTTTTTTATTAGCAAGCTCGACTTTACTCAGTTTAAGCTTTTGTATAGAGGGAGTCTTCAAGTTGAAGAAATCAAATCTAGTATGTTGGGAAACACTGTTAAGTTTAATTTCTTCAGGCTCATCCATATATAGTACGCTATAGCTTTAAGAAAAACGAAAAAGTATGGCCTAGAAGCTAGAAAAATCAAGAAACATTAAAATAAGGGTATTTAACGCGGATTAGAACCAAATTCTCAGATCGATCGCAAGATGCTAGCCGCTCTTTTATTCAAATCAGAAAATCTTTGTCTGCGGTCAGTCAATCGGAGAGAGGCTTAATCTATGTCTATTTCTACGGCTGAGTTTGCTTTTTAAGCAAACTGTATTGTACTTTGTGGAAAAAGCGATAATTTTTAACTTTTTCTTAACTTTACAAAGAGATTGCTCTCAAAGATTCCTGATTTTGATAAAAGCCAGTACAAAAAGAGCAAAAGGGGTAGAAAAAAGTTGAATAAGGGAAAATTTACAACTAAATTAACAATAGAGGGCAAAATTTATAACTAAATTAACAATAGATTACATCTGTTAAAACATTCAACCGATCGCTACCTAGATGTTACCGCTCGGTTATATTCAAACGGTGGTTTAATTCGTTACAACAGTCATAATCCCCTTTACGAAAAGCTTCTGTTGTGCCACAATCGAATGGCACTAAGTTAAGAGGATTTTCTTGGGATTAGGCACAAGGAATAAATAGTAGCAAAATAGACAACCGGATCGGAATTGCTATCCCTTATGCCTCGACAAGGAGTGATTTTTCTGCTTATCTTGGTGCTACTGATGGCAAATCGATCGGACTGCTAAGATCGGGCTTGATGTAAAGAAAATATTACAGATAGCAACAAAAAGACAACAATCTTAATTTCTAACTGTGGTTAGGAGGTAGGTAAATCATGACTTCACAAGCACTGAAAGACGCTTATATTATTGGCTCGCAGAACTTTCAGAATTGGAGTCCTGGGTACGATACATCAGGTTATTTAAAGGTTTTACCGCATCCAGATCAAAAAGTTGTCTATAAAGATCCTTTTAAAGATTGGCAGGAAGGTCGTGCGGGCAACTATTATTCCAGTTGGGGGCCACAAAAAGAATTAAATATCACCCTGCGACTGGAAGATCTGGCCCAGGTTAAAATCGATGGATTTGGAACTGTTAAATCGGGAGATGGGATAATTCCCTGGCTCAACAACGAGAAAACACCCTACGATCGTTTTAGAGGCTATAACGGGACAATACCCGGCCCGATGATCATTACGGAGCCAGGTGACACACTTAACATCAGGCTGGAAAATTACTTAGAGGATTCAGCACTAGGAAAGGAAATAACAACGAACTTGCATACCCACGGGCTGCACGTTTCGCCTGTAGGGGATGGAGATAACGTTCTGATATCGGTGAAACCAGGAGAAAGCTGGCCTGTCAGTATTAAGATTCCCGACAACCATTTTATCGGATTGGACTGGTATCACCCGCACCTGCATGGCAACACAAACGAAAAAGTTGCCTCCGGATTAGGCGGTAATTTGCTAATTGCACCTCCTGCCGACCTGCCAGACCTAGCGAAATGGAACCCAAAAGAAAGACCCATGTACTTTATGGCGCTTCAGACTTTTGGAATCCAGCAAGTCGATCGCGTAGGTAGCGCCAACGATCCTTTAAACCAAGACCCCACAAAGGTAGTTCCTGCGGGTACGCCACTAGAAGTTTTAGGAAACGAAAACGGCGAAAATATTTACGAACGATCGGACGCCTCTTTCATGGGTTACAATGCCAAACCTGCGGAAGGGAATTACGATCCCAAACAGCCGACAGGCGGAGCACCTCCCTTATTTCCATATGGCGGCGGGCCGTTAGGAGAACCTGTCGAGAATATAATTCACACAGTTAACGGTCAATACAATCCCACCCTCGATATTCAGACTGGTGCATGGAATCTGTTTACTTTTGCCAACATGGACAGCAATGCTTTCCACGTTATTCAATTAGTCAGAGATGACGGGCAAAATCTGATTACTCAGCCAATGATCTTGGTGGCGATTGATGGGGATTCTTCTGGAGTAGTAGCTGATAACAGAAGAGAACTAACAGAACTGCCAATCTTAAGTTCTGGCCAAAGATTATCTATACAAACCTGGTTCGAGCAACCGGGAAAATATTACTTCTTGTCGAACGCCACAGAAGAAATAATGGGGGATAATGCCCCATCACTTACTAAAGATAAGGGTTTCCAAGACGGTCACTTAATTTGGGGATCGCAAGTATTGGCAACCGTTGAAGTGGGGGGGAATCCGACGCCCAGGGGTGCTTTTCCGGAAATATATGACACCTTAGAAGAGCAAGCCCAGGAAATAGACGAACGGGTTGCAGCAGCGCGAAATGGTGAGTTCGATCGCCCCCGTACATTTACTTGGTCAGCTAATGCCGGCGGGGCGCTCGACTATTTAATCTCACAAGGTAAGATACCACCTGTTCTCAAGGATACGGAAGTAGATACATTCGAGGGAACTTATGGCATTAACGGGGAGTTTTTTGCCACCACATTCGCTAATAGCCAAGTTCCGCTCGCGATGCCAATGGTCGGAGCGACGGAAGTATGGACGATCGAAAATATATCTGGCTTAAGCGATTCGTATCTTAAAGAGAAGGGTTTAGACCTTCCATTACGAGAATGGCACCCCTTCCACATTCACCAAAATGACTTTACAGTTCTGGAAATCAACGGTATCCCTGTCAGTGAAATCAAAAATGCTTACCTCGATGGCGTATTGAGCGATACGGTTCTCATACCTCCCACCTACGATCCGAACACTCCACCCACTCCAGAAAACCCCTACGGTACACCAGCATTTAATGGCGAGCCATCAGAAGTCAAAGTCCTGATGAAGTTCGAGGACTTCCCCGGTACTTACGTAAATCACTGTCACATCCTCTTCCATGAAGATGCCGGAATGATGGCACCTGTACGGGTAGTTCTGAATACGAAAGACACCTGGTTAGGTTTAGCCGCTGACGGTAACTCTACTGGACAAGTAAAGCTACATCGGGCAAACGATCCGCTTCAAAGTATCGATTTGATGCCCTACGGGGACACTTTCAAAGGAGGGGTTGAACTCGCGATTGGCGATGTCAATTTCAAACAAGAAACTGGCAACGAGTACGTCACAGATAACATCACAGATGTCATCACCGTACAATCTAGTTTGGTTGGCGGTGAGACTAAGTTTACCGTTAAAGTATTTGATGGCAAAAAGCTGATCGAACAGCAAGAGAAAGGCATTCAGAAATTTAACGGTGACGACTCACAACTGCTTCTCGGTAAGTTAACTCCTTTCCAAAACGTGGCTATTGGCGCTAATACAAAGACATCCTTGGCAATAGGCGATGTCGATGGCGACGGTCACGCCGATATCATCGTAGGCGCTGCTGGGGATGGCAATCCTGTAATTGAAGTTTACAGCGGTCTGGATTACCATCTGATGACTCGGATTAACCCATTTAGCTCCGAAACAAACTTCGGTGGCACAATCAACCTCGCTGTTGGCGATATCGATGGAAATAACTTTGACGACATTATTGTCGGTCAAGGTCAGGGCGGACGAGGGTTAGTAGAAATTTACAGCGGTCTGGCCATCAATCAAATGGGTAACCTGGATGGCCAACAGACCGCAGCAGAAACAAAACTCTTATCCGAAACTTTCCAGCCTTACGGCGATTACAATGGCGAGATTAAGGTGACATCCGGCTACGTACTCCAGCGACCAGATGTTCCCAATGAAGAGAACGTGCAAACCTATCACGCCAATATCACGACAATGGCGGTAGGTAATGTCCCTCAAGGTCACGAGGCAATCAAAATATTTACTCTGGTTGGAGGAGAAGGTCACGGCGAAGAGAGTGGCGGAATGCAAGCTGCACAAGGCCATCAGAGTGCCGAGGGAGGTGAAACTCAAGCCGCAGAAGGTGAGGAAATGGGTATACCCGCAGTCCTGCGTATGGACAAAGAGTTTACCCCTGATGGCAATATTCAAGAAATCTCTGGCACCTTTGCTGATATTGCTGGGTTATCTAGGGGTGAACCGGTCATATTTGCTCTGGGCGCTTCCGGTCAACCTGAATTAATTCGCCTCCAGGAAAAGAATATCGCTCAATCCCTGAATAGCTCATCCAATTTCCGTCTGGAAACTACTGGCGATGACGTGATTTATGGGGATACCGGTTTTAACAACTTAATGGGCGATCGGGGTAACGACTCCGTATACGGTCTCTCCTCGGATGACGAGATCAACGGCAACCAGGGTAAAGATATGCTCTTTGGTGGTAGGGGCGACGATTTAGTGCGCGGCGGTAAGGATAACGACGAGATCAACGGCAACCAGGAGAAGGATGTATGTTACGGTGACCTGGGCGACGATATGGTACACGGAGGTAAGGATAACGACCAGGTTTTTGGCAATGAAGGCCAGGATGTCCTTTACGGCGATGTGGGCGACGATTTAGTACGCGGCGGTAAGGGTAATGACCTGATTTTTGGTAATGAAGGCCAAGATACGTGCTACGGGGATCTAGGCAACGATACCGTGCGCGGCGGTAAGGGTAATGACTGGGTTTACGGGAATGACGGTCAGGATGTCCTTTACGGGGATCTAGGCGACGATACCGTGCGCGGCGGTAAGGGTAATGACTGGGTTTACGGGAATGACGGTCAGGATGTTCTTTACGGGGATCTGGGCGACGATAGTCTTTATGGAGGGAAACAAAACGATACTGTAATTGGGGGGGCTGGCGATGATTTGCTCAGCGGCGATCTCGGCAACGACCTTCTGATCGGTGAAAATGGGAAGGATCGCTTTGTTTTAGCTGTGGGCACCGGCACTGACACCATCCAAGACTTCAAAAAAGGTGAAGATTTGATGGTTTTAACTAAGGGTCTGACTTTTGAGCAGCTCAGCATTACCCAAGGCACAGGCGCGGCTTTAATTGGCATTACAGGCAGCAATGAGGTCTTGGCTTCTCTGACTGGTATTCAAGCTAGTGCGATCGCATCTACAGATTTCGTTTTAGGTTAGCCGCAATGGTAAAGGTGAAAGGTTTTCGATCGAAAGCCTTTCCCTAACAGCCTAATTATCAAAAAAAGGGAGAGGAATTTTTGATTTCCTTTCCCTTTTCCTTTTTTCTTTTACCCTTTATCAACGGGAAATTGCGTATTCAACGAGTTGAGCCATTCTTTGTCGCAAGGTTTCCAAACCTAAACGATCGCACGCGGAAATAAACACCGCTTGGGGATACTCTTCTTGCGCCAGCGCCAATGTATCGCTATCCACGCGATCGATCTTGTTAAATGCAATCAAAGCGGGGCCAGGAGTTACTGGCATATCCGATAAAATTGCCATAACCGATCGAATCTGACTTTGCCATGCGGGATGAGAAAGATCCACCACATGAAGCAAGGCGTCAGCTTCCGTGACTTCTTCTAAGGTGGCGCGGAAGGCATCCATCAATGCGGGAGGTAATTCGTGAATGAACCCTACTGTGTCGGTGACGACTATTGGTAGGGGTTCCCCGCTACTGCTAGGAACGATCAAGCGTCGTGTGGTGGGGTCAAGGGTAGCGAATAGTTGGTCGGCTGTATAAACTTCGGCATTTGTCAATACATTTAATAATGTAGATTTGCCTGCGTTGGTATATCCAACTAAAGCGATCGATGGTACTTCTTTGTGCTGACGGTTTTGTCGCAAACGCGATCGATGTGCTTGCAGTTGGTTCACTTCTTGCTGCAATCTGGCGATACGCCGCCCAATAGCGCGACGTTCTGTTTCCAGTTTAGTTTCACCCGGCCCTCTAGTACCGATACCGCCGCCTAACCGAGACATGGCTTGACCTCTCCCAGTCAGTCGCGGTAGCATATATTCTAACTGGGCTAGTTCGACTTGCAGTTTCCCAGCACCGGATTGAGCGCGTTGGGCAAAGATATCTAGAATTACTTCGGTGCGATCGACTACTCGAATACCGATTTGAGTTTCCAAGTTGCGAACTTGCGCGGGTGAAAGGTCGCGATCGAATACGATTAAATTTGCTCCCAATGTTTGGGCGGTGAGAGCTATTTCTTGCACTTTTCCTTCACCGACGACTGTTTGAGGATGCAAACGCGGTCGCTTTTGGTATAAGCTTTGCAATACTTCTCCCCCGGCGGTATCCACCAAACGCGCCAACTCGTTGAGCGTGTTTTGGAATTCTTCCTGGGTCATCCGATCGGTCATCACGCCTACTAGCAGGACGCGATCGCGATCCAATTCTACTTGCTGTGCGACAAATTCCCGCTCGAACTCAGCTTCCAGACTGTTCACCAGTTCCAGAAAATCTTGCTTGCACAGCACTTCCAAACTCATCGGCGACGATACAGTCCAAGCATTTTGGGGATGCAAAACTTCCCCAGAACCATCTTCCGTCGGGACAGTATTGGGGATAAGATGTGCGAGATAGCTTTCTTTGACGTAGCCAAAAGCTCCCCCGCCGCGCCGTTCAAAACCCGATCCGCTTACTGTTAAAATAACCAAAGCGTCTAAACGTTGAATTGCCATTGCAGTTAAAGCGACTTCGTTCGGGATTTCCGATTTGAGTTGGGTCGCAATGCAGCGAATACCGCTCAATCGTTCTGCACCGTAACGGGGTAGTTCCAAGGGTGGAATTTGTGTTTGTCGGGGAGTCCCCACACCTACACGAATCACCTGTCCCCGACGGTTGAGGTAAGCGCACACCGGTTGGTTGATGTCGGTGCTGATGTCACCCAAGCGCTCGGCAAATTCAGGCGTAGTGATGCGATCGCCCGGTAAGCGCTGATGGTACAGCTTCTGCAACTGCTTTATCTCACTGGATTTTAAACCTTGAAGGTTGCCGTAAATCGTTTCGATAATAGTTTAGTTCCTTAAATTGTCTAGAGATTGTTTACTCGTCCATTTTAACTAATAGTACGGAAGTGCTTCTACTCTGTGGGAGAGATCTGGATCGATCTCTTTTTCCTTAAAGGTCTGACGAGCTGACGCAGTATTTTCCTGCACCGAGACTCTTCTTTTCCCAATGCCTTGTTGTAGCTATGATATGCTTCGTCGTGGCGTCCCAAGTGAGATAATGCAGCACCTCGAAAAGTCCAAGCTTCTTTGTCTTCTGGTAGAATTTCTATAGCTTTGTTACAGCTATATAGAGCTTCTTCATAACGTTTTAGATGAATTAGCACAACGCCTCGGAAAACCCAAGCCGCACGGTAATCGGGTTGCATTTCTATTGCTTTATCGAAGCTGGCGAGTGCTTCTTCATAGCGACCTAAGTTAGCCAGCGTTTCGCCTTGTTTGTACCAAAGATTATGGTTTTCGGACCGAGCGCCCTGGTTTTTATCGCTATTAGCATTAGCCTTCTCGTAGCGGTCTAAGCTAGTCATAAGAGTTTTCCACTGCAAAGGTGGCTTAAGAATCTATTGAATTGATTTTACTAGAGAGGCGATCGCATCTAGCGCGATCGCACCCGGTTTCGTCAGCACCTGACTGCGGTAGATATTACCTGACAGTAGCAGCTATTGCTGTTGCTTGGCGTGGGTGAGTGTTATTTGGCTAATTTTCTGCCTAATGGCGTTTGAGGTAAAACTTTTCCAGTTTGAGGAATGGCAAGATTCATCGGGTTGTCTGCGACCTTAATAGATAGATGCTCCAATCCAATTTTACCTAAGTCTGGACAGGACGATCGCACCTAACACCCCTAAAGATTTTGGATTTTGGATGAGAGGATTTTGGATTGGCTGGGGAATACTCGGACAAAGCTCGATATTCGGAGAAATTTCTTGATGATTACCATTGAAATAGTATGCTTTAACCGACTTCTTTCGGCCAAATAATCTAGGATAAACCTGATGCTAAAGGTTTTGAATTAATTGATGAAAACGCTTATCGTCACGAATGCGATCGAAGTTGGAATCGGTTTTTGCATCTTCTCGCCATTCTGGATTTAGATCGATCGCTTTTTGCAAATTTTCAATTGACTTATTAACATCACCTTGCAAAGCATAACAGATAGCTTTATTGTACCAGGCTTGGTATGGTTCCGGTTTAATAGCTAAAGCGCGAGCGTAAGAAGCGATCGCCTCTTCATAGCGTCCTAAATTAGCTAGCGCAACTCCCCGATTGTTCCAGGCTAAATCAAAATCTGGTTTAATAGCTAAAGCGCGAGCGTAAGAAGCGATCGCC